>DASUWN010000017.1:0-17595 GCA_036378395.1 Candidatus Dormiibacterota bacterium | reverse complement strand
GAAAAAAACCTAGCCTGCGATAACTGGCGGGACCAGGGCCAGCAGCAGCACCGTGCTCGATGCGAGTTGATCTGGGTTGAAAAGGGCCCGCTCCAGGGCCCGACCAGCTCTCCCCACCACGGACGGGGATTGTAGCCGTCGGGCTTGGAAAATCCCAAACCGGCCTCGGATCGAGTCCACAGCTCGCGACTGGCGCGGGGAGCCGCGATCCGCCATAATCCCGTCGTCCGTGTCGCGGATCCCAACGCGTCTTGTTGCGACACTGCTCGTCGGCGCCTGGCTGGCGGCGGGTTCAACGCTGGCCTCGGCGGCCCAGAACGACAACGCCTGGGTCATGCTCGCCGGCCTACCGGAGCAGCTGGAGGCACCCGTCTTCGCGCTCGCGGTGAGCCCCGCCGACAGCGGCCTGGTCCTCGCCGGGACCCCGACCGGCGCCATCTACCGCAGCACCGACCGCGGCCAGAGCTGGCGGCTCGTCCACCGCGACACCCACGCCGTGCTCACGATCGCCTTCAACCCGTACAAGCCGAGCACGGTCGACGCCGGGCTGGAAGCGGGAGGTGTGCTGAGAAGCGCAGACGGCGGCCAGACCTGGAGCGGTCAGGCGGGGACCGAGAAGGTGGCCGGCCGGAGCTTCGGATTCGCCAGGTCGTTCACCCTCGTCGGCACCGACGCCGGCCTCTTCGTCAGCCGGGACGCCACCCCCGGCTGGACTTCGACCGGGCTCGCTGGACTCAGCGTCTCGGCGCTCGCGGTCGCGGCCGGCGGCGATCCCTCACAGCTGGTGGCCGGCGGCGATGCCAGCCACGGCAACGAGGCCCTGCCGCTCTACGCCAGCGCCGATGGGGGCGCCACCTGGAACCCGATTAACGGCATCACCACCGCCGGCAACATGGTTTCGGCGCTGGCTTCGGGCCCGCCGCCACCCAAGTCCGACACCCGGCCGCTGCTGATGGGCACCAATACCGCCCTCTACCAGTCCGGTGACAGTGGCAAGACCTGGCAGCAGGTGACCGGCGGTGGCATCCTGCCCGCCACCGACTTCACCGCGATGGCTTTCAACAGCAGCCATCCCGACCGCTACTACGCCGCCAGCGACGGCGGCGCATCCGATCGCGGCGGCATCTGGTCGACGAGCGACAGCGGCCAGCACTTCGCGTCGCTCCGGTCGCCGGTTCCCGCGATCACCGCGCTGGCGGTGAGCGCCGACGAGCAGCCGACCGTCTACATCGCGACCTTCCGGCCCGCCGACCATGCCGTGATGCTGTTCGCCTATCACGACACCGGCGGGCAGCCGCAGGGAGCCGCCCAGCCGATTCCGCCGGTACCTTCGCCTGCGCCGGCGACGACGGCATCTCCCGGCGTCTCGCGGAACTGGCTAGTCGGACTGCTCACCGGACCCGAGGCGCCTTACCTGGCGCTCGGTACCGGCGCGGCGGTGGTCCTCGTCCTCGCCTTCGCCGCCTACATCACGCGAGCCCGGTCCCGGCGTCTTTAGACGCCTGGCGCCGGGGTCGTAGAGCCGGAACGACTCCAGCCCTGCGCGTTTCAGCATGGCCGCGGCCAGGGGGTCGTAGCGGTGGGCGGCCAGGTCTCCGATTGGATCGTCGCTGGCGCGCATCAGCTGGGTGAAGCTGAGCTGAGCCACGGCCCGGTAGGCGAGGACCGCCTTGGCCTGCTCGGTGCGCCCCCCACGCTCGGCCGCCCGGACGAAGGCCAGCGCCGAGCCCATTTCCCGGGCGTCGCGCCAGCGCAGGGCGGCATAGGTGCCGCAGACGATCGCGATCGGCGGCACCGCGGTGATCAGTCCCAGCGCCAGGGCCAGCGTGTTGATGGCGTCGTGGGCCTGGGCGCCGAACTGGATCAGCTGGTCGCCCGAGTTGTGCTGCAGGTTGTCGGCCAGGCCGACGAAGAAGTTGCTGACGCCCGGAATCCCGCGTGGAACCGCGTTGCGAAAGGAGGCGATCCAGGAGTCGAGGGCGCGGCCGGTGCCGGTGATGCCGTTGGATACGCTCTGGAGGCCCTCGACGACCTGGTAGACGGTCAGGCCGGCGACGGCCCAGACGACCAGCCAGAGCGTCGCCAGCATGTCGCCGAAGAGGCGGGGCACCCGCGCCGGCACGTGGTCGGGGTAGAACTTGAGCAATGGCCCTCCTAGGGTCCAACTTAGACTCAAGTCGGTGACGACGCCTACTCAGCGGCTGAGCAACCTTGGGATCCACCTGCCCGCCGCTCCGGCGCCGGCCGCCAACTACGTCCCCACCCGCGTGATCCCGATCGGCGATGGCCGCTCGCTGATCTACGTCGCGGGCCAGATTCCCCGCCGCCCGGACGGCCAGCTGTACACGGGCCGCGTCAGCTCGCAGGTTGGGGTCGAGGAGGCGCAGCAGGCGGCGCGAGCCTGCGCGATCGCCATCCTGGCCCAGCTCGAGGCCGCCGCCGGCCTGGAGCGGATCGAGCAGGTCGCGCAGGTCCAGGGCTGGGTCCTTTCCGACGACGACTTCGACCAGCAGCCGGCGGTGATCAACGGCTGCTCTGACCTGCTGGTCGAGGTCCTTGGCGAGGCCGGGCGCCACTCGCGCGCCGCGCTGGGAACCAACTCGCTCCCGCTGGGCGTAACCGTAGAGATCGCTGCTGTCGCAGTCGCCCGCTAGACCCCGCGTCTCGCCCCGGCTGCTCCTGGTCGGGAGCGTCGCCTACCTCGCGCTGATCTTCGGGGTCATGCTCTGGCGCGGGATCGAGATCGAGCCCGAGTGGGTCGTGCTCGCCCTCCTCCTGATCGCCCTGGCGATGGGCCGCGGTGGTCAGTTCGTCAAAGACTGGACGCCCTTCCTGATCCTCTTCCTGGCCTACGAGGCGATGCGCGGGTTTGCCGCCAAGACGGGCCTGGCTCCCCACGACGTGTCGGGGCTGGAGCGGGCGCTCTTCGGAGGCCAGGTCCCGACCATCTGGCTTCAGGAGCAGTTCTACGACCCGAGCCGGATCTCGATCCAGGACTGGATCGGGATGTTCTTCTACTTCATGCACTTCCCGCTCCCGATCGTGGTCGGCTTCGTGATCTGGACCGAGAGCCGCGATCTCTACTGGCGCTTCATCAGCGCGCTGCTGCTGATGTGTCTGCTCGCCTTCGTGACCTACCTCGTCTACCCAACGGCGCCGCCCTGGTACTCGTTCAACGGCAAGGTCTGGAAGATCAATGACGCGACCATCGCCAAGTGGGGGGTCAGCTACCTGATCTCGCCCATCTACCGCGGCTTCAACCCCAACCAGTTCGCCGCCTTCCCCTCCCTCCACGCCGCGTTCCCGGCGCTGGCGGCCATCTACGCCTGGGCGCGTCATCGCGTGCTCGCGTTGGGCTTGGTGGTGTGGACCCTGTGCGTCTGGCTGGCGATCGTGTACCTGGGCGAGCACTACTTCGTGGATGCCCTGGCCGGGCTGCTTTATGCGCTGGTGGCGGTGCTGATCGTGGAAGCGACCACCCGCCGCATCCGGACGCCGGGGTCGGGACCGGCTAGGCCTCCCACACCTTCTTGATCAGGATCCGGGAGAGCTTGGTCGGCTCGTGGTGGGACGGGATCCGGGTGTTGACGACGTCGGCCGCGATGAAGCGCGCGTGCGGCGTCAGGCGCTGGGCTTCCTGGTAGTCGAACATCACCTGCGACTGACCGCCGGTCGGCGTGTGGTTGAGGTTGGAGTTGACGATCACGAAGTCGAAGAAGAAGTCCTTGACGTGGTCGAGCAAGACTCGCAGGTAGTCGCTGACATTGAAGTTGTCGGTCTCGCCGTGCTGGGAGGCGACATTGCAGACGAAGACCTTGAGCGCCGGCGAAGCCTTGATCGCCTCGACCATGCCCGGCACCATCAGGTTGGGCAGGATGCTCGTGTAGAGGCTGCCCGGCCCGATCACGATCACCTCGGCGTTCATGATCGCCATCGCCGCTTCGGGATTGAGCTCGGCGTTGTCGGGCTTGAGAAAGACGTGGCCGATGGGCGCGTTCTGCATCGGGATCTTGGACTCGCCCTCGACCATGCTGCCGTTGACGCTGGCCACCAGCGTCACGTCGTGGAGGGTGCTGGGGATTATGTCGCCGCGCACGGCCAGGACCCTGCCCGACTCCCGGAGCGCGTGCTCGAAGTTCCCGGTGATGTCGGCCATCGCCATGATGAAGAGGTTGCCGAAGGAGTGCCCGCTCAGGGTGCCGTCCTTGAAGCGGTGGTTGAAGAGCTCCTTCATCAGCGGCTCGGCGTCGGCGAGGGCGACCAGGCACTGCCGGAAGTCGCCCGGGGGCAGGATCCGGTACTCCTCGCGGAGGCGCCCGCTGGAGCCGCCATCGTCGGCGACGGTGACGATGGCGCCGATGTTGGCCGTGTACTCCTTGAGGCCCCGGAGCAGCGTGCTCATCCCGGTGCCGCCGCCGATGGCGACGATCCGGGGGCCGCGGCTGCGAGTGCGGAAGGCATAGATCTGCTCGGCGATGCTGCGGTCGCTGCCGGGCAGGAAGGGGCCGAGCATCGAGTGCTGGAGCTTGATGAAGGACAGGACGAGGAGCCCGATGCCGAGCACGCCGAAGATCAGGCCGCGCCCCCAGCGGGGGATGAACTGGAGGGTCAGGAAGAAGGCCTCACCGGGCAGCGAGGCGTGCTGGTAGTACTCCTTGAGGAAGTAGGCGATGCCGAGGTCGATGATCAGGATGCTGGCCATCAGGAGCAGGAGCCAGCGCTTGACCTCGAGGCCGGGGGTCAACCAGCGGAGCCAGCCGGCGGATTGTTGGAGACGTCTAGACATCAGTGGTTTCGGCGGGCACCTGCCCGGGTCGGGATAATCAAGCTATGCGATCCTTGCGGCGCTTACGGCGCCTGGCGAGACTGGCGGGTGTGGCGCTGATGGTAGCGGCGATCTCCCAGGAGATGTCGAAACCGGAGGGCGAGCGTACCTGGCACGGCAAGGTTGCCGGCTTCGTCCCCTACGACTTCCGCCCCCCCTCCTGGGAGCGGATCCGCGAGGCGTACTGGAACCCCGACGACCAGCGCCTCTTCACGGATCGGCCGCTCGGCGTGGGCTGGGCACTCAACCTCTTCCGCGCCCGCACGCTGCTGATGGACGGATTCGAGCTGCTGATGGGAGGCTCCGGCCGCCTGGCCGCGTAAGGCCGAAGCGGGTAGGCTACTTGTCCCCGGCTGGGGAAGGCCTGTGGACAACCTCGCGGGAGGGTGGCCCCATACCCGGCCGATAGAATTAGCGGTCGCGGTTTGGGGCGTGGCCAAATTGGTAAGGCGCCTGACTCTGGATCAGGAGATTCTAGGTTCGAGTCCTAGCGCCCCAGCCAACGGCCCGCCCTCGTACCGGGCCGGCTCGCCGAGTTCGGCGGGCTCGATCGGCTGGGAGAGGTCCTCGAAGAGGACCAGGTAGCGGAAGGTCAGGCGCTCCGCGCTGATGCCCCGGCTCTGCATGTCGGATTCCAGGCGGCCGGCCATCGGGTCGCCGGCCAGGACCAGATAGCTCGGCTGCGGCTGCTGCTCCGCTCGCCGCTGCTCGTCGGCAAAACCGGCCGGTCCGGCATAGACGGCGCCGGCAGGTACGCCTCGAGAGCGCCGAGATAGTGGAAGTTGGCCTCGGTCAGCGGCTGACCTCAATTGAGGCTTAAGCGCTCGCGATTTCCCTGAGCTGGCAAGTGTCTACGTCGTAGATGAATCCGCGCACGTGCGTCTTCCGGGGTATGAACGGGCTCGACTGGATCTTGGCGAGGCTCAGCCGAACGTTGGCCTCAAGGTCGGTGAATGCCTCCAGGGCGAACTCGGGCCGGACCCCGGTCTCGGCCTCGATCTGCCGCCTGAGCTCCTCGTCCGTGAACTTCAGCATTCCGCAGTCGGTGTGCTGGATCACCACGATCTGCTCGGTGCCGAGCAGCCGCTGCGAGATCAGCAGCGAGCGGATCGCGTCGTCAGTGACGACACCGCCGGCGTTGCGGATGACGTGTGCATCGCCCGTCTCGAGCTCGAGGATCTTGTGGACATCGAGGCGTGCGTCCATGCAGGCGAGGACAGCCAGCTTCTTACGGGGACGGGCGTCGAGCACCTCTCACGAGTCTGTCAGACCCGCAGCACGCGTCTCAGCAGGAGGAAGCTGGCCGCGCCTGCGATCAGCGCCAGGGCCACCCCCACCCCGAGCTTCGCCCAACGTCCGGCATCCGAGGCGGGTGCGACCAGCGGCGGCACCGGGGCGCCGGGTATCGACGCTCCGCGGTACCAGGGCGTGAACTCGGAGCCCTCGAAGAATGCCTGGAGGGCGCCGGCGACTTTCGCCATACCGGCTGCGCTTGGGTGGGTTCCATCCGACGGCTGCACGTCGGCGCAGGTCCAGCTGAAGCCCGCCGGGCCGGCGGTGGTCCCGTCGGTCCAGATGTAGGGACCCCAGCCGACCCACGGCCGGCGAGTGGGATCGGCGACCGAGTCGGCCACCAGCGCCTGGTCGGCGAAGCCGGTCGCGTAGGCGAAAGGCTCGGGATTGAGTGGGCTGGTGGCGTAACCGCCGTAGGTCCGAGGCGAGACGAAGACCTGGCGCAGGTTCGGGTAGCGAGCGGCGGCGTTGAGTACGATCCGGCGGAGCTCGGAGGTCAGCGTAGTCACGTAGGCTCGGACGTCGGTCGGCCCGGGGTCGGCCTCTTTGAGCCAGATCGCCCGGACCTGGTCGTCCTGGGCTCCGGCCTGCTGGAGCCGCGCCTCGACCACCTGCCAGGGCTGCGCGCCGGGATCCACCCAGCGATCGGCGGACTGGCCGCCCTGGGCCCCGTCGACCACGGTCACGGCGGGCGAGCGGGCGGCGTCGGAGCGCGCCATCGTCACGAAGGCGGAGAACTCCTGTGTGGCATTGGACATCCCGATCGAGAGCAGTGCGATCTTGCCGTTCACCGGCTGAATCCGGCGGCCGGCGTCGCCGCCGGTCTGCTCGTAGGCCCGCGGCGGCTGGTCGCTCCCCCCTGGGTAGAGGCCGCCGGGATAGCCGTTCCAGCTGCTCCGGAGATCAGGGATCGGGACCAGCCCGGTGGTGGTCCGCGCGCAGTTGGCAGCCCCGACCGGTGCTGCCGGCGCGAGTGCCGTGGCGACCGCGAAGACGACGCCGATGGTTGGGATCACGCGCACGCCGCCATCCTGGCACCGCGATGTAAGGAAGCCGTCAGGCCGCTCCCCGTTTTCCGGAAACTCGGGCTTATCCGGCCTTCCGATAGCCCGGATTTCTGGAAAAACGCAATCATTAGCCGATCGCCCAGCACATCCACCGGACCATGTGCCCGATGAACTGCCATCCCACCTACTGCGGGATGCTGGTCACGATCGAGGAGGACCGCGTGGTCTCGATCTCGGGCGATCCCGAGAACCCGGACAGCCGCGGCTTCCTTTGCGTCCGCGGGCGCGCCGTGAAGGACCTTCCCGACCACCCGAACCGGCTCCAAACCCCGCTCGTACGCGACCGCCGGGGAGGCGACCTCAAGCCGGCGACTTGGGACCAGGCCCTCGACCTCATCGCGGAGAAGATCGACGCCCGGCCGCGCCACCAGACGGCGGTCTGGCCGGGCCACGGCGTGTTCGTCAGCGCCCTCGGCGGTCTCCTGACCGCGCGCTTCGCCCACACCGCCGGCGTTCAGTGGTGGCAGCCCGCGATCGTGTGCTGGGGCCTCGGCGGTTTCGGCCTCTGGCTGACCGGAGTCACCGAGGTCAATGCCGCTGCGGACATGGCCGAGAACTCGGAGTTGATCGTGCTCTGGGGCGCCAACCTCGCCAGCCAGCCCACGACCGGGCCACACATCGCAGCCGCCCGCCGGCGCGGGGCGCGCGTGATCGCGATCGACATCCGCAAGACCGAGGCCTTCGCGCAGGCGGACGAGACCTACGTCGTGCGGCCTGGGAGCGACGCCCACCTGGCGCTGGCGATGATGCACGTGATCGTCGGCGAGGGCCTCCACGACCGGGCCTTCATCGACGAGCACAGCGTCGGCTTCGCCGAGCTCGAGCCGCACCTGCGGCAGCACACGCCCGCGCGGGCGGCGGCGGAGACGGGCCTCATGCCGGAACAGATCGAGCGCCTCGCCCGCACCTACGCCGCCAGCAAGCGGTCGATGATCCTGGTCGGCGGCAGCTCGATGAACAAGACCGCCAACCGCTGGCACGCCTCCCGAGCCATCGCCTGCCTGCCCGCGCTCACCGGAAGTCTCGGCCGCCCCGGTGCCGGCATGGGGCCGCGCCATTCGGGCCAATCCCACGGAGCGGGCCTGGCACCCCTGGTGCCCCCGAGCAGCGTTCCGCCCGAGCACCGCATCCCGAGCGAGATGTCGAGCATCCAGGCCGGCCTCGAGGACGGGCGCATCCGCAACCTGCTGCTGCTCGGCACCAACATGCTCTCCTCTTTCGCCGACGCGAGCCGGCTACGAAGCGCGCTGTCGAAGCTCGACCTCGTCGTCTCCTTCGACCTGTTCATGCAGGAGACCGCCCGCGAACTGGCTGACGTCGTCCTTCCCGGCACTTCCTGGCTGGAAGAGAGCGGATTCAAGATGACCAACGGCCACCTCTACCTGATGGACCGCGCGCTCGAGCGGCGCGGCCAGGCGCGGCCGCTGGTCGAGGTGCTGCAGGGCCTTGCTCGCCGGTTGCAGGTCGACGACTTCTTTCCCTGGGTGTCGGTCGACGAGGCCATCGATGCGTTGCTCGAAGCCCCCGCCGCCGCCGGTGCCAGCGTCGAAAGCATCCGGGCCAACGACGGCCGTCTGAAGCTGAACGTGAGCCCGGTCGCCCATCCCGAGCTGCGGTTTCCGACTCCCAGCGGCAAGGTCGAGCTGTACTCCGAGCGGGCGCGCGAATTGGGCCTGCCGCCGCTGCCGGTGGCTGAAGACCAGCCAGCCAATGGCGGCCTGCGCTTCGTCCAGGGGCGGACCATCGCCCACTTCCACGGCTTCTACGACCACGGCCGCCAGCTGCCGGCGCTGAGAGACGCCGATCGCGAGCCGACGCTCTGGATCAGCCCCCAAGACGCCGGCTCGCGCGGGATCGCGGATGGCGGCGAGATCAGCATCCGCAATTCGAGTGGAGCGATGATCGCGCGCGCGCGCGTGACCGCCGACGTCCCTTCCGGGACCGTGTGGATGCACGACGGCTGGACGGACCTCAACACGCTGACCTCCGGCGAGCGGGTGCTGACCGACGCCGCCGTTGCGGCTTATCCGCAGGGCGGCGCCGCCTCCTACCAGGCCACGGTCGAGATCGCGCCCCTGCCCGCGTGATTCCGTTCCAGGTCCAGCGCTGGGGTGAGGTGGTCTTCGTGTCCTGGAGCGCGCCGCCGGCACTGGTCAAGCGGCGGTTGCCGGAGGGGCTGGAGTTGGAGACCGCGGAGGAGAAGGCCTGGCTCACGATCGTGGCCTTTGAGCTCGACTCTGAGGCTCCCGTCGACCTCCCGGGGCTGCCGCATCTCGAGAAGGCGATCGAGCTCAACCTCCGGACGTACGTCCGCCGCGGCGACGGTAGCTCGGGGATCTGGATTTTTTCGGCCGATATCAACAGCGAGGCGTTTGCGCTCGCGGCACGAGCCAGCCAGGTGCCCTACATGTGGTGCGACGCCGGCCTCACCATCGACGGCGAGGAGCGGACCTATTCGATGACGCGACGGCCGCCGCCGGCGCCGGCCACCACGGCCAAGCTCCACATCGAGGTCGGCGAGTGGCTGCCGGCGGGCGCCCGCCAGGTGCTGGACCGGCCTGCCCGGCCCGACGCCGTCTCAAGAACTGATCGGCCACTGGTCGGCCGGCATCGAGGTCAAGTTGGGGGCACAGATTCCAGGCCTTCCGAACTAGGATCTCGCCGTGCAGCCGATCTCGCTCGACGAGGCAGGTCGCCTCGAGAGCCTCCAGCGGCTTGGCTTGGGCGGCGCCGCCCCCGAGGAGCGCTTCGACCGCATCACCCGGCTCGCCGCGCGCAACCTCGACGTACCCATCGCCGTCCTCGGGCTGGTCGACCGCGAAACCGTCCACTTCAAGTCGGCCTGCGGCGTCAGCATCCGGCAGCTGCCGCGGACGGGGTCCCTGTTCGACGTCGCGCTGCTGATGCGCCGGGCCCTGGTGGTCGAGGACGCCGCCTCCTCGCAGCCGGACGACCCTCTGATCGCGGCGGTGCCCGGGGTTCGCTTCTTCGCCGGTCAGTCGCTGACCGAGCCCGCCGGCCACCGGATCGGCGTGCTGGCGGTGATGGATCACCGGCCGCGAACGCTGAACGAGGAGGAGCTCCAGCAGCTGAGCGACCTGGTCGCGCTGGCCGAGCGCGAGCTTGGCCGCTCGGCTTTCGACCGCCTGCTCGACGACTACCGCCAGGGCATGGCCTGGACCCGGGCGGTGATGGACAACGTGGCCGAGGCCCTGCTCACCATCGACCAGCTGGGTCGCATCCAATCCATCAACCTCGCCTGCGCCCAGATGTTCGTGCGCCGGGCCGGGGAGCTGGTGGGCGCTGACGTGGGCAGCGTTCTGGCGCCGGAGGACCGGCCCCGCCTGGAGGCAGACATCCGGCGGGCGCTGAGCCGGCCGGGCGAGAGCATCCGGGTGGTGCACGAGTGCACCGGCCTCAAGGGCAACGGCGCCCGATTCCCGATCGAGGTCTCGCTCGGCGGCTCCTGGTTGAGCGAGCAGGACACGCTGCTGGTGGCGGTGATCCGCGACCTGACGGTTCGCAAGGAGGAGGAGCGGCGGCGCCAGGAGCAGGAGGCGATCGTCCGCCGGCAGGCGGAGGCGCTGCGTTCGAGCGAGCTGCGCCACGCCGCGGTCTTCTCCCATTCGCCGATCGGCGTTGCACTGATCGGGTCCGAGGGCCGGATCCTCGAAGTCAACGAAGCCCTGGCGCGCTTCCTCGAACACCCCGCGGAGTGGCTCATCCAGCACACCAACCTCGACGTCACCCACCCGGACGATCTCGCCACGACCCTGGCCGGGTACGCGGCGGTCGCCAGCCGCAAGACCGATGTCTTCTCGGTTGAGAAGCGCTTCCTGACCGCGGCCGCCGAGCAGAAATGGGGCCTGCTTACCGTTGCCGGCGTGTTCAGGCCCGACGGCCAGATCGACTATTTCGTGACCATGGTCGAGGACATCAACGATCGCAAGCTGGCCGAGGATCGTTTGGTCGAGGCGCTCGCCCAGCAGCGGCGCGCGATCGAGGAGCTCGACCGCACCAGCAACGCCAAGAGCTACTTCGTGTCGCTGGTCGGTCACGAGTTCCGGACGGCGCTGACCGGAATCATGGGCTTCAGCGAGCTCCTCGGGGCGCAGCAATTCTCGCCCGAGGAGGTCAGGGAGTTCGCCAACGAGATCCACGCCGAGGGCCAGCGGCTGACCCGCATGGTCTCCGAGATGCTCGACCTCGACCGGATGGAATCCGGCCGAATGCAGCTCAACTACGGGCCGACCGATCTCAACCGGATCCTGGCCGAAGTGGTCGATCGCTTCGCGACCAGCAGCGAGCGCCACCGAGTCGCCACCGAGCTAGATCACCGCGTCGGGACCATCGAGGCCGATGCCGACAAGCTGACCCAGGTGGTTTCCAACCTGGTCAGCAACGCGATCAAGTACTCGCCCAACGGCGGACTGATCAAGACCACGTCGATCCGCGAAGGCGACACCATCGTCGTGCGGATCCAGGACCAGGGCCTCGGCATTCCCTCCGAGGCGATGGAGACCATCTTTGAGCGCTACGCCAGGCATGAGTCGAAGGACCGCGAGTTCATCGCCGGCACCGGTCTCGGGCTGCCGCTGGTACGCCAGATCGTCGAGATGCATGGCGGCCGGGTGTGGGCCGAGAGCGAGCTGGGCAAGGGGTCGACGTTCAGCTTCGTGGTCCCCGTGAGCCGTCCCGAACGCCGAATCCGTGCCCGCGACTAGTGAGTCCCGACACGGATGAAGCGAATCCTGGTCGCCGACGACGACGCCACCATCCGGCGCCTGATGGAGGTCTTCCTGCGGACGCTGGGCTACGACTCGACAATCGTCGCGGACGGGGCTCAGGCGCTGGAGGCGGCCCACAACCAGCCGCCCGACCTGGTCATCTCCGACATCCACATGCCGGTCCTCGGCGGCTTGGAGCTGACGCAGCGACTCCGGGCCGACGAGCGGCTGGCCAAGGTGCCGATCCTGCTCTTCTCGGCGAGCATCTCGCAGAGCGACGAAACCCGCTGGCGCGACGTCGGCGCCGACGGTTTCGTGGTCAAGCCGCCGACCCTGGCCGGCTTGCGCGAAACGCTGGCCTCGATGCTCGGCGGTTAGCTACCAGCTGCCCCCGCCGCCGCCGCCCATTCCGCCGCCACTGAAGCCGCCGCCGCTGAACCCGCTGCCGCCTGTGGCGGCCGGGACGAATGCGATCGTGCTCGACACCGTCGACGAGAAGCCCTCGAGGTTGCGCGAGAAGTCGGTCGCGTTGATTGCCGTGGCGCCGACGTACCAGCCGCCGGCCGCAGCGGCGACGTCGATCACGCCGGCGAAGGCGTGTGCCCACTTGTCGCAGCAGCCGAACACGATCGCGTAGGGAAGGCCGGCCGTGAAGATCTTCTCCTTTTCCGCGAACTGCGCCATGTAGCGCTCGGCGGTGGTCATGTACATCCGGAAGCCGAGCGTCCGGTAGAGCAGTTCGTGGCCGGCGGCGGTCCGGGCAATCATGCGGTTGTGGAAGACTGCCGCCAGGCCGCCCACGATCACCAGCGCGACGCCGATCAACCCCAGTCCGGCAGTGGCGCCCAAGACCACGGCCAGCAGCCCGCCGGCAATGATCACCACGATGCCGCCGAGCAGCCACAGCAGCCTGGCTGTGCGCGGGTCGGACGCGAACCACTTCTGGGCCAGGACATCCTTGTAAAGCGCGTCCTCGGCGCCGTTCAAAGTGTCGGCGAAGGTGCCCCTCAGGTCGCTGAGCTTGACCGCCGGGCGCTGCCCGCCCTGGAACAGCCCGTCGTAGATGACTCGCTCGAAGGGCTTGAGAGGCGTGGGATCGATGTTGGGCGTCATCTCCAACTGGTGGTCGCTCCGTCCGAAGAGCCCCTGGTCGGGCAGCTCGCGGATGCGCAGAAAGCCGCGAGCCGCGAGATCGATGATGGTCGCGGTCACGTCCTTGGTGTCGGCGGTCTCGTCCAGGATGACGCCCAGCTCGCCGGGACGTAGGCCATCCGGCGGCTCGAATTCGGGCACCACCGGACGGTGCGAGAAGAGGGGCGCGGTGTCGTCCGGCGCGGCCGGGTCGTGGTTGGTGTAGTAGGCGGTCCGGTACTCGTGGTCGCGGGCGTGGCGCCACCAGAACCAGCCCAGCAATCCGATGCCGGCGCCGAGGACAACCGCAAAGCCGAGGAGGTCAGGGAGGTCGAATGGGAACATCTCGGGCAGCGATCGCGGCTTGTGCTGAAGGATCGGGCTCGGTGTGGCGACGGCCGCGGGGCTGAGGCCGACGACCACGGTCAGGCCGGCGCCGGGGTTCAGCGGTTGGGTCGCGGTGAAGACCGAGGAGTCGGCGCCGGCGGCGGATTGGCAGGGCGTGGTCGAGCCGATGTAGCCCTCGAAGCAGGCGGCGTGCTGCGCGGACCCCGACGGGTAGTGCACGTTCGCCGCCGCCTGCTGGATCGGCACCGCCCACTGGTTGCCGGTGGCATTCCAATAGAGCTCGACGTGGTCGGGAAAGGAGTTGAGCGCGCCTCGGACCGTGTACGCGATCTGGTAGTTCTGTTTGCCCGAAACCAGCTGATTGGCGTTGCCGATCTTCAGCTCGTAGACGCCTCCGCGCTGGCTGGTCGCCACGTCGGCCGGGCTGCCGTTGTCGCTGACCTGGAGATCCGAGATCTCGAGCACGCGAAAGTAGTGGGCGTCGTAGTCGTAGACGATCGGGATGTCGCGGTAGATGCCGTGTTTCTGCAGGTTGGCGAAGTCGACGTTGATCGTCTCAGTCACGCGCAGGGAGTCGTCGTGGTTGATCACGACGTCCGTGGTCAGGCCGTCCACCAGCCATCCGTTTTCGGTGGCGACGGGTTGGGTCCGGTCGGCAGTGGTGACGTTCCAGCCCAGCGCCGTCGAGCCGATGCCGCCGAGCACGCCGAAGGCGAACAGCCCCCCGAAGAGCAGGAAGAAGACGATCTGGATCCGGCGTCTCATGGCCGCAATATGTTGACGTCGTGGCTGACGCCGAGTCCACCTTTGCGGCCGGGGGTCCGATCGACCTGGTGGCGACGCTGGCCCCTCTCGCCCACGCGACCCCCGATCCCTGTCTGCGCTTCCGGTCGGGCGAGGTCTGGCGGGCGACGCGAACGCCAGACGGGCCGGCGACCGAGCGGCTGACAGCGGCCCGGGGCCGGATCTCGGTCGAGGCGTGGGGCCCGGGTGCGGCCTGGGCCGTCGCCCACGCGTCGGAGCTGGCCGGTGTTCACGTGGACGGTGCGTTCGTGGCCCCGGACCCGCTGCTCCGCGAGCTCAGACGCCGGGAGCCGGGGGTCCGGATTCCCCGCTCGCGCGCCGTGCTGGAGGCCCTGATTCCCGCCGTCCTCGAGCAGAAGGTTCCCGGCGAGGAGGCGCGCCAGGCGTACCGGCGCCTGGTGTGGACCCTCGGCGAGCACGCGCCCCGGCCGCCAGGGGCGCCGGCACTGGCCGTTCCACCACCGCCGGCGCGACTGATGGCGACGCCGTACCAGGTCTTTCATCGCTTCGGCATTGAACGGCGCCGCGCGGAGACCATCCGGCGGGCGGCCTCCTACGCCGGCCGGCTCGAGGAGGCGGTGGAGATGGAGCCGGCTCGGGCGCGCCAGCGACTGATGGCGCTGCCCGGGGTGGGGGAGTGGACGGCGGCTGAGGTCGCGGTCACGGCCTTGGGCGACCTGGACGCAGTCAGCGTGGGCGACTACCACCTGCCCCACGTGGTGGCCTACGCGCTCGCCGGCGAGCCGCGCGGCGACGACGAGCGCATGCTCGAGCTGCTCGAGCCCTACCGGCCCCACCGAGCGCTGGCGATCCGGCTGCTGCTTCGAGCCGGACTCGGCCCCGGCCGTCGCGGCGCCCGGATGCCGCTCAACAAACAGCTGGGATTCTGACCCCGCGTACCATCGCGGCAGGAGGAGTTACAGCATGCCCGAGCCCGTCATCGTCGCCTACGGCCGCTCCCCGATCGGCCGCGCCTTCAAAGGTCACCTGGTCGACGTCCGGCCCGACGACCTGGCCGCCTACGTGACCCAGAAGGTCCTCGAGAAGGTGCCCCAGATCGAGCCGCCGATGATCGATGACCTGATCTGCGGCTGCGGGCTCCCGGGAGGTGAGCAGGGCTTCAACCTTGGTCGGGTCGTCAGCATCCTGGCCCGCCTCGACACGCCCGGCTGCACGATCACCCGCTACTGCTCCTCCTCCCTCCAGACCTCGCGCATGGCCGCGCACGCCATCCGCGCCGGCGAGGGCGACGTCTTCCTGTCGGTCGGCGTCGAGTCCGTCTCCCGCTTCGCCAACGGCAGCTCCGACCTCCCTGACAACCAGAATCCGCGGCTGAAGAAGGGAAACGACGAGGAGTACCCCGACGTCTACATCGCCATGGGGGAGACTGCGGAGAACGTCGCCGCGCGGGAGAAGATCTCGCGCGAGGAGATGGACCGCTTCGCGATGCAGAGCCAGAACGCCGCCGTCGAGGCGCGCGACAACGGCTTCTTCGACCGCGAGGTCATCCCGGTGCCGCTGCCAAGCGGCGAGACGTTCAGCAAAGACGACGGGCCGCGGCCCGGCACCACGGTGGAGGTCCTGGCGACCCTGCAGCCCGCCTTCCGGGAGAACGGCACCGTCACCGCCGGCAACTCCTGCCCACTCAACGACGGCGCGGCGGCGGTCGTGATCATGTCCGACACCCGCGCCAAGGAGCTCGGGATCCAGCCGCTGGCGCGGATCGTGTCCACCGGCCTGACCGCCTTGGAGCCCGAGTTCATGGGGCTGGGCCCGATCGAGGCTTCGAAGCGGGCGCTCAAGCGAGCCGGGATGACGATCGACGACGTTGACATCGTCGAGATCAACGAGGCGTTCGCCGCCCAGGTCATTCCCAGCGCACGCGGCATCGGCATCGATCCCTTCGACCGCTCGAAGCTGAATCCGCACGGCGGAGCGATCGCGCTCGGCCACCCCTTCGGCATGACCGGCGCCCGGATCCTCTGCACGTTGCTCAACGGGCTGGAGACGGCCGGCCAGACGGTCGGCCTGGAGACCATGTGCGTGGGCGGCGGTCAAGGGATGGCGATCATCGTGGAGCGGCTCAACTAAGGGGAGCTATTCGGCCAGCTGGCTGATCTCCTCCTCGACCAGCTCGACCAGCGGCGCCATGTCCGAGGCCGAGAACACCAGCTTGGCCCCCGCCGCCGCGAACAGATCGGGGAGGGGCCGCGAACCGCCCAGCGCGAGGGCCTGGCGGTAGGCGGCCACCGCTCCCGATTGGTCGGAGAGGGCGTTCCGCCAGACCTGGAAGGCGCCCATCTGGGCGATCCCGTACTCGATGTAATAGAAGGGATAGCTGAAGAAGTGGAGCTGCTCGTACCAGCGAGCGACCCGCTCCTGCTCGCATCCCGACCAGTCGATCGCGGGCTGGAAGCGGTCCCGGATCTCGAGCCACTTGGCGTCGCGGGCGTCGCGATCACCGCCCTCGCCCGAGGCGTAGATCCAGTGTTGGAAGGCGTCCACGCTGGCGATGTGGCTCACCCCGACCAGGCTCTCCTCGAGGTGCTCGACGCGGTGCCGGCGGTATTCCTCCGCCGTATAGAAGCCGCCGTTGCTGCGCTCGAGGTAGGGCGCGCCCAGCAGCTCCATCGACATCGAGGCGACCTCCGCCATCTCTGAACCAGGGTGGCGCTGAAAGAGGTAGGGCAAGTGCTCGATGGCCTCGATCGCGTGGAAGCCGTGGCCCGCTTCATGGAGCAGCGTGTCGACGTCGTTGGCAATGCCGGACGAGTTCATGAAGATGAAGGGCAGTCGCTTGAAGGGGAGCGTCGCGCAGTAGCCGCCCGGACGCTTTCCGGGCCGCGCCATCAGGTCCAGCATCCTGGCGTCGACCATCCGCTGGAAGTAGCCGCCGAGGTCAGGGTCGACGCGGGCGAAGACGCGCTGGGCCGTCCCGAGCAGCTCCTCCTGGGTGCCGAAGGGCCGGATCGGCGGGCGGCCGCGAGGATCAGGGGACGCGACATGGCTGTCGATGGCGTCCCAGGGCCGGATCTCGCCGGGCAGACCCATCGCCTGTGCCCGCCGCCGGTGGATGCGGGCGACCGCCGGCACGACCGTCTGCTCGACCGCCTCCTGGAAGCGGATTGTGTCGTCAGGGGTGTAGTCGAAGCGATTCTTCTGCTGGTGTGCGAAGTCGCGGTAGTTTTCGAAGCCGGCGTTGCGCGCTATCTCCTGTCGGAGCTCGTAGAGCCGGTCGAAGATGCCGGCCAGCTCGTCCCGGTGCTCGACGTAGGGCTGGAAGAAGGCTCGCCAGGCGCGCTCGCGGATGGCGCGGTCACCGGAGGCGGCGAAGGGCCGGACCTGCGGTGGAGTCAGCTGCTTGCCCTCCCACTCGACCGTCATGCTGCCCACCACCTTC
>DASUWN010000016.1:0-31550 GCA_036378395.1 Candidatus Dormiibacterota bacterium | reverse complement strand
GGGCGCTCTTCGCGGTGCTGGGCGCCGCGATCGGAGTGATCGCCGTCCGGCGCCACCGCGTGACCTGAGGCTCGAATGGTCGAGGGGTCGTCCTTCGCGCCCTTGATGGCGCCGCTCGGCGAGCAGCTCAAGCGACGGGGCTGGAAGGTGGCGGTGGCCGAGTCCTGCACCGGCGGCCTGCTGGGGGCGACGCTGACCGACCTGGAGGGCGCGGCGGACGTCTTCGCGGGCGGGATCATCACCTACGACTACGACGCCAAAGAGCGGCTGCTCGGTATCCCTCGCGCGCTGCTCGAAGCCAGGGGCGCGGTCAGCCGCGAGGTGGCGGCTCTGATGGCGGAGGCGGTGCGCGACCGGCTCGAGGCCGACCTCGGGCTCTCGGTGACGGGCGTCGCCGGCCCGACCCCGGAGGAGGGGAAGCCGGTGGGGCTGATCTATGTCGCGGCCGCGTGCTGCGGCCGGACGGAGGTCCGCGAGCTGCGTCTGGGCGAGGGCCGCGCCTCCAACCGCATCGGCGCGGTCGAGCACGCGATCGAACTAAGCCTTGTGCTTCTCGACGGAGCCGAGCCCGAGTAGGGCGCCGTAGACCCAGTGCGCCGCCAGCATCGTCTGCGGACGGCCCGGACGGTCCTTTGAGGGCGGCGCCATGATGCCCAGGGCCGGCACCCAGCCCATGTAGCTGACCGCCCAAACCGCGGTCCCGTAGAGCAGGCCGAGCAAGACCCGGTTGACCGGGGCGCGGGCGGCCAGCGGCATGAAGAGCGCCCCGGCGCCGGCGCCGAAGCCGATGTGCAGCGCGGAGGCCATCATGTCCTGCTGGGTGCGGGTGCGCGAGATCCCGAGCCGGTTGAGAGCCCGGGCGGTGATCCGCTCCGGCGGCATCCGACCGAGCAGACCGGCCCGCCGGGCGGCGAACATCAGCGCCGACATCCCGACCGTGGCCGCGGCCCCGGCGGCAGCGCCCCTGACCATAAGCTTCGAATACGAGTCGGGCGCTGGCACTGCCTACTTATTACCATTATGAATATCAACTTTCGTATAGGAGGGGTGCAGAAATGATCTCGCTCGCCCTGCTCTTACTCCGCCTCGTGATCGGCCTCACGCTCGCCGCGCACGGCGCCCAGAAGATGTTCGGCTGGTTCGGTGGTCCTGGCCTCCCCGGCTTTCAGGCCATGCTCGAACGCCAGCGCGTGCGCCCGGCCCAACACTGGGCGTGGATCGGCGCCATCGGGGAGCTGGTCGGTGGCCTGCTCGTGGCTCTCGGGTTGTTGAACCCGGTCGGTCCGGCTCTCGCCGCGGGGGCGATGCTGACCGCGATCTTCCTCGTCCACCTCCCAAACGGCTTCTTCAACACCAAGGGTGGCTTCGAGTTCCCCTTCGTGATCCCGGCCGCGCTGGTCGCGATCGGGCTGGCCGGACCGGGGGCCTACTCGCTCGATGCCCTGATCGGGTTCTCGCTGCCGCAGCCGGCGGCGACCGTTATCGCCCTGGTGCTGGCGCTGTTGGGCGCCCTCGCCGCCGCCGCTTCGCGTCCCGCGTCTCGGCACGAACTCGTTTAGCAGGCCGTCGTTGGAAATCGGGGGCATCCGGCGCCGGCGCTCGCGCTACGCGCCGGAGTGGACACGGCGGGAGATAGGCATGGTCCTCGCCGGCTATCTGCTGGCCGGCCTGATGGGTGCGGCCTGCTTCTTCTTTCCCCTCTTCCAGACCGCGGTGACCACCGCCGCCTCCTCGGGCACGCTGCCCAACCCGAATCCGGTCGCGGTTTCCAGCGCGCCCTTCACCGTGCTGCTGCTGGGATCCGACGACGACTCCAAGTTCCAGTCGGACCGGGTTTTGACGCAGTCGATGATCCTTGTCCGGGTCGTGCCCGAAACCAAGAGCGTGACCATGCTCTCGATCCCGCGCGACCTCTGGGTGCCTCTGCCCAACGGCAGCAAAGGCAAGATCGACGCCGCTTACAGCGAAGGTGGCGCCCACTCGGCGATCCAGGCGGTGGAGTCGAACTTCCACGTCAAGGTCGACGACTACGTCTGGGTCGGATTGCAGGGGCTGGTCAACGTGATCAACAAGCTGGGCGGGGTCGACGTCAACGTCAGCAATCCGGTGATGGACGACTTCTATCCGGCCGACATCGGCACCACCAATCCCTACGGCTACTACCGGGTGGCGGTGCTCCCCGGGCCCCAGCACCTGGACGGCATCCACGCGCTCCAGTACGTGCGCTCGCGGCACGGCGATCTCCGAGAGGACTTCGGCCGCTCCTTCCGCCAGCAGCAGGTGCTGCTCGCGCTCAAGGCCCAGGCCGGCCACCTCAACGCCGCCTCCCTGCCCGAGATCGCATCCGCGCTCAACGGCGAGGTCAAGACCTCGATGGGGCTGGACCGGATCCGGCAGCTGCTCCCGCTCGTGAACCAGATCGGGGGTCCCAACGTGAAGCAGATCGTTCTGCTCCCGCCCTACACGGCCGAAGGGATGATCGGCGACCAGAGCGTGGTCCTGCCCAATTGGGACCAGATCCTGCCGCTTGTGCGGCAGACCTTCCCCTAGGCCATGGCGATGAAGCGGGCGCTGGCGGCGGCCCTGGCGGTGGGGATGGTCATCTTCGGCGTCAGCGTCTACCAGATCCTCGACTCCCTAAAGGGCAAGCCGCCCGGGACTCACCGGCCGGTCAGCGGCGAGCATGCGGCGGTCGCGCTGCCGGGCGTCATGTATGTGACCCAAGGGGGCGCCCTCTACCGCTTCCAGGGCGGCGTCTTCAAGTCTCTGACCAAGGCCGAAGGCTGGACCCAGCCCGCGCTCTCCCCCGACGGCAGCCAGCTGGTCGCCGTCCGGCGCTACCTCAACCACTCCGATCTGTACCTGCTGGATACCAACGGCCACGTCATCCGCCAGCTGACCCACAACGCCTCGGGCATCGTGGAGAACAACCACTGGTCGTTCTATCCGCGTTTCGGCCCCTCGCAGACGCTCTTCTACTCGTTCGATCCCAAGGACCCCAGCAACAACTACCGGGTCGATCTCGCCGTCTACTCGATGCCTCTGAGCGGCGGGACGGCCCACCCCTGGACCGCGCCCAACCACTACACCGGCGGCGACGTGGCGCCGATCCCGCTCAAGTCGGGCAGCCTCCTGTACAGCAAGTACGAGATCTCCGACCAAGGCGCGGTCTACTCACAGCTCTGGATCCAGTCCCGGGCGCTGGCCTCGGGCGCGCCCCTGACCGCGCCGGAAGATGACTGCGGGCAGCCGGCGCTCTCGGCCGACGCCACCATGGTGGCGATGGTGTGCAGCCATCCCCAGGCCGGCAACACGACCATCGAGCTGGCGCCCCTGCTGGCCGCGAGCTTCAGGCTCGGGCCCCGTCAGGTGCTGGCGACGGGACCGCTGGTGGCCGCCCCGGTCTTTTCCCCGGATGGAACCGAGCTCGCGTACATGGCGCCCGACGCCGGGGGCGGCTTTCAGCTCTGGACGGTCGGTCTCGCCGGCGGCGGTGCGGCGGCACCCTCGCCCTCAGCCTCGCCGGCCGCCGGGCCTCCGCGCCAGGTGACGAGCGGGCTCGCCTTCGACTCCGCCGCCACCCCGGCCTGGGCGGCGTAAGCGCGACAGGCGAGGAGCAGGCTGGCGACCCAGATCCCGATCATGGCCAGGAAGCTGGCCGAAGCCAGGTAGAGGACGGTCGGCGCTCCGCCGTGGGCCTCCCGCATCAGCAGCTGAGGGGACGGCACAAATGGCTGAGGCTCGGTCGTCGCGTATATCGCCGGCTGGCGGTACGCTGGGTCGGCGGGCATGTAGATCGGGATCCCCTCCATGGTGTCGCCACGGGCGAGGAAGACCATGCTCTTCCAGGCCCCGCCGGTCTCCACCCCGGTCGCCTCGTAGCGTCCGGGTGCCACCTCGCGCAGCGGATGCCGTGCGACCGGCGCATGGCCTTGCCAGGAGAGAACCGCGAACCAGTCGCTGCCGGCAGCCGCATCCGCAGGCGAAAGCGTGACCGTGAGGGTGGTGCCGTTGAGGGCCAGCGTCCCCTGCGCGCCGTCGGCGTGTCGGGCCGGCAGATGGAGCGCGAGGAGGACGCCGATCGCCAGCAGCGAGAGCAGGAGCGCGGCGGCCGGGACGCCCGGGCGGCGCCCGGCCAGCACGCGCCCGAGAGCGACGCCGATCACACCGCCCGCGACTGCGACCAGCACCGCCATCCAGATATGGGGCAGCACCGAACCGCCCCAGGGCATCGGGTACCAGAGGCGGTTCCACGCCCACTCGGTGGCGAGGCCGAAGGTCCCGGCGCCGAGGCCGGCGGCGGTGCCGCGCAGGATTGGTGACCGCTTGGCGGTGGCGGCGAAGGCGAGCTCGACCGCAACCGCCGCGCCCAGGTAGAGCGGGAAGCGCGGCCAGGTGTAGCCGAAGGCGACCCCGACCAGCAGCAGCATGAGCGCCCGTATGGCGAGGAAGCCGACCGCGGCGAGCAGGGCACCCCCGCGCCCGATGGCGGCGCGGGCGGCGGTGAGGCCGATGGCGGCGGCGGCGGCGACGAGCACCGGGTGGAAGAGCAGCTGCCACTGGGGGATGGCCATGTCGAACTCGAGCTGGAACGTGGAAAGCCCGATCAGAACCGCCCCGCCGTTGAGCAGGACCGACCGTCGGACCTGGCCCTCGGCCGCCATCAGCCAGAGCGCGATCGGGGCCAGGGAGGCGCCGCCGATCATCAGCAGGTGGGTCGGGCTCCACATGGTGACGTCGACCCCGTATGTCGCGTGCCAGCGATCGTCGAGCGGGAAGCCGACCAGTGCGCCGACGCCGATCGCGGCCAGGGGCAGCGCCGAGTACGGCACCCGTAGGCGGCCCCGGCGCCACCCGGTCTCGGCTCGGTCGTGGCTCGCGAGCAAGACCGCGACCAGGGCCGCGACCAGGATCCCGAACAGGCCGAGCAGGATCAGCGTGTGGGGGACGGTGAGCAGCTCGCGGTCACGGCCGGTGTCAGCGTGCCAGGCGACATCCCACATGAACCCGACCAGCGCCGTGCTCACGCTCCAAAAACCGATCGCCAGACCGGCTTCGGCCCAGCGCGGGCGGGGCCCGACCAGCCAGCTCAGCGCGATCGCGCCCGCTACGCCCAGCGCCGTGGCGACGAACAGCCACTGCCAGGGGTCGTGGGTCTGGACGCCGAGCCCCAGGAACGTGGTCATGCTGCCTCCAGCTGCGCCGGGCGGCGGCGCGCGCGCAGGCGCAGCCAGCGCAGGTAGAGGCTCGCGACCCGAATCCGGCGCAGGGTCTCGCGGACTCCGACCAGCATCCGCGCGGCCGGCGGGCTGAGGCGCGCCAGCTCCGCTGCCAGCGGCCGGTCCAGCTGGCGCTGGGTCCCGATCATCTCGGCGATCAGCTTCGCTCCGGCGCTGATCAGCGGTCCGGCGCCCCCCCGCGGCTGCAGCAGGCCGAAGAGGTAGAGGTTGGCCACCGCGGGCGGGAGCAGCGACGCCACCCGCTTGGGAATGCCGTCCTCCCATTCGAATAGCGCCCGGTCGAGGAAGGGGAATGAGACGTTGAAGCCGGTCGCCCAGACGATGGTCCCGGCGCGGATCGAGGAGCCGTCCTCGAAGCGCACCTGGTCGCCCTCGAGGCGGTCGATGTCCGGCCGTGCCTGGATCCGCCCGTGGCGGAGCTCATAGAGGAGCTCGGAGTTGACGATCGGGTGGTGGTCGAAGAGGTCGTGATCGGGATCGGGCAGGCCGTAGCGGCGGTTGGGGCCGACCGCGACCCGGAGCATGAGCTTGAGGAACGCCTTCTGCAGGGGGAAGGGCAGGAGCGGCACCTCCATCTCCGCGGTCGGCACGCCGAACAGGGTCTTGGGCAGGAAGTAGTAGCCGCGGCGCATGGAGACGTAGGTTTCATGGCCGGCGCGCGCCGCCTCGACCGCGATGTCGCAGCCCGAGTTGCCGGCGCCCACCACCAGCACCGGGCCCGGCGCGAAGTCTTCCGGGTTCCGGTAGTCCTTGGAGTGCAGCGTCTTGCCGCTGAAGTGGCCGGGGTACTCGGGGAGCCGGCGGTCCCAGTGGTGGCCGTTGCAGACGGCAACCGCCGGGTAGGTCCGCATCTCTTCGCCCGCCGGCGTCTCGAGCCGGACGCGCCACCCCGTCATCCCGTCCGGCCGCAGCGGCCTGGCTTCGATGACGCGCGTGTGGAACCGGATGTGCGGGCGCAGGCGGTGGTGCTCGGCGTAGGCGCGGAGGTAGTCGAGCACCTGCTCCCGGCTCGGGAAGTCGGGATAGTCGCGCGGCATCGGGAAATCGGCGAAGCCGGTGCTGTCGCGCGAGGAGATGATGTGGGTCCGCTCGTAGACGCCGCGGTACCAGTTGCCGCCCAGGTCGTCCGCCTGCTCGACGACCTCGAAGGCGATGTCTCGCGTTTTGAGCGCGGCGGCGATGCCGAGCCCGGCAAAGCCGGCGCCGATCACCAGGACGCGCTGGTCGGAGGTGCTCATCACAGGTTGTTGACCTCTGGTCGATAAGCTACGGAGGTTGCTGACCATTAGTCAACAAGCGCCGTAGAATGGCTCATTGACGTGAAGGTGCTGAGGCTGGCCCCGGCTACGCGGCGCGCCCAACTGCTCGAGGTCGGGCGCTCGATCTTCACCGAGCGGCCCTACGACGACTTCTCGATGGACCAGGTTGCCGATCTGGCGGGAGTCTCGAAGGCGCTCCTCTTCCACTACTTCCCGACCAAGCGCGACTTCTACGCGGCGGTGCTGGAGGAGGCGGTGGGCGAGATGCTGGCGCTGACCGAGCCCGAGCCGGGCGCGACCTCGGAGGAGCAGCTGCAGATCGGGCTCGAGCGCTACCTCGACTACGTCAGCTCCCACTCGCCCGCCTATGTGGCGGTGCTGCGGGGCGGCGTGGGCGCGGACCCCAAGATCGCGGGCATCGCCGAGGGCTTTCGGCAAGCGATGCTGGACCGGATCTCGACCGCCCTCGGCCTCGACGCGCCGGCCCCGGCCCAGCGGGTCGCGGTGCGAGGCTGGATCGGGATGGTGGAAGCCGCCAGCCTGGACTGGATCGAGCACGGCGACATGGCGCGGGCCGACCTCGTCCAGCTCCTGGTCGCGGCCTTCACGTGGGTCGTCGAGCTGGCCGGAATCGAGCCTCCGCAGCGATAGTCAGCACCGGTCTTCCAATCCTGGGCAGCCCGAGCGTCAGCAGCGTCCAGCCCCCGCCCAGCAGCAGGCCGGCCAGGCAGTCGCTCGGCCAGTGTTCGCCCTCGTAGATCCGGCCCACGACGACCACCGCCAGCACCAGGACCGCCAGCCCGGCGGCCAGGGGCGTCCAGCGCCGCCAGCGGACCGCCACCACAGCCACGACCAGGACGGTGGCTGCCCAGGTGACGAAGATGGTGTGGCCGCTCGGGTAGGAGAAGGTCGGCGCGTGGCGGATGACGTGCACCAGCGAGGCCGGCGGCCGCGGCCGGTGGACCGCGAGCTCGAGGACCTGGAAGGCGCCCGCGCTGAGCGAGCAGGCGAGTGCCCAGAGGGTGGCGCGCCGGTTGAATAGGAAGGTCACCGCGATCACGGCCACAGCGACGCCGACCTGGCGCAGGCCCTCGAGGTAGTCGACGACTCCGAAGGGGGCGGCGAGCGGTCCCCAGGGAACCGCCTGCACCGCGCGCTCGACGGCCAGGTCGGGCCCCAGCGGCAGCCCGGTCAGCACCGCCAGCGTCAAGGCCGCGAAGGCGGCCAGGAGCAGAGCGCCGGCTGCGATCAGCGGCCGGCCAGCTTGATCCATCGGGCGCAGGCGAAGGAGTGGAGGCCGAGCGCCACGAAGCCGAGCGCGACCAGCGCCAGCAGGACGCCGCCGGCGGGGCCGGTCTGCACGAAGCGGAAGGCACCGGCGTAGCCTTTCGCCAGCCCGGGATCGGCGTTGAGGCTGGCGATGACGAGCAGCCAGCCGACGACGGTGAAGGTGACGCCGCGGGCGGCCAGGCCGAAGCGGCCCAGCCAGAGGGCGGCGGCGCGCTCGCCCGTGGTCATCTCGCGGCGCTTGAGGTCCCGGCGCCAGCGCGCCAGGTAAGCGTCGACGAACTGAGCGGCCCCGGCGGTCACCGCGACGACGCCGAGAGCCAGGGTGACGGCGCGGCCGCCCGGGAGCGCGAAGACGCGCGCCGCAATGGCGGTCACCGAGTCGCCGGGCGGTTTGTCGAGGCGGCCAGTGGCCACCCTCAGGGCGAAGATCGCGAGCATGGTGTAGGAGAGGCCGCTCCAGGCCCAGCCGAGGCGGTTGGCGATCCCGGGTGCACCCTCGCCGCGGTTCAGCGGATCGAAGCCTGCGCGCACGAAGCCCCAGAGCCCGTAGGCGCCGATGCCGACCACGAAGGAGGCGACCACCAGGCGGCCGAAGGGCGCGCGCGCCAGCAGCCAGACGCTGCTGGCCTGGTCTTCGAAGGCGCCGCCGATGTGGACCGCGGCGCCCAGCGCCAGGACTCCCATGGCGCCGTAGAGGAGCCCGCGGACGACGTAGCCGAAGCGCTCAGCCGCCTGCAGGCCGGAATTGGCGCTCGCCTTCTCGGTTTTTTGCCCGGCGCGCTTCGCCTTCCGTTTGGCCTCAGTGGTGCCCTTCGCAGCTGAAAGTTGCATATATCGCTATAACATTATCTCTTCTTCGAGTTGGCAGAATCTGACCCGCAGGTGGCCGTCGAGCAGGTCGCCACCGGTTACGTTGGCGGCGCCGCCCGGCGCTGGCTGGCGCTGGTGGCGGTGGCTTGCCTGGTGCTGTTCGCGATCGACGCCTGGCTGGTGCTGACCCGGCCGCTCTACGCGTTCGACGTGCCGATCGAGGTCTTCGTGCAGGGCCGCGCCTGGGGGCCGATCGAGCCGCTGATGCGGGCGACCAACGCGATTGCGGGGTACTGGCAGCTGCTCCTGGGGGCGGCGGTCGTTCTCGCCTTCCTGCCCTTCGAGCGCCGGGGCGCCTGGCTGATGGCGATCGGGGGTCTGGGCAGCGTGCTCGACAACCTGCTGAAGGTCAGCTTCGAGCGCCAGCGGCCGGACGCCAACCTGGTCCGGGTGATCGCTCAGCCGCCCGGGTTCAGCTTCCCCAGCGGGCACGCCGTGTTCTACACCTGGCTCTTCTTCATGCTCGCTTTCTCGCTGGCGCCGCGGGTGCGGGCGGGCTTCCGGCCGCTGCTCTGGGCGGCGGCACTGTTCGGCGTCTTCGTCGGCTGCCTGGGCCGGGTCTGGGTCGGGGCTCACTGGCCGAGCGACGTGATCGGCGGCTTCCTGCTCGGCCTCGGCTGGTCGGCCTTCGTGCTCTGGCTGCCGGAGCGCTGGCTGCCCAGCCCGGGGCAGGGCTGGCTCAGCCCGCGGCGCTACGTTCGCCGCCGAGGGCCGCGCGCGTCGGTGTAGCCGAGGAAGCGGTCGGCCAGGTCGGCCGGCAGCATGAAGGTGGGGTCGCCGCCCACGTCGAGCCCGCCCTCCTGGAGCGCGCGGGCGACCAGTCCCGAGCAGATCTGGTGGTCGCGGCGGCGCAGCTCGAGCCGGATGCCGGTGGCGAGCCAGACGGCGACCGAGAACATCACCAGGAAGCCGAAGGCCTGGCCGACCTGGCGCTCGGCGTAGGCGGTGGCGGCGCCGGCACCTTCCGGTGACAGAAGCCGCGAGGTCCGGACGACGGTGTACTCGCGGGGTCGGTACTTCTCGAGCGGGCTGCGGCTGACGCCGCGCGTCTCTGCCTCGACCAGCGTGCCGTCGCCGGCGACCACCAAGGCGCAGTGGCTCCACTGGGCGCCGGCCCCGTACCGCCGGCGCTCGCCGAGCCGGATCAGGCGGGGGATCACGCCCGAGCGGTGGGTGAGGAGGAAGTCGCCCGGCCGGCAGTCCCCGGCCGCCTCGCCGGTGCCGTAGCGCTCGCTCTCGACTCGGGCCGCGCCCACATCTTGAGATGATGCGGCGATCGTCTGAGATCGGTATCGGCACCGCCGACCCGGGTCTTGACCACCTTCGAAGGCCGCCGGTCTGGCCCCCACTGGTCGCCGACTGGCCGTGGTCCCGGATACGCTTCACCGAGCTGCTCGGGATCCAGCACCCCCTCGCGCTGGCCGGCATGGCCGGCCCGACGTCGCTGGAGCTGGTGGCGGCGGTGTCAAATGCTTCGACGGACTGACTCGCCGCCTGTAGACTGCCCGCGCTTTGCAGGCGGCCATCGACATTCGTGGCCTGACTAAGGACTACGGCGCCGGTCGCGGCCTGTTCGACCTCGACCTGCAGATCGACGCGGGCGACGTGTTCGGCTATCTCGGCCCCAACGGGGCCGGGAAGACCACGACGATCCGCCTGCTGATGGGCATGCTGCACCCGACCCGCGGCCGCGCGTCAATCTTCGGCCTCGACTGCCACCAGGACGCGGTGGCGGTGAAGAAGCAGGTCGGCTACCTCCCGGGCGAGCTGCCCCAGTTCGGCGGCCTGCGGGGGACGGAGGTGGTGGCCTACATCGCCGGGCTGCGGGGTGGCTGCGACCGCGGGCTGGTGCGCCAGATCTGCGAAAGGCTCGACCTCGATCTGGGGCGCCGGTTTCGCGAATACAGCCGCGGCAACAAGCAGAAGCTGGGCATCCTTCTCGCCCTGATGCACCGGCCCCGGCTGCTGATCCTCGACGAGCCGACGGGCGGCCTCGATCCCCTCAACCAGCAGGAGTTCTACGACCTGGTTCGCGAAGCACGGGCGGCGGGCGCAACCGTCCTCTTCTCGTCGCACATCCTGAGCGAGGTCGAGGACGTCTGCGATCGGGTCGGCATCATCCGGCGCGGCCGTTTGGTGCGAGTGGCGGAGATGGAGGAGCTGCACGACATTCGCTACCACCACGTCACCGTGGAGTTCGACGGGGAACCGCCCGAGGCCGAGGTGCGGATGGCGGCCGGCGTGGAGAACCTGACCCGCGCCGGCAACGAGCTCCGCTTTGCCGTCCGCGGCAGCTTCCAGCCCGTGGTCAGCATGCTGCACGGGCACCCGGTGCTGAAGCTGATCAGCCACGAGCCAAGCCTGGAGGAGATCTTTCTCGCCTACTACGAGGACGAGCCGGCTCCGTCCGCGGAGCTGGTCCCCGCCCCCGCCCCCTGACGCCGGCCTTGGCGGTGCTGCGCTACGCCCTGCGCTCCCACCTGGCCGGGATCATCGGCTACAGCGCCTTCTTCGGGGGCTATGCCGTGATCGAGGTCGGCACCTTCCAGCGCCTGAACCAAGGCAGCGCCCAGACCGGCGCCGTATTCCAGATCGTCAGCGCCCAGATGAGCTACATGGACCGGCCGGTGGCGGATCTCAACCTGCTCGGCGGCTACATCGAGTGGTTCCTGCTCGGGTTCTTTCCCCTCTTCTTCGGCCTCTGGGCGGCCGTGGCGGGAACCGGGGCGCTGCGGGGTGAGGACGAGCGGGGGCTGATCGAGCACTGGCTGGCCGCCGGCGTACGGCCGGCGCAGCTGGTCTTCACCCGGCTGGCCGGCTTCGTGCTGGCGCTGCTGCTGGTGATGGCCGCGGTGGTTCTGATCGGCGGCGGCCTGGCGGCGCTTACCGGGCAGTCTCTGACGGTGCGCGGGCTGCTGCTGCAATCGCTGGCGGAGGCCGCCCCGGCCCCGGCGCTGTTCGCCGGCGCCATGGTGTTCGGGCGGCTCCTGCCCACCCGCCGCAACGCGCTCGGCGTATTCGGGATCGTCCTGGTCGCGATGTACTTCGTCAACGGGTTCAGCCGGACCGTCGATTGGCTCAAACCCTGGGCCTGGCTGACCCCGTTCGCCTACGCCGACCACTCCGACGCGCTGCTCCCGGGTGGTGGTCTCAATCTTCTCGACTTCGCGGTGCCGCTGGTCGCGGCGGTGCTGCTGGCCGGGCTGGCCGCGTGGATGCTGGGCGCGCGCGACCTCGGATCCGCTTTCGTACGCCTTGGGGGGGAAAACCGGCCACCCGTGCGCGGAGTCAGGCGGACCGGATGGGCCGCGATCCCGACCTTGGTTGCGCTCTGGGACCAGCGCCTGGGCCTCAGCGTCTGGATGCTGGGCATCTTCGCCTACGCGCTCTCCACCGTTGGACTGACCAAGGGATTCGTGCACGGCACCGAGCTCGCGGCCGGCAGCCTGGGCGGCCTCCAGATGAAGGTCGCCTTCGGGCTCGACGGCGCCGATCCCGCGGCCGGCTTCATCGGCCTCGAGTGGTTCCGGGTCGCCTGCCTGATCCTGGCCGCTTACGCCATCGTCCAGGTCGCGCGCTGGGCGGCGGAGGACGCCGAGGGCCGGCTCGAGATGATGCTCGCGGCCGGCCTCCCGCGCTGGCGCGTCATCGTTGATCGCGGCCTGACTCTGATCGCGGCCGGGCTTCTGCTCGCCACCGCCAACCTGGCCGCCGTCTGGCTGGGGACGCGGGCGGCGGGTATCGATCTCCGCGTCGACCGCCTCCTGCTGGCGTCGGCGCTGCTCCTGCCGGTCCTCGCCGCGTTCGGGGCCGCGGGAGCCGCGCTGGCCGCCTGGCGGCCACGGGTGGCGACCTATGCGCTGGGCGCGGTCGTGGTGCTCGGCTACTTCGTCCCTTTGATGGCGGTCCCCATCTTCAACAGTCCGACGCCACCCGATTGGTTTCTCGACCTCTCTGTTTTCAGGCTCTACGGCAACCCGCTCAACGAGGGTGTGTTCTGGAACGGGCTCTACCTCCAGGTCGGGATCCTGGCCGCAGGGTTCGCCGTGGCCATCGCCGCCATGCGGCGGCGGGAGGTCGGCCGCTAGACCGGGCTAGGCTGGTCGGGTGACTGACTCCCCGCGCCTCGGCCTCAAGCTCTCCCAGAACGCCCCCATCGACAGCTACCGCCGCGTCTGGCGGATCGCCGAGGACGCCGGCTTCGACCACTGTTGGGCCTTCGACCACCTGGCCACCATCGGGCCGATCGGCGACGGCAGCGACGTCTTCGACGGCTGGACGCTGCTCGGCGCGCTGGCCGCCGCGACCTCGCGCGTCCGCATGGGCCTGCTGGTTACCGGCGTCACCTACCGCAACCCCGCGCTCCTGGCCAAGATCGCTACCACCGTCGACCACCTCTCCAACGGGCGGCTCGAGTTCGGCATCGGCGCCGCCTGGGCGGCCAACGAGCACGAGATGTACGGTATCGGTGGTCTCGAGCACCGGGTCGGGGTGCTGTCCGAGTCGCTGCAGGCGATCAAGAGCCTGTGGACGGAGGAGCGGACCACCTTCGATGGCCGCTACGTCAAGTTCAAGAACGCGGTGGCGGAGCCCAAGCCGATCCAGAAGCCGCACCCGCCGATCTGGATCGGCGCCGGCGGGCCGAGCACGCTCAAGCTCACCGCGCGCTACGCGGACGTCTGGAACCCATCCGGCGTGGCGGGGTCTCTCGAGGGCGCGGGACAGGCGTTCGAGCAGCTGGCGGAAGCCTGCGCGGCGATCGGCCGCGACCCGGCGGAGATCCGGCGCTCGATCCAGATTGGGCTGGCCGCCGATGCGGGGGAAACCCTGGACACGCTGGTGCGCTTCCACGAGCGCGGCTTTACCGAGCTGGTGGTGATGCTGGGTGCGACCGGCGGTGGCGCGTCGGCAGTGGACCCGGTCGCCGGCGCCGAGGTGGTGGCGGAGCGGCTGCTGCCCGAGATCCGGAAGCTCTAGCCGAGCTTCTCCAGCAAGAACTCGAGCGCTCGCCCATAGGCCCGCACGCGGTTGCCGTGACGCACCACGCCGTGGCCTTCGTCGTCGAAGACCAGCAGCTCGGCGCTGGTCGCGGCCGCCATCTGCTCGGCCTCGTTGAGGGGCACGCGCACGTCGTTGCGGCCGTGGATGACGAGGAGCGGCGCGCGGATGGCGTGGGCGCGGCGCAGCGGGCTGAACTCGGCCAGGAACTCGGCGTCGTTGGGCTGGTCGGGGTCGCCGTATTCGACCGCCCGCAGGGCTCGCCGCCAGGCGCTGGTGTTCTTGAAGAAGGTGTGCCAGTCGGCGATACCCACGATGTCGACGCCGGCGTCCCAGAGGTCGGGGTCCTCGACCAGCACCGCCAGCGTCATGAAGCCACCGTAGGAGGCGCCCATCGCCGCCACCCGGTCGCTGCCGGCGGTGGCTTTCAGCCAGCGCGCGGCCTCGCAGCCGTCGCGCACCGAGTCCCAGCGCAGCTCGCGGTCATCGAGCGAGAAGTAGCGGACGCCGTATCCGGTGCTGCCGCGAACGTTGGGCATCAGCACGTCGAGCCCGCCGGCGAGCAGGAGCTGGACGTGGGGGATGTAGTTGCCGCGGGCCTGGCCCTCGGGGCCGCCGTGGATGTGGACGATGGTCTTGCGCTGTCCGTTCGGGCTGGGGGCCCGGTAGTGAAGCGCGGGGATCTCGAGGCCGTCGAAGCTGCGGTAGCTGACCGCTTCCGGGCGGATGCCGTTGGGCGGAGCCGAGGTGCCGGCGGCCGTCCAACGCCGGCCGCTGGGGAGCTCGTAGATGTCGGCCGGCGCGATCGGGGTGTCCCAGGCCACGAAGAGACGGTCGCCATCGGGCGACCAGGCCGCATTGAGCCCGGGTTCGGTGACGTTGTCGGCGTGGACCACCCCCGGGCCCCCGGGCGGCTCCAGGCGCTGCAGCTCCCTGCCGTCGGACAGGTCGACGATGACCAGCTCGTCGTAGGCGCCGGCATTGATGGCGATCGCGGCCCGGGCGCCGGTGGGGTCGGGGAGCCACATCCGGAGGTCGCGGCCGGGCGCGTCGTAGACGGGCGTGCCCGAGGCGGCGTCGACCAGGCGAATGAATTCCGAGCCGAGGTCGCTGAGGGCGAGCATCCGGCCGTGTGCCCAGGCCGCGTCGAAGATCCGGCGCGCCTCGGGCAGGACCGGCTGCAGGTCGCCGCCGCGGGCGAGGAGGTAGGTCTCGACGCGGGTCGGCGAGATCACGTGCTCAACCAGCGCCCGTTCGCCATCGGGCGACCAGGCCGCCCAGCGCCACATGCCTGGGCACTCGGCCCAGGTCTCGATGTCGCCCGACTCCAGGTCGATCACACCGAGCGCGAAGTCGACCCGGCCGCCGGGGTTGAAGCTCAGCCCGGCCCGCTTTTGATCGGGGCTCAGGGTGGGCGAGAGGTGCATCGCCTTGGTGTCCCGCGTCAGCGCCCGCCACTCGCCGGCGGCCGAGATCAGACCCAGCCGCCAGGTCTCGTTGCCGCCGCGGTCGGTGCGCACGAGCAGGCCGCCCGGGGTGATTCCGATGGGCAGGATGCGATCGCTGGTGGGCACGACGCGCTGGGGCCAGGACTCGGGGCCGGCGATGCGGAAGAGCTGCGTGTGGCCGGCCAGGTCGGAGGCGAACCAGAGGGAGCCGTCGGGGGCGGGGACGGGGGCGTAGGCCCGGGCGGCGGTGAGGTAGCGGTCGGCTAGCACCCCCGCGATTTTCCCGGTTTCCCGGGAAACCGCGCCTTGGACGGTGCGGTAGCCTCGGGTTTCTCGAGAAACCGGGCCTCGCACCATGTGGCAACCTCGGGTTTCTCGGGAAACCCGGGCTGCGCGCCAGCGCGCCCGCGCTTCGAGGAACTGATCACGGGAGGGAATCTGATGATTCGCGTCGAACGCCCCCAAGACCTGGTCCCGATGCGCGTCACCGGCGTCCGCGTCCATCCAGCCACCCAGCAGCACGTGGTGATCCTGGAGACCGAGGACGGAGCCACCTCGCTCCCGATCTGGATCGGCCCCCCCGAGGCGACCGGCATCGCCGTCCACCTCGAGGGCCAGCCGACCGAACGGCCGCTCACGCACGACCTGATGGCGAGCCTCTGCGGCGCCGCGGAGCTCCGCGTCGAATCGGTGGCGATCTGGCGCTCGCCGGAGAGCCCGATGGTCTTCCTGGCCGCGATCGAAGTCGACGCCGTCGGTCGCCACCAGCTGCTCGACGCGCGCCCCTCGGACGCGATCAACCTGGCGCTCCGCACCGGAGCCGGGATCGCCGTCAGCGCGGAAACGCTGGCCCGCGCCGGGGTCCCCGCAGCCGAGGTGACCACCGGCCCGCCGCAGGCCGGGCGGACGGTCGACGTCGTCACCGAAGACGGCGAGAGCCTGGGCTCGGCGGCGCTCTACGTCGACCCCGCGGTGGGCAACCAGGCGCAGCTCTTCCGCGCTTTCGAGGTCACCACCATCGAAGCCTCGGACACGGTCCGCGTCCGCGAGCTGGCGGAGCTGAAACGGATCGCGGTCTTCCCGCGCGCGCCTCAGCGCCCGCGGCACTGACGTTCAGCCGATCTCAGATTGACTCCCGGATGACCACGACGGGGTGCCCGCCAGGCCCCACTCTCTGGTCGGTGGAAATTCGACGCCGGTCACTGCGCCGCACCTGGAACCGGCTCTGGCCGGACACGCTGCGCGGCCAGGCGTTAACACTCCTGACGGCGATCACGATCGTCGCCGTCCTCGCCGGGACGACCGTGATCGCGTTCGGCTGGCGGGTCTCCAGCGCCTACACCGCGTTCGACCTGGCGCAGGACCAGGAGACGCGTCTCATTCAACTGGAGTCGGCAACCTCCGACCAGGCGGCCTGGATCAACGCCTATGTGGGCACCGGGAATCCGGAGAACATCTCCCGCGTCCTCAAGGCCGAGGATCAGGTCGCGAGCCTGGTGCCCGCGATCCGCCGAGGCGAGACCTCCGAAGATCGAAACCAGACCGAGGCGCTCCTGCAGGCAGTGCAGGCGTGGCAGCTGTGGGCCGACCAGCATGAGGGGATCGGACCGGCGCCGCTCGACTCCAGCACCGATGGCGGCCGGCTGCTGGTCGCGGTCGACCAGGCCGGCGCCACCGCCAACCAGAAGCTGACCGCCGAGGCCGCCGCCCGCCTGGCGGCCGCCCATGAGCGGCAGTTAGCGCAGACCCTCGCCGTGATCGGCTTTGCCACGCTCTCCCTGGCGTTGCTCGGGGTGCTGGGCTTCAAGTTCACCCAGTCGACGTTGCAGCCGCTGCGCCGCCTGATCGACGGGGCGCAGGGGCTGGCCATCGGACGCCCGGTTGAGCTCGACGGCCTCGACCGCCGCGACGAGGTCGGCCGGCTGGCCAGCTCGCTCGCGGCCTGGCGGGAAAGCGAGTCGCAGCGCGAGGAGATCGCCCGCTCGATGCTCGACATCAGCCTGCGCGTCGACACGCCGGAGATCCTGTCGCTGGCCGGCGAGCGTCTCCAGCGGCTGCTGGCGGCGGATCAGATCGTGATCGGGCTGATCGGGGCCAGCGGCTGGCGCGTGGGATTGTCGCAGCCATTCGATTTCTATCCGGCCGACCCGGCGATCTCGTACGACGCGCTGTCCGAGGCGTGGCAGGACGCCCAGCCCGAGATCGCTCCGGACGTCTCCGATACCTGGGATCCGGCGTTTGCGGCGTGGGCGCGTGAGCACGACCTGGGGCCGATCATGGTCTCGCCGCTGCTCTCGAGCGGCCGCCTGCTGGGGGTCGTCTCGATGCTTCGCCGTCGCGGCAAGCCGGGATTCGACGACGCCGACGTCCGGCGCTCAGAGCTGGTGCTCCCGCATCTGGCCTCGGCGCTGCACGTCGCCACGCTGTTCGGCGACCTGCGCCGCGCCAACCGCGAGCTGGGCGAGGCGAGTGTGCACAAGAGCCAGTTCCTGGCCAACATGAGCCACGAGCTGCGGACGCCGCTCAACGCCATCCTCGGCTTTTGCGAGCTGCTGCTCGACAGCCCGCAGATGGCGGCCGACCCCGCGCGGCGGGAGCGCTATCTCAAGAACATCAGCTCCTCAGGCCGGCACCTGCTGGGTCTGATCAACGACGTGCTCGACCTGGCCAAGGTGGAGGCCGGCCGCCTCGAGCTGAACCGGGAGCCGGTGGCGATGGAATTGGCGGTCTCGGCGGCCCTGGCCACCGTCCAGCCACTCGCCAACGGCCGCCAGGTGACGCTCGAACTCGAGGTCGAGCCTGACCTCCTGGTCGAGGCCGACCGCATGCGGCTCGACCAGATCCTTTTCAATCTGCTCTCGAACGGGATCAAGTTCACGCCCGCGGGCGGCCGGGTGTCGGTCAGCGCCCGGCGCGACCGGCGCGGGATCGTGATCGAAGTCGCCGACACCGGGATTGGCATCGCGGCCAAGGACCAGGCGGCGATCTTCCGGGAGTTCCACCAGCTGGACGCCGGACGCGCCCGCGGGCGCGACGGAGCGGGGCTCGGACTGGCGCTGACCAAGCGGCTGGTCGAGCTCCACGGAGGCAGTCTCGGAGTCACCAGCGAGCTGGGTAAGGGCAGCGTCTTCACCGTGCGGCTGCGGGAACACAACGGGGACCTCGACCTCGCGCCGACGCTGCCAGTGGTGGCCGCCAACTAGGAATCTCCCCCCATCCAGGGAGGGGCGGCGCCGGGCGCTGCCCCTCTACCCAGGGGGAGTGGCCCCCGGCCACCGGTATTTATCCCTGTTATGCCTGGCGCTGGCCGGGCCACCAGCCCTGGGCGCGGTCCAGGTCGGAGCTCCGGCTGTCGGTGCCCTTGAGGTAGGCGGCCGCGGCCAGACCGGCGACGATTCCGAGAGCGATGAGGACTTCCATGCCTGAATGGTTCCACCAAACTTAATGCAGAGCAACATATAATTAGCGAGATTATGAGAAGTGGAGCTGATAATTGGTCAGAGCTTGATCTGCACCACCTGATGGCCCTGCAGGCGGTTGCCGAGACAGGCTCGTTCTGGGCCGCGGCGGAGGTCCTGGAGGTGTCCCAGTCGGCGATCAGCCAGCAGATCGCGGCGCTGGAGCGGATCGCCGGCCAGCGCCTGGTGGAGCGGTCGCGGGGCCGGCGGACGGTGGAGCTGACCGAACCAGGACGCCTCCTCCTCCGTCACGCCGAGGTGATCGTCGCCCAGCTGCGGGCGGCGGTGGCCGACCTGCGCGCCTACCAGGCGGGCGACCTCGGCGAGCTGCGCGTCGGGGTCTACCAGAGCGTGTCCAACCGGATCCTGCCCCGGCTCCTGCGCGAGTTCGCCCGCGACTATCCGGGGGTGACCGTGGTCCCCAACCAGTCGGGCAGCGATGACGAGCTGCTGGAGATGGTGCGCCGCGGCGAGCTCGACCTCACCTTCACCGTCTACCCGCTGCCGGAGGGCCCCTTCGACGCCGAGGAGATGATGCGTGACCCGTATGTGGCTCTCTTGCCCGCGGACTCCGCCCTCGCCGCGACGAAGGGAGTACTTCGCTTCGAGAGCCTGGCCGGCCAGGATTTCATCGCCAGCAACGTCTGCCGGACGTCAGAGCTCTTGGATCAGCATCTCAACTCGCGCGGGGTCGAGCCCCACGTCGTGTTCCGGTCCGACGACAACGGCACCGTGCAGTCGATGGTGGGCGCCGGGATGGGGGTCGCCGTGGTCCCCTGGCTGGCGGTCGACGAGCACGACCCCCACGTCGTGGTCCGGCCGCTGCCGGCCAACGTCCCCCCGCGGGTGATCGTGATCGCCTACCACCGCGACCGCTACTTGAGCCCGCCCGCCGCGCGGTTCATCTCGCTGGCCAAGCGCGTGTTCGCCGAGTTCGGGGCCGAGGTGGCCCCCCCTGGATCGCGGAGCGCCGCAACGGAAACGCAGACCGTCCACGCGTAGAGGGGAACCAGCAGGCGACGTGCTCATCGCTCGCCCATTCCCGCCGGCACCTGGATCAACCCAGGCTGGGCGAGCAGGCTGAGGCAGTCGTAGCAGGCGCGGAGCGTTCCCTGCGGCGTTTACCGACGATCCGCTGTTCACGCCGCCCGTCTTGAATTCGACGACCACGGCCTGTCCGCATTCGAAGACGCGGTTGATCAGCCGCACCTGCTCCCACTCTGCGGTGCTCAGCGGCCCCGCCTTGTCCCAGACCATCGTGCCCACTGCGGCGCGCCCGATATCGTCGACCAGGCGGCCCGGCGCAACATGATCGCTTCGTCCTCGCGCACGCCGGCGGCACGCGCAGCGCGGCCATGCAGGTAGCGGGACTTGAGGTCCACGAAGTCGGCGAACCCGCGCCGGCGATGAACTCCGCGACCAGCTCGGGATCCATCCCAGCGTTCGAAGCTCTGAAAGACGTCGACCCGGACCCCGTCGGGTAGCTGGAAGCGGGCCACCAGCCGGTCGCCGCCAGGTCGATGACCAGCGAGAGACCGTCCAGGAGCTCCGCGAGGCGGACGGTGGCGGCCACGCCGCCGCCACCTAGTTTGCTGCCTAGGAGTAGCTGCCGCTGATGTCGACGAAGACGTCGACCGAGCCGACCGAGTTGTAGATCGTGAACTTGTAGCCGCCGGCGCCGTTGCTGGCCACCGCGGTCACCACCAGGTTGGGCAGGATGTCGCCGGGCCCGAAGTTCACATCCGAGGTGGTCACCGATGGCGGGGGCGCCGGGAACGCCGATAGGAAGCTGTTGGTGCTGGCGTTGAGCACTGTCACGTTGACCGAAACCGCACCGATCGTCCCGCTGGGAACGACGACATTGACGAGCTCGCCCGGCCCCAGCGGGCCGCTGTGGCCGCCCTGCCCGGTGCGCGTGTCGAAGATGCGGCTCGGGCTGGAGGCGACGAACTGGCGGCCAAGGTTGTCGCCGCCGCTGCCGCCCGAGAACCAGCCGACCACGTCCACCAGCACATCGACCGTGCCCTGGGAGTTGGCGATGTCGATCGCACCACCCGAACCGACGGTCACGATCGCCCGGTTGGCGAGCACGCGGCCGGCCGGGAAGTTGAGGTTCGAGTTGCCCGGCCAGGACTGGCCCTGAGGCCAGGCGGCGAGGTAGCTGGGGGCGGTGCCCCCGACCTCGGTCAGGTTGAAGACCACGGCCTGGGCGTCGGCCGGCACGCCGTTCAAGCCCGCGACCTGGAGCGCCAGGACAGCGCCGGGTCCGAGTGCCCCGCAGTGCGTGGCCGGCGCCCCCGGCCCGCAGCGCGTGTCGAGGAAGCGGACCGGTGAGGAAAGGCTGTTGTAGAGGCCGGTCCCGGCCGCGCTCGAGGGGCCGTAGTAACCCTGGATGTCCAGGAAGACGTCCGCCCAGGCGCCGGCGTTGTAGACGTCGACGTAGCCGGAGCCGAGCCCGACCTGGGTCAGGTTGGCGATGGTCTGGCCGGCCAGGTAGTTGACCGTCGAAGCGGTGCCCGCGGAGCCGCCGTGGGGCAGCAGCTGCACGTAGCCCGAGGCGCCACCGTGGGTGTTGGTGACACCGACGTTGAGCACGACCGCGGTGGCACTGGCCGGGACCAGCGTGCTGGGGGCGACGTACACCGGCTGTACAGTCCCTGGCGCCAGCGCAGCAGAACCGCTTCGCGAATCGAAGATCCGGGTGGGTGTGACCGGGTGGTAGGTGCCCGCCGCCGAAGGCGGTAGGGGTGCCGGGGTCGGAACCGGGGTCGGGACCGGGGTCGGAGTTGGAGCGGGCGCGCCGCCCGCCTGCTCGGACGCCAGGGCGTCAAAGAGCGGCGAGCCGCGCCCGGTGACCTGGTCGTATGAGGGGCCCGCGGTGCAGGCGGCCGCGATTAGGCAGGCGGTGTTTCCGCTCGGCGCCGAGGCGCCGGCCACGATGTCGTTGTAGTCGGAAACCGAGGCGCCGTAGATCCACGCCGGCGAGCTGAGGGCGGCTCTACCACTGGCCTGGCGGCCCTGGTTGAGCAGCGCGACCACCCCGCCCCACATCGGCGCGGAGAGGCTCGTGCCGCCGCTCAGGTAGGAGTACCAGGAGCCGTTCTCGACCGTCGCCACGCCGCTCGCGGGGTCGGCCAGCATGGCCACGTCCGGCATCGAGCGGACGCCGCCGGGCCCGTACCCGGCCTGGTAGGCGGGCTTCGGATATCCGCTCACGTAGCCGCCGCCGGTGCCCTGACCGCCGCCGGCGCTCCCCCACACCGTCTCGTTGGCGCGGTTCACGCCGGGTGGGGCGGGGGGCGCGCAGGTCAGGTGGGAAGCCGGGAAGCTCGGATAGCCGTAAGCGAGGGGCGACAGGGAGGTGCCGCCGACGCCGATCGCGGCCGGGGAGAGCGCCGGCCAGCTGGGTCCGTACCCGGAGTCACCGGCTGATGCGACATAGGTCACGCGGCGTCCCGCCGCGTTGGTCGTCGGGAGGTGGGTGTCGAGGGCCTGCATGAAGCCGACGTCGGAGGCCCCCACGCTCATGCCCAGCTCATGGAGACCACGTCCGCGTTGACGGCCGAGCCGACGGCGTAGTCGAGCCCCTGGATGAGACCGTTGCTGACCCCGGTGCCGACGCTCGAGCTCGCGGTCTCGATCAGGACGATCGAGGCCCCGGGCGCGATCGCGTGCGCCCACTCGACGTCGAGGGTGATCTCGTGCGTCCAGCCCGAGTCGACCGGGGGGGCGCCGAGCAGGCGCTTGCTGAAGGGGGCGGCGGGGAGGCCGAGATCGGAGGAGAAGGCGGTGAGGTCGCTGGCGATGCTGGGGTCGTCGGAATAGTCGACGATCGCGATCGTCTGTCCGGCCCCGGTCAGCGACGAGGTGGCGAGGTGGTAGGCGTTGCGGACGTCGCAAGGGATGTAGCCGGCCGGCGAGCCGGCGGCCACGTACCGCACTCCGGCGGCGTGCGGCGCCGCCCCAACCGGGCGCGGCGGCGGTGCCACGTGCACCGGCGGATGGGCAGCCCGCTCGATGCCGTGGGCGACATCGGGCACTGCGCCGGCGGGTTGCCCCCACAGACCCACCACCAGTCCGCTTGCAGCGAGGAGCCAGCGGGCGTGCCGGGCTGGGCGAAATTTAGCGGTTATGAACCCACCATAACCACGAAGTCAGACGGCGGTCAAACCTTCGCGAGCAGTGACGGGCAGCCCAGAAGTGGCTGCAGCTGCCGGGTGACAGCGCCCACCGGCGGCGGCGGGTTCGAACAGGGGGACGCCGGCGAGGGCGCAGGCGACCTCGGCACCGGCTCTTGCGCCACGTATGGCGCGACCGCGCCGCCGCCCAGCGAGGGCGTGGGCGCCGGCTCGGCGGCCGGAGGCGGGGCGACTGGCGCTGAGCTGCCGATGGCGACCGGCGCGTAACGAGGGGCGACCAGCGCCGGCGGTGCGACCACCGCGCTCGCCACCACCATCGCGGCGGCGCCGGCGGCGGCGAGGCCGGACACCGTCTGCGCCCCCACACCGCTCGCCCGCGCCGCCCGGCCCACAAAGGGGACCTGTGCCAGCAGCGCCGCCACTCCGAGCTCGAGCCAGAGCCGGCCGAGAGAGATGTTGGAGGAAGGCGCGCACGATCGCCGGGTCGAATTGGCTCCCGGACGAGCGCACCAGCTCTTGGCGTGCGGCGCCCACGCTCATCGGCGACTTGTAGGGGCGCGCGGCGGTCATCGTTTCGTAGCTGTCGGTAACCGCGACGATGCGTCCGCCGAGGGAGATCGCGTCGCGCCGCAGGCCGGCCGGATAGCCGGTGCCGTCATACCGCTCGTGGTGGTCGCGAACCGCCTTGGCCCAATCCCCCAGCCACTCATGGAGCGGCGCAATCAGCTCGTAGCCGCCCACCGGATGGGTCCGGATGGTCTGCCACTCCTGTTCATCCGGGCAGCCGCGCTTGTTGAGGATCTCGGTCGAGACCGACAGCTTTCCGATGGCGTGGAGCAGCGCCGCCCAGCGCAGCCGGTCGGCGTCGGCCGGCGGGAGGTGGATCTCGCGCGCGACCAGGTCGGTGAACATGCGGACGCGTTCCGAGTGCCCTCGCGTGCGGCTGTCATGCACGGCCAGGGCGGCCGTCAACTCGAGGATCTTCTGGGCCCGCGCGGCCCGCTCGCCGGCGGCTGTCGACGCCGCCGCGACCAGCTCCTCGTGGAGCCGGCGCGGGTTGGCCTGGCGGCGGAGGACGGCGAAGCGCGAGGGCGCCGAGTCGGGGAAAAGTAGCGACAGCTCGAGCAGCGTCGCCAGCGGCAGCAGCCGCCTGAGCAGCCGGTGGCAGAGCAGCCAGGTGACGGCCAGGATGCTGAGAAAGGCAGCCCACCACAGGGCGGTGCCGGCCGGGGTCGGCGGCACCGAGAGCAGCCGTGCGACCAGCGTCGAGGCCGCCACTCCGAGCAGCACCGGACCGACCGCGACCAGCGCGCGGACGGCGGCGCCGAGAACCGGGCGGCGGCGCCAGCGCATTCGCGTCCCTACCTGAGCCGCGAGGCGGCTAGCCCAGGATCCAGCGCCGGCGCCCGGCGGCGGCCTTCTCGGTCTCCGCCTCCTCGGGCTGGCGCAGGAACAGGTGCTGGGTCAGCGATTCGAGCGAGCGGGTAAGCCGGAAGCTCGAGACCTCGAGCGGTGGCCACCGCTCACCCCTGCCGGACGCCCGGACCAGCTCTTCGTCGTGCGGAAGCTCGGCGAGCTCTTCGATGGCCAGCGTTCGCCGGATGGCGCGGCTGCCCACCGCGCCGGCGCGAGCCGGGTGGTTGAGAAGCAGCCGGACCCGGTGCCGCAGCGACTCCATCCAGTCCAGGAAGGCGCTGGTGTCGCGGAGCGACGGAAAGTCGGGCGTGGTCAGGGTGACGATGTCGTCGGCCCGCTGGCAGGCGGCCCGCACCAGGCCCAAAAGGTCGAGGCTGACGTCGATGACGACGAATTCGAACTCCCGCCGGAGCACCTGGACCGCGCGCGTGATCGCCTCCGGGGTGAGCAGGTCCGCTTCCTCCGGGCGCAGGACCGCGGGCAGCAGGCCCAGGCCGGAGTCCATGCTGACCGCGCTGGCGACGATGTCATCGCGGTAGCGCGAAGGCGCCTGCTCGATGCGGGCCAGGCTGGTGGTGGGCGTGGAGCGGGTCCAGTAGGCGCACCTGCCAAAAGGCAGCGAGAGGTCGACCACCACCACCTGCTGGGGCCGGTCCTGGGCCAGAATGCCGGCGATCCCGAGCGCAACCGTGGTGGTACCGCCGCCGCCGCGGGGTGAATGCACGGCGATCACCCGCCCGTTCTTGGGACTGCTGAAGGGGGCGCGGTTGGATTCGATCGCCTGCGCCCAGCGCCGCCGGCGCTCGAACAGGCTGGTCAGGTGCTGGCCGACTTCGGGATAGGCGCTGACGGCTGCGTCCAGCGCGACCGGCGAGATGGTGATGACCTCGCCGCTCTCCAGAGCTACCGCGCTCCAGGGAGCCGCCACGTCGCCGGCCGCGGCGCTGACGCCGACCAGGTCGCCGGGACCGATCACCGCGATCGGCACGTGGCCGGCCTCGCCTTCGAGCCGGATCTCAACCACTCCCGAGCGCACGAGGTGGAGACCGCCGGACACCTCGCCGGCGCGGAAAAGCACTTCGCCGCGCCGGATGTCGCGTGGTACCGCGGCCCGGGCCAGCCGGCGCTGCTCGGTCGCCGGGAGCTGGTCGAGGATAGGGGCTGCGGCAATGGCGATGAGGGCGCTGCGGGAATCGATCGCGGAGCCGCCCCCGCCGGCCAGGCGGAGGACCTCCGTCATGTGCCTAGGGGGGTACGGGGGCCCTCCCCCACGTGACAAGCGGTACGGGGGCCCTCCCCCACGTGACAGGCGGTACGGGGGCCCTCCCCCACGTGAAGGCGGCTGTGAGAGGGGACCCCACGGCGAGGCGCCACGTCGACGCCTGCCGCGGGGTGGGGGACGACAGATGGTTTGTCGGGGTTATATCCTCATTATTCGCCGCGACCACCGGGTTGTCAAAGTTGCCTCACCGGACGGGCCGGTAGGCCGACCACCGCGGCTCCGAGGTCACCGTGGTTCCGCCGCTTCGCCGCATAGAGGCGCTCGTCGGCGCGAGCGAGGAAGGTTACGAGGTCGTCGTGGCTCTCCAGGCTGCCGACGCCGTAGCTGAACATCATGCCGCGCAGGTGCGCGTCCGCCGCCAGCTTCTGGAACTTCTCGGTTGCCAGCTCGCGACCAACTCCGGGCAGCACGCAGACGAACTCGTCGCCTCCGTAGCGGAAGACGAGGTCCTGCTGGCGCAGCGCCCCGCGCAGGAACTGGGCCACCCCGCGGATCAGCTGGTCGCCGGCGCGGTGGCCGCGGGTGTCGTTGATCCGCTTGAGCCCGTCGAGGTCGACGAAGACCGCGCTCAGCTCGCTCCGGCTGCGCCGCGCCCGCGCGATCTCGCGTTCGACGGCGTGCACGCCGGCCACCCGGCGCAAGACGCCGGTGAGGTCGTCGAAGGCGACATGGTCGCGGAGCTTGGCCAGGCCTGCCGGCGACAACTGCGCCAGCTCGCGCGGGCTGAGGTCGAGCTCGGCGGCCAGGGCCAGCCGGAGTCGCGCTCCGCGCATCGCCGAAGCGCTACCCCAGAGGCGGCCGGCGGCGAGCAGGGCGATGCCGAACAGGAGCGGCAGCGACGCCAACCCGACCAGCTCGGCGGTGGTGAGCGCGTCGACGTGGATGAGCGTGAGCGGAAAGAACGGGCCGCTGCCGGGCGTGGGGCGGGGAGTTGCCGCGCGCTGGGAGGGGGCCGGCGTGGGAGCCGGCGTGGGAGCCGGCGTGGCGGTGCCGGCGGCGGTCGGATCGGCCGCGGGCGTGCTGGTGGGGTCGGGCGAGTTGGTCGGGGCCGGCGTGGGATCCGCGCTTGGACCCGGTGACGGGGTCGGCACGGGCACGGACGGGGTCGGGGCCGGGTTCGACGGCGTGGGCACCGGAAGCGAGGGAGTGGCGATCGGCAGCGTCGGCGTCGGGATCGGCAGCGAGGGAGTGGCGATCGGGAGGGTCGGGGTCGGCACCGGCAGGGTCGGGGTCGCGACCGGCAGCGATGGGGTGGGCAGCAGCGGGCCGGCGCCGGCCACCGTGGAGCCGGTTGCCAGCCAGAGACAAAAGCCCCCAGCCGCGATCACCATTGGATACACAACGCCTCTCCCAGAACCTTTCTTGTCCGCAATGGGTTTTGACCCACCGCCTTGGTGTAAAGAACGGCAGGGAAGAGTCACTCCGGCGTCCAGTTGCCATCAAATCACCGTCAAGGCGGACGCAACGCGCGAATAAATTCGTGGTTATGGGCCCGACAAAGGTGTTAGCGTGACGCCACATCATGAGCGGCCCCTGGGCCAGTCCAATGGACGTCGCCCTGGCCGCCCTCAAAGACCTGACGCGGCGCGACATCCTGCTCCGCTTCTACGCCGACCCGACGCCGAAGACGGCGATCGAGGTCGCCCAGTCGGCTGGGATCCACCGCTCGGTCGCGTTCGACCACCTGGAGCGCCTCGTCGCACTCGGCTACCTGGCGACCGAGCCCCGGCGCGGTTTCCGCGGCAAGCCGGCCAAGCTCTACAGCCTGGCGCAGGGGCCGATCATGCTCTCCCACCCGCCCCGCCAGTGGGGGCTGCTGGCGCAGGCGCTGGCGGGGGCGCTGGACGCGATGGGCCCGACCGGGCTCGCCGCCGCCCACGAAGCGGGCCGCACGCTCGCCCAGACGCTGGTGCCCTCGGCCAAGGTGGACTCACTCAGCGGGGCTCTGCAGCCGCTGGAGTCGCTCGGCGCCGACTACGACCTCTCCAAGCGAGGCCTGGTCGTGGCTCGCAACTGCCTCTTCCACGAGGCCTGCGTCCGGTCACCCGCGGTGCGTCGCTTCCATGCCGGCCTGCTCGAGGGTCTGCTGGAGCCAGTCCGTCCGGGGGTTGGGGTCGAAGAGGTACCGGGAGGTGCCGTCTGCCAGTTCCGGCTGCTGACCGAGGTTTCCGCGCCTGCGCAGCGGGCCTCGATGGCTGGCTAGTCCGACACACTTTCGGCACCGGCTAGACGCAATCGGTCTCTAGCCTGCGGCGCGAACCAAGGAGGTTTGCGTAATGAGATACGAGACGATCCTGAGCCGGGCACTGGGCATCACCTGGCGCCACAAGTATCTATGGCTGCTGGCCCTGCTGGCCGGCGAAGGGGCAGCGACCCTGCCGACCGGTTCCGGCGGTGGGGGCGGGAGCTCATCGCGGCAGTACGGCGGCGGGCTGCCGGCGGGGATGTCGCCGGGCGAGGCCGGCGCCTGGATCGGCTCCCACTCCGCGCTGCTGTGGACGCTGGGGCTGGCGCTGGGCGCTGCCGCCCTCGTCCTCTTAATAGTGTCGGCGATCGCCAACGGAGCGCTGATCAAGGCCTCTGCCGAGCACGACCTGGAGCATGAGTTCAGCCTGGGCAGCGCCTGGCGCTCCGGGCTGCGGACCTTCTGGAGTGTGCTCGGAGTCAAGGTCGTGGCCCTCATCGTGTCGATAGCAGCGGTGCTGGTGATCGGGTCGACGGTGCTCGCGACCGTCTTCGGTGTGCTCGCCAAGCAGCCGGCGCTGGCGCTCAGCGCCGGGCTCCTTGCCGCCGTTCTGATCGTGATCGCGATCCCGTTCAGCCTGGTGTTCGGGGTGGCGATCCTGTTCGCGCAGCGGGCGATCGTGCTCGAAGGCCGGGCGCCGCTGGCCGCCTTCGGCGCCGGTTTGGCGCTGATCCGGCGCCGAATGGGCCGGGTCGCCGTGGTCTGGCTGCTGGTTGCCATCCTCAAAGTCGTCCTGGGCATCGCGGCCCAGCTGGCGCTGGTCGTGTTCGCGGTCCCGCTGGCCGGGGTAGTCGCCGCGGCCTACTTCACGAGCGGGATCGGAGCCGCGCTCACGGTCGGCGTTCCCGCCGCACTGGTCTGGCTGGGCGGGGCGCTGGTGGCGTGGGGCGCGCTGAGCGCCTACCTGTCGACGATCTGGACGCTGGCCTACACCCGGTTCGACCAGGAGCCGGCGCCTGCCGCGGTGACGGGGCCGGTTCCGGCGGTGTGAAGCCGCTGCTCTGCCAGCAGGCGGCGCCAGTTGATCAGGCCGGCGACGCTGAGGGCAGCGAAGATCGCGTAGAGCAGGGCGGTCAGGTCGAGCTGCTTGTAGACGTAGAGCCCGATGTAGAGGAGGTTGGTCAGGACCCAGAGGTGCCAGCTTTCGAACACCTTGCGCGCGGTTAGGTAGAGGGCGACCAGGCTGAGCACGGTGGTCAGGGCGTCCATGAAGGGAGCCGAGTCGTGGATCGCGGTCAGAAACACCGTCTCGACCACGGTCGCCGCGACCGTGATCGCGGCCAGCGCGGTGGTTTGCCTGAGGGTGATGCGGTGGATGACGAGCGGGCCGTGGCTCGCTCCGCCGCGCAGCCACCAGTACCAGCCCAGCATATAAAGGACGACGTAGACGACGTTGAGGCCCGCGTCCGAGAAGAGCCGGGCGTGGAGGAAGACGACCACGTAGAGGGCGCTGCTGACCAGCTGCACGGGCCAGTTCCAGACGTTCTCGCGGACCTGCATCCAGACGCCCCAGGCGCCGGAGATGAATCCGAAGGCCTCCAGCCAGTCGAAGGGGAGCAGCCTGGTGACCGACCCCCCGGCGAGGGCGATCGAGAGCACGATGGGCACCGCGTAGGCGACCGCGAGCCGGCGTGCCTGATGTCTGTCCAGGACATCTAGAGTGCCATCAGTGAGGCCGCCGCCGCCGGTGATCCGGCTCGAACCTTTCACCGACGCCGACCTGCCGCTGCTGGTCGCCCTCAACGCACCCGAGATGACCGAGCACCTGGGCGGCCCGGAAACCGACGAACAGCTCCGCACGCGCCTCGAGCGCTATGTGGCAGCCGCCGCGTCGGAGAGCGTCTACGCGAACAAGGTCATCCTGCTGCCGGAGGCAGCCGCCGTCGGCGACGTCAACTTGTGGGAGCGGGAGTGGCAGGGCGAGCCGGTCTATGAGATGGGCTGGGGGATCCTGCCGTCCTACCAGGGCCGCGGAATCGCCTCGGCCGCGGTGGCGGCGGCCGTCGAGCTGGCCCGCAGCCTCGGGCGCCGCCAAGCCGTCCACGCCTTCCCCAACGTCGCCAACGGACCTTCCAACGCGGTCTGCCGCAAGGCCGGGTTCGCGCTTCGGGGCCCGGTCGACTTCGAGTACCCGAAGGGCCACTGGATGCGCTGCAACGACTGGCGGCTGCAGCTGAACGCTTAACGCATCAACCGCCCGCCCACTTTTTCCAGAAACTCGGGCTTATAACCGACCCGGTTAGCCCGCTTTTCTGGAAAATCCCGCGAGAGGCTGGCGAGGCTACGCCTCATCCCCCGGCCCGCCGACCGCCCTCAGAGCCCGAAGAGGTCGCCGTAGAGCGCCGTGCAGCCGAGCGTGACGACCTGGCCGTTTCTGGGGCCGTTGAGCGTCGCCGTCGGTCGGCCATCCGAGGTCTGGCCAACGGTGACCGGCAGCATCTGCCCGGAGGGGTTCTTGTTCTTCTTGGTGTCCGCCGCGAGCTGGGCCAGGGTCTCGGGGATGACGGTTCCGCGATAGCTGCTGGGTGCGGGCGTGGCGCCACCGTTGTTGGGAAACGCGACGACGAGGGTGAAGGGCCCGCCACTGGTCGCGAAGCTGGCGACCAACAGCTCCCCGGCGTTGCCGGAGGGGGTTGCGCAGCCGACGACTCCCCAGTACGCGCCTGCCGGTAGTGGTCCCTGACCAGCGACCTGGATGGTCGGCTGCGGTGCGATGGCGTAGTTGCAAACGCCGCCGGCGGCGTTGGTGAAGATGGCCTGAGAGCCGCCCGTCGGATCGGTGACCAGCAGCGAGCCGTCAGGTCCGTCGGTGACGTTCGCTTTGGGCGGGATGGGCGCACCGGGCGCCTTGTAAGCGGCCACGACCGCATCGCAGCCCTGCCCGATCACGTAGGTGCCGGGCAGCGGGCGGGTCGTGGAGCCAGGGAGCGGGCCGATGCTGATCGGCTGGGTCACCTGGAGCAGCGCGGTCGCCGCCGCCGAAGCGGGTGGGTGCTGAACCATGAGCTGACCCGGAGAGCCGTTCGGGCGGTTGGACAGCAGCCGGACCGCGACCAGCGCACCGGCGACGACCACCACCACCAGCACCACCACGGCGACGACGCGGCCCACTACTGCGGACACTCCGACGAAGTGTTCTTCGAATTTGAGATGTAGGGCGGCGAGAAGATCGCGGTGGTGCCGCCGTCGATCTGCCACGGCTCGTCCTGCTGCAGCAGCCCGTTCTGGTCCCAGTGGAAATGCGCGCTCATCACCAATGAGTGACCGTTGCCGTTGACGGTGAAGTTCAGCGTTCCGCCGCCGGGCGGGATGGTGACGTCGGTCTGGACGGGATAGGTGGCCGCTCCGCTGGTGCCAAAGAAGGAGCCGGCCACACTCCACGTGCCCGTGAAGTGCATCGGCTTGGGCGGCCGCTTGGGGTCGCTGCTCGGGAGGTCGTAGGCGCAGGTATAGAGGTGCACGGTGAGGTCGTGGAGCTCGATGAAGATGAGGTTGATCTGGCTCGGGCCGGAGTCGAGGGTCATGTTGCAGATGACCTTCGAGGTGTCGACCTTGCCGCTGCGTTCGACGGCGCGATTGATCATGTCCTCGCTGACCAGGTGCGTGGTCGAGGGATCCGCGCCGAACATGGCGTCGTCGACCTGTCCCGGCCGCAGGCGCGGGATCAGGCGGCCCTGGCTGTCGGTCGGCGCATTGGGGTCGTAGTTGTCGTCGAGCCCGAGGATGTGCCCGAACTCATGGGTGTAGACCGATGCCACGTCGGCGGCAGGCCATTTGGAAGGATCGTCCGGGTAGACGCCCGGCTGAGGAGCGTCGTTGGGCGAGAGGCTCCCGTAGTTGTCGGTGCCACCCACGACGGTGGTGTAGGCGCGGGCGTCCGCGATCGGCGTCCACGAGAGGAACAC
>DASUWN010000015.1:0-28580 GCA_036378395.1 Candidatus Dormiibacterota bacterium | reverse complement strand
GGTCGCCGGCAGCAACGTGCTGATCCGGGTGCCGGGGTCGCTCCACGCGGGCGCCGACTGGGACGTGCAGGCGGTGGTGGTCTGGCTCACCGTGAACGGCAGCGGCTACTACGAGGTCTCGATCCCGGCCGCCGTCGGCGGCCTGAGCGGCGAATCGCCGCCGGGCACGGTGACCTACTCGCGGTTCGGCATCCCCTTCAGCCACGGCCAGGCGGCCTTCCTGAAAAGTGCCCCCATGGCGCCGGGAACTCGCATCGTCAGCGTCGGCCTCAGGAGCAGCGGCGGCCATGTCTTCGGGCTGGCCAGCATGGACGCCCCGCCGCTGCCGGTGGCCCAGGTCGGCGGCCAGCCGGTGACCACGCAGTACGTGATCTTCTCGGTGCTGCCCGACCCGCTCGACACCAGCACTCAGTACAACGTGTTCTGGGACGTCCTCCACCAGCGCGCCCAGGGTCAGCTCACGACCGCGGGCAAGACCCAGCCCAGCGGTCCGCTTCCGGTGACGGTCAACGGCAGCACGATCAGCTTCGATCTGGGGACCGCCTCCCATGCCGGCGCCGGGGGACCGCTGCTCGTACGGCCGGCGTTCGCCGAGGACAGCCCGATCCCGATCGGCAACGAGACCTCGGTCCGTGCCGCCAGCGACTACCTGACGCAGGACGAGACCGGCTTCGACCAGGGCGGGCAGCACACCCGCGCCGGCAACCTCCTCCATCCGCCGCCCATCACCTCTAGCGGCGGCACCGGCATTCCCTGGACCCTGATCCTGCTGGTCGCGGTTTTGGTTTTGCTCGCGATCCTGGCCGGCGTCCTGCTGCTCCTCCGGCGCGCCGGCCCCGTGCTGATTGGGGATCCGCCGCGCAAGCCGCCGGGTGTCAAAGACTGCTCGGCCGAGAAGGCGGCTCTCGACGCCGCCGAGGCGGCGATGCGATCACTCGCTGACCGGCTGCGCACGCTGGAGGCGTTGCGGGCGGCTGCCCAGCAGGCGGCGGCCGCGGCCAAGACCGCTCATGAGGCGGCCGGCCGTGCTCGCGAGGGGGCGATCCAGCAGCCCACGCCCGGCCCCGACGGCAAGCCTTACTGGACCTACAAGAGCGAGACCCAGCGGCACCAGGCGGAGGCGGCAGACCGCGCGGCGGAGGCCGCGGACGCCAAAGCGGCGGCGGCCCAGTCGGCATACGACGCCGCGGGCGGTGACGGTGGCTTCCAGGCCACGACCAGCAATTACGCGGCGGCGGTCGCGCGCTACGAACAGGCCCAAGCGGCGTACGCCGCCTGCAGCGGAAGCGACGTTCAAGGAGTCGACACCTCGACGCCGATCCCGGTCCCGCCGGTCACACACGGCGTCGAGGGGCCACCGGTCGTGGCGAGGCCGCCCTGCACCGGGACCGAGACCAAGACCGTCGAGGTGTGCAAGTTCACGATCACGGAGAACCACCTCAACGGGATCCAAGTCACCCAAGACGCTCTGACGCACGAGGCCTACGGTCTCGACACCCAGCAGGTTCGCGACCTGATCGAGAAGTACAAGCTGGCCAAGCAGGTGGTCGACGTGTCGTCGAAGTTCAAGGGCACGCTCGAAGACCCGATGAAGCGGCTGGACGAACTGGCCGATGAGATCCCACGCGAGCAAGGCGAGAAGTGGATGCGCGAGCACCACAAGCTGCCGCCTAACGAGACGCCGGGAAGCTACACCGACATGATGAGCGACGCCGTCATCAAGGGCATGGGTCAGCTCGTGGACGTCCTCGACGACCCCAACTACATGAACACCATCGCCGATTACACGGCGGTCTGGATGCGAGTGACCTACGACTACAAGGGCACAATCACATGCCGATGTGAGAATGGGCGTTGGGTGCGGGTGGACGAAAGCTTCGGTCCGGTCGGCGACGGCCACGTCGTGCCGGTGATTAAGGAAGTCGGCCAGTGCGAGAACCAGGACGAGCTCGGCCGAGCACTCCTCAAAGCGACCAATGAGGCGCGCCTGGAAAATGCTCGTGCGGACGCAACTCTGAAGGCGAACGAGGAGAAGATGAAGGAGGCGAGGTGCCAGTAGCGCTGGCGGTCCACGGCGGAGCCGGCTCGCCGCCCGAGCGCGAGTACGCCGAGCGCCAGGCCGCCGTCGAGGGCGCACTGGCGGCGGGCTGGGAGCGGATCGAGGAGGGTGCGCTGGCCGCGGTGATGGCAGCCGTGCGCTTTATGGAGGACGAGCCCGTCCTCAACGCGGCCGTGGGCGCGGTCCTCAACCGCGAGGGGGAGGTCGAGCTCGACGCCGCGGTGATGGACGGCTCGACGCTGCGGGCCGGCGCCGTGGGCGCGGTCCGCGAGGCCCGTCACCCGGTGGACTTGGCGCGCGCAGTAATGGAGGACGGGCGCCACGTGCTGCTGGTCGGCTCGGGCGCCGACCGCTTCGCGCACCAGGCCGGGGTCGAGACGTGCCTGCACAGCGTCTTCGTCACCGACCGCCAGCGACGAAACTGGAACGAGCGCTTCGGCGCCGACACCGTGGGCGCGGTGGCGGTCGACGCCGAGGGCCGGACGGCGGTCGCGGCCTCGACCGGGGGCGTGACCGGCAAGCTCCCGGGGCGGGTCGGCGACACGCCGATGATCGGCGCGGGGTTTTACGCCGACGACGCCGCCGGGGCCGCCTGCGGCACCGGCCAGGGCGAGGGGTTCATGCGCACGCTGCTCTGCTACCGGGCGGTGGCCGAGATGCTGCCCGGCCTCAGCGCCCAGACGGCCGCCGAGGCGGCGGTCAGCTATCTGTCCGACCGGGTCAAGGGATTGGGCGGAATCATCCTGGTCACGCCGGCGGGGGAGGTGGCGGCGGCCTGGAACACCGACTTCATGTCCTGGGCCAGCCGGACCGGCTAAAAGACGGCCAGCTCCTGGTAGCGGCCGACCAGGTCGGCGACACCCTTGAAGTGTGCCGTACGGTTGAGCGAATGGGCGAGTCGGCGGGCACCGGCGAACTGATCGCGCTCGCCCTCCAGCGGGCGGGCACGCGCCACCTCTTCACCCTCAACGGCGGCCACATCTGGGGCGTGCTGCTGGGTGCGCTCGAGCACGGCATCGGGCTGATCGACGTCCGCCATGAGCAGACCGCGGCCTTCGCGGCCGAGGGCTGGTCCAAGCTGACGCGCGAGTGCGGAGTGGCGGCGGTCACGGCGGGACCGGGCGTGACCAACACCGTTTCCGCGATCGCCGGCGCCTGGGCCAACGACAGCCCCATGCTGCTGATCGGCGGCCGCTCCCCGCTCTCGACCGAGGGCATGGGCTCGCTGCAGGAGCTCGACCACCTGCCGATCCTCGGCAGCATCACCAAGTCGGCGGTGACCGTGCGCGAAGCGGACGAGGTGTACGCCGAGGTCGAGCGCGCCCTCTCCACCGCCCTCACGCCGCGGACCGGTCCGGCGTACCTGGACGTCCCCGCCGATGTCTTCTTCAGCGGCGCCGAGGTGCCCGCACCGGATGGCGTGCATCTGCCCACGGATGCGGTCCAGGGGCCGGACCCCGAGCAGGTGGCACGGGCCGGCGACCTGCTCAACCGCGCCCAGCGCCCGGTGATCGTGGCCGGCAGCGGGGTCTGGTGGGGCCGCGCCGAGGACGAGCTGGCCAACGTCGCCGAGGCCGCCGGCATCCCCGCCGTCCTCAATGGGCTGGCGCGGGGCGTCCTTGGGCCGGATCACGCGCTGCAGGCGACCGCTGGCCGCCGGGTCGCCCTCGGCCAGGCGGACGTGGTGGCCGTCTGCGGTGTCCCCCTCGACTTCCGGCTTGGCTTCGGCAACCCGCCCGTGATCGCCGCGGACGCCCAGCTGATCTATATCGACGTCGACGACCGGCGGCGCCACCGCGCCGGGGCGGCCGCGCTCGACGGCGACATCCGCCGCTCGCTCGCGCTGCTCGCCGAAAGAGTCGAGCCCTGCGGCCGCACGGAGTGGATCGAGCGGGTCCGGATCGCGAGCGAGGAGTCGCGCCGGCGCGACCAGGAGCTGGCCGGCTCCAACAAGACGCCGATCCACCCCGGCCGGCTGGTGGCCGAGATCAGGGCCCGGCTCGACCCCGACGCCATCGTGATCGGCGACGGCGGCGACTTCGTCAGCTTCGTCGGCCGGATGATCGAGTCCTCGCGGCCGGGCTGCTTCCTGGAACCCGGGCCCTACGGCTGCCTCGGCACCGGCGCCGGCTACGCGATCGCCGCCCGCCTGGCTCATCCCGACCGGCAGGTCGTCCTCTTCAGCGGCGACGGCGCCTTCGGCTTCTCGGCCATCGACTTCGACACGCTGGTACGGCACCGGCTGCCGGTGGTCTGCGTCATCGGCAACAACGGCATCTGGGCGACCGAGAAGCACCCAATGGAGGAGATGCTGGGCGCGGCGGTGGCCGCCGACCTGAGGGCGGGCACGCGCTACGACCTGGTGGCTGAGGCGCTCGGCGCCCACGGCGAGCTGGTCGAGGATCCTGAGCAGCTCGGTCCCGCCTTCGAGCGCGCGCTCAAAGCCGGCGTCCCGGCGGTTATCAACGTGCTAACCGACCCGACGGCCAAGTACCCTAGGTCGGCCGTCCTCTTATGACCGATTTCCCCGCAAAATCCGCCCCCCACCGCCGCGATTTTGCGGGGGCCCCGAGATGACCGTCCTAGAACAGGCCCCGCCTCCGCCTCCCGGCCAGGAAGAGGCCGACGAGTGGCGGACAGCCCAGACGCAGTTCGACGCCGCCGCCGAGATCATCAAGCTCGAACCGGAGCTGCGCCAGATCCTGCGTGAGGTGCAGCGCGAGTTCACCTGCCACTTCCCGGTCGAGATGGACGACGGCAACATCCGCGTCTTCACCGGCTACCGCGTCCAGCACAACATCAACCGCGGCCCCGCCAAGGGCGGCATCCGCTACCACCCCGACGTCTCGCTCGACGAGGTGAAGGCGCTGGCGATGTGGATGACCTGGAAGTGCGCCGTGGTCAACATCCCCTACGGCGGCGCCAAGGGCGGCATCATCGTCGACCCCAAGCAGCTTTCCCGGCGCGAGCTGGAGCACATGACGCGCCGCTTCGCGACCGAGATCTCGATCCTGGTCGGCCCCGACCGCGACATTCCGGCGCCCGATGTCAACACCGACGGCCAGATCATGGCCTGGTTCATGGACACCATCTCGATGCAGATGGGCTACTCGGTGACGGCGAGCGTGACCGGCAAGCCGGTCGAGGTCGGCGGGTCGCTGGGCCGGATCGACGCCACCGGCCGCGGCGTGATGATCTGCGCGGTCGCGGCGATGGAGCACCTGAGCCTCAAGCCGCACCAGTGCAAGGTCGTGGTCCAGGGCTTCGGCAACGTGGGATCGGTCTCCGCCCGGCTGCTGGAGGAGGCGGGCTGCACCATCGTTGCCGTCTCCGAGGACTACGGCGGAATCTACAACCCCCTCGGCCTCTCGATCAAGCGGGTCCTCGAGTACCGCGCGCGAGAGAAGACGCTGCGCGGGTTCCCGGGCGCGGAGGAGGTCAGCAACGAGGACCTGCTTGCGCTCGACTGCGACGTGCTGGTCCCGGCCGCGATCGGCAACCAGTTCACCTCGCGGACGGCGCCCAACGTCAAGGCCAAGCTGATCGTCGAGGGCGCCAACGGCCCGACCACGCCCGAGGCGGATGAGATCTTCCGCCGGCGCGGGATCTTCCTCGTCCCCGACATCCTGGCCAACGCCGGCGGCGTCACCGTCAGCTACTTCGAGTGGGTGCAGGACCTGCAGTCGTTCTTCTGGTCGGAGCACGAGGTCAACCAGAAGCTGCAGGCGATCATGCAGCGCTCGTTCAAGGAGGTCCTGACGGCCGCCCAGGAGAAGAAGCTGGACATGCGGATGGCGGCCTACTGCCAGGCCGTCGCGCGGGTCGCGGCGGCTACCCGCGACCGGGGGCTCTACCCGTAACCGGCCGCTAGCTCGGGCTCGGGCTCGGGCTCGGGCTCGGGCTGGAGCTCGAGGTTGGCGTCGCGGAAGGGCTGCCGCCCGGGCTCGGCGTGGCCGCGCCCGGAGACGCGGTCGGAGCCGGCGTCGCGTTGGGGCTGGTGGGATCGGTCGCCTGCTGGCGCTGGGTGATCAGGCTGGCGGCGAGGTCCTGGAACTGGGCGATGACCGCGCTGATCCGGCTTTCGGCGTCAGCGGGCGACGTGCTCGCGGCATTGACGGTAGCCAGCGTCACCCGCATCTGGGTCACCAGCTGGCGAACTCGGTCGGGCGGGTTGTGCGGATCGTCAACCGGGATGTCGTACTGAAGCGCGTACCCGATGGTGGTGCACCCCGTGCAGTGATAGTTGACGGCGGTGGCCACGTTGGCGGGCGCCACGTCGGTGACGCTGCGGGGGTAGAGATTGAGCTGGAGCGCCACCGCCAGCGTCTGGCAGTTGACGCAGGAGCTGTAGGCCAGGGCGTAGTTGCCCGGGGTGATGTGCTGGGCCTCCAGCTCGTTGTACTGAAGGCGGGCATTGACGCGGAACTTGTTGTCGGACTGGTTGATGACCTGGACCACGTTCTGGGGACCGCCGCCGCCGACCTTGAAGGGGCTCGGGCTGGGCGCGACCGACGAACTTGTCGTTGCCGCCGGACTGGCGGTCCCGGGGGTGGTGGCGCCGGCGCGCAGCATGAGCGTCGACCCCGCCACGCCCACGGCGGCGATGCATAGGATCGCGAGCACGGCGCCGACCACGTGCGCTCGGCGCCCGCCCGCGGCCATGACGGCCGCCGCCAGCCGCTCGCGCAGAAGCCTGAGCCTCATCATGATTCTGACAGCAAGACTATCAGATTAGCTGTCAGCCTCTTGTCATTCACGGCGATGGAGAGGCGCTCGGAAGCGGGCTGCTGCCGGCGCTCGGCACCGCGCTCGGCGAGGGTTGCGCGGTCCCGCTGGACGGGCTCGGGGCGGGATTGACGGTGCTGCCGCCCGTCACGCTGGCGGCGCTCGGGCCGACCGAAGCGGCCGCGCCACCGGCCAGGTCGCCCGCGGTTCCGCGCTCGCTGGGGGCGATCGGGGTCAGATTCTCGACCGCCGGCCCTCGGCCGCCCCGCGGCAGCGCGGGCGCCCACGCCCAACCGCAGGCCGCCAGGATGGCGAGGGTGGTCAGGCCGGCCAGCGCGCGCTTGGGATTGGAATCTCCGGCCCACGTCCAGAGCCGGCTCTCGACCTGCTTGAAGGTCCGCGCCAGCAGATAGACCACCGCCAGCGCGGGGAAGGCCAGGATCAGGATCTGAAGCCCGGCCGCGACGGCACCGATGAAGTCCTGGTGAGCCCAAGCGGTGGCTGCGGCCGCCAGCTGATGTTGGCCCGAATCCCAGGCCGTGGCCAGCACCCTGGGGAGGGCGGTGACGGTAAGGGCGAGAAGGATGAGCAGCACCGGCACCGTCACCACGCTGTAGACGGCGAGGACAGCCTTGCCCCAGGCCTTCAGCTTCGGCAGTTGGGCATCAGGGGTCCGGGGTAGCCTTAGCACCCGCCGCCAGAATTGCCCCATGTGCGTGAAGAAGTCGGTGATGCCGGTGAGGTCGGCCAGCACCCAATAGCCGTCGAAGCGGGCGAAGGGCAGCGCCTGCTGGAGGATCTCGATGTCGGTCAAGAGCAGGAACACCAGCAGGAACTGCTGGCCCGTCAGCAGTGCGACGGCGAGCACCGCGAGGGCAAAGAGGAGGTTGAAATAGAAGCCGCCGAGGTCGGTGCGCACCCGGGCCCACCTTCCGAGCCGGTAGTTTTCGGTGACGTCGGTGTAGACGGCGGGGTAGATCAGGTAAAGCCCGACCCCCATGCCTCGGACTCGGCCGCCGCCGTAGCGCAGGGCGGCGGCATGTCCGAACTCGTGGAAGCCCGCCGCCGCCACGACCAGACCGAAGAGCAGGAGTAGGAGAACGGGGCGATAGAGCGCGTCGTGCGCCGGTCCTGCCACCCCGTGGAAGAAGTACAGCCAGATCCGGGCCGCAATCGAGGCGGCGACGACCGGGATCACGATCGGCGGCCAAAAGAGCAGCTTCAGGAAGCCGGTCAGCGGCTCGATGGCACCGGGGCCGAGCATCTTCATCCGGCCAGCGAGGGAGAGTGGGGAACGAGGACGGGCCTCGGGCTTGACCGCCTTGCCGTCGGCGCCGACGATGACGCCGGCCGGGACCAGCATTCCCGCCAGGAGGCGCTCGACGGTTTGCGCCTGCACCGATTCTCCGGCCTCAGTGATCGCCCTGGCGATGTCTGCCGGCGAGCTGGAGCCGTCCGCGCGCTCGGCGATCCGGTAGAGCAGCGGGCTGACCTGGAGGTACCCGACGCCGTCGCGATCGATCAGCCAGGGCGGATCGACGTAGGCGCTCTCGCCCATCGGCCCCACCAGGCGGACGCCAGGCGCTAGTTTCGGACGCTGGGGTACCGAGGAACCGTCTGACGGCGGCCCGGAAGCCGCCGCCGCGTCAGCGCTGGCGCGGGCGCTCATCGGCCCGCGCGGGCCGGGAGCGGCCGCGGCGCGGGCCGCGACCGCCCACCGGCGTTTGCCAATTGCTTACGTGGTCTGCGAGATCGGAGCGGTCTGGGACGCGTTGGCGTACGCGAGAGAGCCGTCCGAAAGCACGTTCAGGGCCAGCGCCGCGTTGATCGGCGCCGCCACGTTGGCGGTCACAAGCGACATTGCCTCCCGGTCGGGAAGCTCAGACATCTGCTGCGCTTCGACGTCGGCGCGACTGAACGTAGCCTCGCCGAGCTGCTCGCCGGAGTCGGCGTCGTACGTGACCACGCGAATCTTGTCGTGAGTCTGCTTGGTCTCAGCCATATCTTTCCTCCACTTCGTTCAGGCCAGACGGCCTCAGGTCGTCTGGGTGATCGGCGCGTACTGGGTCGCGTTGGCGTAGGCGATCGAGCCGTCGGAGAGGACGTTGGCGGCCAGCGCGAGGTTGATCGGCGCCGCCACGTTAGCGGTCACCAAGGACATCGCCTCGCGGTCGGGAAGCTCAGACATCTGCTGGGCTTCGACGTCGGCGCGACTGAACACCGCCTCGCCGAGCTGCTCGCCGGTGTCGGCGTCGTACGTGACGACGCGAATCTGGTCGTGAGTGTGCTTTGTTGCACCCATTAGGCAACTCCTTTGTATGGACTACCGTCACGTTTAGTTATAGGGAGTCGCTCACGTCGTTGGCAACCCTCCGCTTCGGTCGTCGGCTGTCCTGGACGATCGGCGAATAGCTGACGGATTCGGCGCGGGCGGCCTTTTGTTCGCCGGTCGAAGTCGCCATCGCCGCATTCACGTCGACCGCTACGTCGACACCTCGCTTGGTGGCGCGAATCGAGCGCTGAATCACTTTCCGCATGCGCCCGATCTTACGAGCGGGCTCCGGTATCGTCCGGGCTGATGACCGAGCGGCCGGCGCCACCGGTCCTCCTGCAGCGGATGATCTCGGGCTACACGGTCGCGCAGGTCGTGTACGTGGCGGCCAAGCTGGGCCTCCCGGACCTGCTCGCCGCCGGTCCGCGGACGGCCGCCCAGCTGGCCGCGGCGACCGGCTGCGATCCTGATTCGCTGGCGCGATTCCTGCGTGCGATGATCCCGCTCGGCCTGGTCTCCCGAGGCTCGGGCCAACGGTTCCGGCTCGCCCCCCTCGGGCGCTACCTGCGCAGCGGAGCCCGCAACTCCCTGCGCAGCTTCGCGATCCACGCCGGCGAGGAGCAGTACCAGGCCTGGGGCAGCGCGCTCCACAGCGCCAGGACCGGCGAGCCGGCCTTCGACCACGTCTTCGGCGTCGGCTTCTACGAGCATATGGAGGCCGATCCCGAGCGCCAGCGGACCTGGAACCAGTCGATGACCGAAACCGAAAAGGCCTGGGTCGTCGAGCTCGGGCTGGTCAGCGCCTATCCGTGGTCGCAGCTCACGCGCGTGGTCGACGTCGGTGGCGGCCACGGCCTCCTGCTCACCGCCATCCTCGAGGCCAACCGGCGCCTCCGGGGCATCCTGTTCGACCTGCCGAACGTCGTCACCGGCGCCACCGCGCGGCTTCAGGCGGAAGGGCTCGAGGGCCGCTGCGAGGTGGTGGCGGGCGACTTCTTCGAATCGGTCCCGGCCGGCGCCGACGCTTACCTTCTCTCGCGCGTTCTCTTCAACTGGGACGACGACCACGCGGCGCGCATCCTGAACAATTGCCGGCGCGCCATCGCCGCCGGCGGCCGGCTGCTGATCATCGAACCGGTCGTGACCGACAGCCCGGCCGACCTCGCGTCCCTGGTCGATCTCAACGTCTTCCTGGTCTGCGGTGGACGAGCCAGGACCGAGGCGGAGCATCGCCGGCTACTCAACGGGGCCGGCTTCGAGCTCGAGCGGGTGATCGACACGCCGGCCGCCTGGGGGATCATCGAGGCCTTTCCGGCCTGATCAGATCTCCCGGCGGCGGAACGACCAGAGCGCGATTCCCAGCATCGCCAGCAGCCAGAGGGCGCTCCAGGCCAGAAACGGCGCCGGCGGCGGATTGGCGGCGGCGAAGGGGAAGGCCGCGGCGCCCGGGCCGGCCGAGCGATAGGTGACCAGCAGCGCCTCCGGCTCCAGGGTCCAGACCGCGCCCCGCCAGAGCCCGTCGGTCGGCAGCAGCAGCTTCGAGATCGTGCCCGCCGTCGCCAGCGCGTCGTTGTGGAGGGCGGACCCGATGCCCCCCACGATGCCGCCGACCCAGGCCATGAAGTAGCCGCCGAGCGCGATCACCGCGCCCGTGATCCCGGAGAGGCGCGTGCTCAAGGCCAGGCTCAAAGTCAGCAGCACCAGCCCCACGGTCGCGATGAACACCACGAGCAGGATCGGATGAGGCGGGAAGAATCCGGTCGCCCACTCCACCGCCAGCAGTTCGCCCCAGGCCGAGACCGCGGTGTAGAGCACCAGCATCGCCGCCAGCCCCAGCCACTTGCCGAGGAGGAAGTCGCTGCGGCGGATCGGCCGCGCCAGCATCGAGAGCGCGAGGCCCGACTCGAGGTCGGTCGAGATCGAGGGGGCGGCCACGATCGCGGCCGAGAGGGCGAGGATCGCCTCGAACATGAAGGCGACCAGGATCAGAAGCTGCGACGCGGTCGTCCGGACCAGGGCGGGCGGGGCGGGGCCGCCGTTGGTCTGGATGTCCCAGAGCTTGGAGAAGCCCCAGGCGCTGACGCCGATCACGACCAGGGTCAGCACGCCCAGCGCCAGCAGCAGCTTGCGGCGCGAGGTCTCGAGCGCGGTCAGCCGGGCGATGACGAGGATGGGCGGCACTTCTAGTTCGAGCCTTCTCCGAGCAGCTGCAGGAAGCGGTCCTCGAGCGTCTGGTGCCGGGGCTCGACCTGGTAGACGCGGCCGCCGAGCTTGACCAGCTCGGCCACCAGCTCGGGAACGCGCTCGGGGTCGAGGCCGCGCACGGTCAGCCACTCGCCGTCGTCGTCGAGCTCGCCGAAGCCGCTGACCGAGGCGCGCTGGCGCGGCGCCAGCCCGCTGACACGGATCCGGACGGCGTGGCCGCCGAGCAGCTCGTCCAGGGTCCCGCTCACGACCACCCGGCCGTGGTCGACGATGGCGACCCGGTCGCAGCACATCTCGACTTCGGTCAGCAGGTGCGAGTTGAGGAAGACCGAGGTGCCGCGCTCCTTGAGGGCGTTGATGATCTGGCGGACGTCGTGGCGCCCGACCGGGTCGAGGGCCGAGGTCGGCTCGTCGAGGAAGACCAGCTCCGGCTTGCCCAGCAGCGCCACTCCGAGCCCCAGCCGCTGCTGCATGCCCTTGGAGAAGGTGCCCACCCGGTCGCCGGCGCGGCCGGCCAGGTCGACCACCTCGAGGGCGGCCTGGATCTCCTGCTTCCAGCTCGAGCGGGGCAGTCCGGCCAGCTCGCAGTGCAGCGAGAGCACCTCGCGCGCGCTCAGCCAGGGCTGGTAGCGGAAGAGCTCGGGCAGGTAGCCGATGCGGCCGCGGGTGGTGCGGTCGCCGATCGGCCTGCCGAGCACCCAGCCCTCACCGGAGGTGGCTTCGACCAGTCCGAGCAGGAGCTTGACCGCGGTCGTCTTGCCGGCGCCGTTGGGACCCAGGAAGCCGAAGGCCTCGCCGCGGGGCACGGTCATCGTCAGCCCGGCGAGGGCGGTCTGGCGGCCGTAGCGCTTGGCCAGGTCGAGGGTGTGAACCGCCGGCGAGGCGGCGACCGCGGTGGTCGCCGCCTGCCGCTCTTGAAGATCCAGCAGAGGTTCGAGACTACAGGCTATTCGCGATCGCGACCAGTTGATCCTGGGTCAGCGAGCCGGCCACCACGTAGACCAGTCCGTTGCGGATCCAGATCAGGCCGGCGGCGACGCCCGTGTTGTCGCCGACGAAGGTCGCCTTGGTGCCGTTCTTGAGGTTGACAGTGCTCGAGTGCGCCTTGTCGGCGGGGATGGGGATGGGCAGCGTGGTGACGGGGTCCCCGAGCGAGCGCAGCGTCTGGCAGAGCTGGGCCGAGACGCCCGGCTGGCTGCAGACCGCGTTCTCGATCTGGGTCACGGTGGCGCCGTTCGAGGTGACGCTCGGAACCTTGCCGATGCCGATCGCGAGGGTGGGGATCTGAGAGACGATCGCCTCGCTCTGGGCCTCGGTGCCGCTCGGCTTACCGCTCGGGAGGTTCCCGTAGATCGCGGCTTCGCCCGGCCCCGCGGTCACGAAGAGGGTGGCGCCGTCCAGGTTAGAGGGAAGCGGCGGTGCCTTGCTGCCCTGCTTTTCGGCGGCCGCGGCCGCCTTGCTGGCGCTGAAGGTGAAGCTGCCGGACATCTGCCCGACTGTGCCGTACTGCGGAGCGGGCGCGCTGCTGGGGATGGTCTTGGGATCGGGCGCGATCACCGGCAGGCCGGTGGCGCTGGCCGCCGCCTGGGCGGAGGCGGCCTCCTTGACCTCGGGCTGGCTGGTCACCTTGACGGTGCCCCAGTTGGAGAGGTCGGGCATCCCGGCCAGGTCGCCCTGGGAGATCACTACCGGCTGGGTCTGGGTGGGCTGGAAGAGGGTGACCAGGTTCTGGGCGGCGCCGGTGAGGCCGATCGCGCCGACCAGAACCGCCGCCAGGAGGCCGGCGCCGGCGAGGCGCCACTGCGGCCGGAGCGCGGCCACGCGCGGGAAGCGCGGGAAGCGCGGGGTGCGGACCTGCGCCTTGGCGGCGCGATACGCGGCGGCGGGATCGACGGTCGCCCCCGGTACCGCGAGAGCCGCCTGAAGCTCGCGCGCGTCCCCCGCGATGCCGCTGAAGCGATCCTGGCAGGGCGCGCAGCTGCCGAAGTGCGCACGCGCGACCTCGGCGACCGCGAGCGGTTCGTCGTACAACCGCCGGAGGGTGCCGTCAGACAGGTGAGCCACTTCGTTCCAACTCCTTCTTGAGTGCTTGTTCCGCGCGGCGGAGCAGAGTTCCGACCTGGCCGGCGCCGACGTTGAGGGCGGCGCCGACCTCGGCATAGCTGAGGCCGCTGTAGCGAAGGACCAGGACGGCCGCTGCCTTGGGCTTCAGCCGCGCCAGCGCCTGCCGCACCGCCCGCCGCTGCTCCGCGATCTCGACCTGGTGGGCGGGATCCGGCGTCGCTTCGCGGAGCCGCGTCTGGGCTTCGTTCAGCTCCCGGCGTTCCCGCCGCCTCCGCCCCCGAATGCGATTGAGGGCGGTGTGGGCGGCGGCGGCGTGGAGCCAGGGGCCGGCGAAGTGGACGTCGGGGCGGTAGCGCCGGTGGAAGTCGAGAAAGACCTCCTGGGCCACGTCCTCGGCCTCGGTGCGGTCGGCCAGGACGCGGTTGGCGACCGCCACCACGCGCCCGTACTCGGCCATGAACAGGGCCTCGAAGGGCTCGGCCGGTGCTTGGGCCGCGTGCCGGGGCAGGTCGGGCTTTGGGTCGTCGGTCATCGAGGACGCCGCCTGGGCCTTCATTCGATCCATCAGCACCGCTCCGGCGCGGATTGTGACAGGCGGGCAGTATGGGGGCGGTTTCCCGGGAAACCGGGGAATGGCATCGGGGCTAGGCTCGGGTTTCCCGGGAAATCGGGGGAGGGGACCAGGCCTCAGCTCGGGTTTCCCGGGAAACCGGGGGAGGGGACCCGGGCTAGGCTCGGGTTTCCCGGGAAACCGGGGAATGGGACCAGGTCTCGGCTCGGGTTTCCCGGGAAACCGGGGAGTGGGACCGGGGCTAGGCTCGGGTTTCCCGGGAAACCGGGGGAGGGGACCGGCGAAGGCCCCCTCCCGCTCGATAACTCAGTAGCTGGTCGCGCAGCCGGTGCTGGCGTTGCTCCAGAGCGGCTGGACCGCGTAATAGTTCGCGCCCAGCGTGATGTTGGTCGAAGACGAGCTCCACGCGCACTTGTCGCCGATCTCGTTGCCGCTGCTGTCCTCCCAGCCGTAGGTCCCGGAGGAGGGCTGGGGATCGGTCTCGGCCTCGGCATACTCGTGGCCGCCGACGATGCTGAAGCCGTCGAAGTAGCCGTTGCCATAGCTGTTGTTGGTGCCGTTGACAAAGTTGACGCCGCAGGACGCGCCGGCGTCCGGCTGGTAGGGCATGTAGGCGTAGGCAAGCGGTCCGCTCGAGGTGCTGGTCACGCTGTGCCACGCGCACCATCGGGTCTGGAAGCCGCTCATCGATTTCCCGCTCGGGGTGTACACGAAGTAGGTCGCGTTCGAGCTGTAGCCGAAGTGCTGCGCCAGCCGCGTCGCCGCGTTGGCGATGTCGGTCTGGGTCGGCGAGGCAGGCACCGCGGTGGTGTCGTTCCAGGTCCCCTTCAGCTGCGCGGTCAGGTTCTGGATGTGGGTGCCGGCGCTGCCGCAGTTGATGGTGCCGGTCGCCACGCCCTGGCAGTACTGGGTCACGATGTTCTCCCAGCTGCTGCCGCCGACGTTGTTGAAGAAGTCGGTGTTGTACGTCTGCGCCTGCGCGCTTGTGTAGCCGCCGGTGGTGAAGCCGGCCGACCACTCGGGACCCCACCAGCTGATGTACACCGCGGGCGCGGTTTCTACGGGACCGCCGTGGTAGGTCATGTCGGTGGTGCCTCGGGGCTTGGCCGCCACCTTGGCCCCCCGAACTTGCATCGAGTGGTGGTTGACCTCGGTGCTGGCAGAGGCCGAACCTGTCATCGCTCCCAGGAGCGATGCCCCCGCTAAAACGGCCAGCAGAACCCGAACGGTTCTTCGCATACGCAACCCCTCCGCAGGAACCCGATTGATCGCCCAGGCAAATGGGCGCCCGGATATCAACAAAACGGCGGCGAGGTGTCAATAGGGGCCTAGGTAGTGGCGCGGGCGGGCTCAGAGCGCCGCGTGCGGTGCACCCGTCGCAGCTCGTCCTCGACCAGCTTGAAGTCCTTCTGGGCCAGCTGGTGGAGATGGCCCTGGAAGGCCAGCGACCACGACTCCGGCGCCCACTTGCGGACGTAGTCGAGCCGGTAGGCCAGCTCCTTGGCGGACACCCAGTCGATGTCCTCGAGCACCACGTCGGGGCGCAAGCGGACCCGCCAGGGGTAGTCCTCCTCCCAGCGGACCGAGCGCCAGATCATGGTGTGGTCCTCGTACACCGGCGAGGTCACCGTCGCGGTGGCGGCGAAAGCCATCCGCCCGGTGATGTAGAAGAGGAGGCGGTCGCCCGGACGCATCGTCTCCACGCGCTTTCGATGCCGGTCCTTGACCCCCTGCGCGCTGAAGCCGTGGTCGCGCGTCTTCCTGAAGTTCTCGGGCGAGCTGACGATCATCCAGTGCTGCGCGCTCCGCGCCGGCCGGGCGGAGCCGGCACGCTTGCGCCGGCGGGCCTTCCCCGCGTCCCGCCTCGCCTCCGCCTCGGACTCCTCCGCCACGCCGTGAGAATAAGCCGCGTGCTCGGGTTCACCGTCCTGGCGCAAGACGGCGCCGCGCGCCGGGGCGTGATCGAGACCGCGCACGGCCGCCTCGAGACCCCAGGGTTCTTCGCCGTAGCCACCCGGGCCGCGCTGAAGGGCGTCGATCCGACCGCGGCCCAGCGCGCGGGGCTGCAGGCCCTGATCTGCAACTCCTTCCACCTCTTCCTGCAACCGGGGGCCGAGGCGGTCGCGGCGGCGGGCGGCCTCCACCGCTTCATGGGCTGGGACGGCGTTCTCGCCACCGACTCGGGCGGCTTCCAGGTCTTCAGCCTCCGCCACGGCCAGGTGGCGGACGAGGTCAAGGGCCGGCGCCGGCTGCCGGCGTCGGACGAAGATCCGGCCGAGGCCGTCAAGGTCGACGAGGAGGGCGCGGTCTTTCGCTCCTACCTGGACGGCGCGCGCCACCGGTTCACGCCCGAGAACAACATGGAGCTGCAGCGGTCGCTGGGCGCCGACATCCTCTTCTGCCTCGACGAGTGCACCCCCTTTCACGTGCCCGAGACCTACACGCGGGCCGCCACCGAGCGCAACCTGCGCTGGGCGCGCCGCTGCCGCGAGGCGTTCGAGGGGCTCGGGATGGCCGAGCGCCAGGCGCTCTACGGCATCGTCCACGGCGGCGTCTATGCGGAGCAGCGCCGGGCAGCCGCGGCGGGCATAGTCGAGCTCGGCTTCGAGGGCATCGGGATCGGCGACTGCCTGGGCGAGACCAAGGCCGACTGGTACCAGGTCGTCGACTGGGTGTGCCCGCTGCTGCCCGACGACCGGCCGCGGCACCTCCTCGGCGTGGGCGAGCCGGACGACCTGGTCGAGGGCGCCTTGCGCGGCATCGACACCTTCGACTGCGCGATGCCGACCCGCATCGCGCGCCACGGCCAGGCGCTGGTCCTCGGGCGGCGCCGCTTCCGGCTCGACCTGGCCTCGGTCGCCGCCCGCGGAGACGGCCCGCTCGGGGAGGGCTGCGACTGCGCCACCTGCGCCCGCTTCTCGCGCGCGTACGTCTCGCATCTCTACCGCGCGCGCGAGCCGCTCGCGATCCCGCTGCTGGCGGAGCACAATCTCCGCTTCACGGCGCGCCTGCTCGAGCGCGTGCGGGATGCGATCTCGGCGGGGCGCCTGGCCGAGCTCCGGCGCGAAGTTCTTGAGGGCGTCGCGTGAGCAGCTTCGCCCGCGCGACGGCGGTGGAGCCGATCGGCGATGGCCGGTTCGCGTGCGAGTTCGACGCCGACTGGTTCGGTCCGCGGGGCCCCCACGGCGGGCTGCTGGCGGGACTGGTGGTCCGCGCCATGCAGGCGGCGGCCGGGGAGGACCGGCCGCCGCGGTCCCTGACCGTCCACTTCGCGGCGCCGCCCCGACCCGGGCCGGGTGAGCTCGAGGTGACCGAGGAGCGGCGCGGCGGACGGCTGAGCACGGTCTCGGCGCGGCTCCTCCAGGGCGGTGACCTCATGGCGCTGGGCGTGGCCGCACTCTCGGCGCCCCGCTCGAGCCCGGACTGGGCGGATGGCGCCATGCCTGAGGTCCCGCACCCCGAGGACCTGGAGCCCACGCTGAAGCGGCCGCACGCGCCGCCCTTTGCGCGCCACTTCGACTTCCGGGCGGCGTCGCGGTCGGCGGGCTGGATGCGCTTCCGCGAATCCCGGCCGCTGGACGCGGCGGCGGTGGCCTGCCTTACCGATGCCTGGCTGCCGGCGATCTTCGCGCGGGTCCAATCCCGGGCAGTCGTCCCCACGGTGGATCTCACCGTCCACTTCCGCGCCCCACTGCCGTTGCCCGACGACTACGTGCTCGGCGTCTTCTCCTCGAAGCGGCTCAGCGAGGGCTTCTGGGAGGAGGACGGCGAGCTCTGGACGCGCGATGGCCGGCTGATCGCGCAATCGCGCCAGCTCGCCCTATGGATCGCGGTGTAGGGGTCCGAGGTCGCGGTGCTCGGGCAGCAGCGCGAGAAGGTTGCGGAGCTGAGTCAGGTGCCCGGCCTCGTGACGGCCGACCCGCTCGCAGATGTCGAGCACGGTCAGGTCGCCGAGCTGGCGATCGATCACCACCTCCTCCCACTGCGGGTCGCGCAGGCCGCGCAGCAGGTCCGCCGTCCGCCGCCGGTCGCGGGCGAACCCGTCCAGCACCTCCGGTGAAGGCCGCTCTGGCGGCGAGGGGTCGAGAGCGGCCATCAGGTCGACCTCGCGCCGGCCGTCGATCAGCACCTGGCGGAAGAGCGAGTCGGCCAGCGTGCCGGCGTGGGCGAGGTGGGCGACCATCTCCTCCAGGGTCGGGAAGGCCGGCGCGTGGCGATGCCTGAGCTGCTCCTCGTCGAGGCCGGCGACGAGGTCGGCGATCCGCTCCGGCACCTGGGCCAGCAGCACGATGTAGTCGTCCGGCCGTTCTGAGCGCTCTTCCATAATCAGGTCGTGGCCACCGCCATCCAGACCCACTGCGACCGCTGCCACGCCGAGCTGGTGCCCAACGCCGCCTACTGCGAGGAGTGCGGCGAGCGCACCCGCCGGGCGCGCCGGATGGTCCGCCTGGCGATCCGGGTCGAGATCCTGTTCATCGTGCTGGTCGCGCTGGTGGTGGTCGGCTTCGCCTGGTTCTACTCGATCCAGCGCTAGCGGCGGTAGAGGGCGCGGCCTTCCATCTCGTCCTTGTTGAGCCGCTTGTTCAGGTGCAGGCCCTCGAGGATGAACTCGAGCACCGAGGCGCGGACCTCCGGCCGGTCGGGCAGGCCCAGTCGGCGCAGCGCGGAGTCGAGCTCGGGCGCGTCGCCGACCGCCTTCAGGTAAACCGCGGCCGGCATCGACTCGCCGACCTCGATCATCGTCCCCTCCTCGAAGCGGTTGACCAGGCCCTCGAACTGCGCCGCGGTGAAGTGGCGGCCGAAGACAGCCGAGACCGCGCCCCGCTGGATGCGGCCGAGCACCTGCTCCTCCTTGCCCTCGTCGAGAGCCTCGATCTCGACCCGGCCCGCGGTTGAGGCGACCAGGAACTCGAGGTCGGAGATCCGGGGGACGGCCAGCGACTCGTTGGCGCGAACCGCGCGGCGGACCGAGTTCGAGGCGAGGTTCTCGTAGTTGCCGATCGACATCCGGACCGAGACGCCCGACGACTGCGAGATGTGGGGGCTGCGGCGGGCGCCGTGCGAGAGCTCGGCGACGATCTCCTTCATGAAGCCGGGCACCAGGACCTCGACGTCGCCCGGCGGCTCCATCCGTTCGCCCTCCATGATCTCGATCTCTTCGGTCACGGTCAGGGGGTAGTGCGTGCGGACCTGCGACCCGAAGCGGTCCTTGAGCGGCGTGATGATGCGGCCGCGGCTGGTGTAGTCCTCGGGGTTGGCGCTGGCGACCACGAAGATGTCGAGCGGGAGCCGGATCCGGTAGCCGCGGATCTGGACGTCCTTCTCTTCCATGATGTTGAGAAGGCCGACCTGGATTCGCTCGGCGAGGTCGGGCAGCTCGTTGATGGCGAAGATGCCGCGGTTGCAGCGCGGGACCAGTCCGTAGTGGATGGTCAGCTCGTCGGCCAGGTAGCGACCCTCGGCCACCTTGATCGGGTCGACCTCGCCGATCAGGTCGGCAATCGAGATGTCGGGCGTGGCCAGCTTCTCGCCATAGCGGCGGTCGCGCGGGAGCCAGGCCAGCGGCGTCTGGTCGCCCTGCTCGGCAACCACGTCGCGGCAGCGCCGGCAGATGGGGTCATACGGATGGTCGTTGATGTCGCAGCCCGCAATGACCGGGATCTCAGGGTCGAGGAAGGCGATCAGCGACCGCATCAGCCGGCTCTTGGCCTGGCCCCGCTCGCCGAGCAGGATCAGGTCGTGGCCGGAGATGATCGCGTTCGCCACCTGCGGCAGCACGGTCGCGTCGTAGCCCACGATCCCCGGCAGCAGGGGCTCGCCGGTGCGCATCCGCGCGAGCAGGTTGCGCCGCATCTCATGCTTCACCGGCTCCGGCTCGTGGCCGCTCGCGCGCAGCTCGCCGAGGGTGGTGGGACGGGCTCCGGAAGCGGTCACCGCGACCACTATAGACTGGCGCCGTCGTGACCCCGCCGGCCTCGCTCGCGTCGCGTTATCAGGAGGCGGCGCGAACTGGAAGGCCGCTTCTGGGGGGTCACCGGGGGAACCCCGACGAGTTCCCGGAGAACACGCTGGTGTCTTTCCGGTCGGCCATCGAGCTGGGCATGGACATGATCGAGTGCGACGTCCACCTGTCCGCGGACGGGCAGCTGGTCGTGATCCACGACCACAACGTGGACCGCACCACCGACGGCACCGGGATGGTGCGCGACCTGGACTGGGCGCAGCTGTCGCGCCTGGACGCTGGCGGCGGCGAGCGAATGCCGGGGCTCGAGGACGTGATCGAGGTCGCGCGCGCGGGCGGGGTCGGCCTGTGCGTTGAGATCAAGCAGATCCCGATTCCCTATCCGGGGATCGAGGAGCGCGTGGTCGGCGCGCTGTCAGAAGCGGGGATGCTCGACCAGGCCGCCGTCATCTCCTTCTACCACCCGTCCTGCCTGCGCCTGAAGGAGCTCGAACCGCGGCTCCAGGTCGGGCTGCTGGAGGGAGCGCGGCCGATCGATCCGGTCGGTCTGCTGCGCGGCGCGCGCGCCGACATCTACGCGCCCCACTTCGGGGCGATGGATCCGGGGCTGGTCGCCGAGGTGCACGCGGCCGGCGGGGTGGTCGGTGTCTGGACGGTGGACGACGCCGCCGGCGTGATGTGGTGCAAGGCGTGCAAGCCGGACTCGGTGTTCACCAACCGGCCGCGTGAGATCGGGCCCCTGCTGCGGGGCTAGCCCGCTGCTGCGGATGCTTTGCGCAGCGCCCGCTGCTTCAAGTACTCGCGGTAGGTCAGCCAGACGACCGCGACGTCGAACACGGTCAACCCGAGCAGGCCGATCGTAAACGCGAAGGTCATTCGATAGACCTGGTAGACGATGAACGCGACCAGGAACACGATCATCCACGGGTAAGCCCAGAGCTGGTTCCTGAGCAGCGCCGCGACCAAGACGATCTTGACCAGGCCATGCGACAGCAGATAGATCGCGCCGAACCGCAGCGACGATCCGCTGAGAGTGCCGGCGGCGTGGAGCAGGTGCGTCGCCAGGAAGTCGTGCGGATCCTCCGACAGCTCGTGCTGCGTCAGCGCGACCGCGACGCCGTTGATCGTGGCCGGGCTGACCAGCAGCAGCAGCAGTCCGCCGACGACCTCGAGCAGCCCGTCGAGCCCCTTGAGGGCGATCCCGATCTCGAACGCTCGATCGAGCAGGTCGCCTCGCTCGAAGCGGCGGATCATCGCGGGCTACCGAGGGAACACGCGCGACCAGTGCTGGCCGCCGTCGCCGGTCGCCAGCAGCGTGCGAGCGGCGGTGCCCCCGCAGATCGAGGCCCACCCGTCGTACGGATCGCCAAAATCCAACCCCACCACCGGGCCGGGCGCCCCCGCCGGCTTCCAGGTCCGGCCAAGGTCGGAGCTCTTCCAGATCCGCTCCTGATCAGCGACCTCCCAGTCGCCACCGCGGACGAAGGCCAGGTTGCTGTCCGCGTTGAGCAGGGTCGTGGGCAGCGACCGCGCCTCCAACCAGGTCAGGCCCCCGTCGGGGCTGACAGCTAATTGCGCGCTGGCGATCGTGTCCGAGCAGAGGCCGGCAAATGGGGCCGGCGAGCGCTGGTGCGCCACCGCGACCAGGCCCACCGAGGTCAGGCGCAGGGTCACGTCCGTGGTCCCGAATCCGGGCAGCGGCCGCGACGCCCAGCTCAGCCCACCGTCGCCGGTGGCCAGAAGCGTCCCGCCGCTGAGCACCCAGCCCTGCTGCGGGCTGGCGAAGAGCATGCCATACCGGGGCGGGTCGAACCCCTCGATCCCCGGCAGCAGCACCCAGGACTCGCCACCATCGGCCGTACGCCAGAGCCGGCCGTCATCCGGGTCCAGGTACCAGCCCAGCTCGCGGCTCAGGAAGTAGGCGGCGGCCGGGTAGAGCTGGCCGGGCGGCAGCTTGACGCGCTGCCAGGTGATGCCGGCGTTGGAGCTGCGCAGCAGCATCTGACCGCTGCCGTCGAACTCGAAGGCCTGCGCCATCAGTGTGCGGTCGTCCAGCTCCTTGAGCACGGTGTAAGCGTGGACCAGCGGCGTCCCGCCGGGCTTCCAGGTCCGCCCGCCGTCCGCTGTGTGCAAAACGGCGGTCCCCGGCTGGCGACCAGACCGATCGGCAACCACCAACCAGGCCTCGCCCGGCACGCCGGCCAGCAGCTGGTCGATCTCGTAGTCGTGGCGGGCCGGGGCCGGCCGCTCGAGGAGCAGCCGGACGTTGACCGGCCTGAGGTAGGCGAGGCTGCCGGCGAAGAGCGCGGCCAGGGCGACGGCCATCACTGCCAACCTTCCCAAGGGATGACCTGGCCCTAACCTGGGGCCGCTTATCCTCACCGGCGGGTTGGAAGCGGCGGGGGCGGGGCGGGCGGCGCCAGCAGTGATTCCGGCCAGCGTGCCCAAGCCGCGCAGCCGGCCGGCGGACATGGCGGCGGCGGTCTCGTTCCTGGCACCCTCATTGGTCGTCTTCGCGATCTTCGTCTACTGGCCCCTGGTCCGACGCCTTTACCTGAGCGTCCACGCCAACGACATCATCGGCCGGCCCACGCTGTTTGTCGGCGCCGATCAGCACCGTGTGATGCTGACCTCGCCGACCCTGCCTGGGAGTTCGTTAAATTCCTGGAGCAGCCCTCGAGCATGGCTTACTGGCACACCCATACCGGCTACTTCCCGATCTCCAAGGCAGCCCCAGATCGACCAGTACGACCAGGCGGTCGGCGCCAAGTAGTGGCTGAGGTCCTGGTTCCAGCGCCTGCCCTGGAGTCCTGGACCAAAGCGGTCGTGCGCGCGATGGGCGCGGGTGAGGAAGTGGCGGCCGAGGTCGCCCACCACCTGGTCGGCGCCAACCTGGCCGGCCACGACTCGCATGGCGTGCTGCGCCTGCCGCAGTACATGCGCGAGGTCGATTCCGGGACCTTGGTCCCGGACGCTCGGCCGGACGTGGTGCGGTCCCGGGGCGCGGTGGGCGTGATCGACGCTCACCGCGGGTTCGGCCACTATTCGACCCGCTGGGCCGTCGACTGGTGCATCGACCTCGCGCGTCGCGAGGGCGTGGCCACCGCAGCGGTGCGCCACGCGATGCACATCGGCCGGCTGGGCGAGTACGGCGAGCGGGCAGCCTCTGAGGGCTTGGTCGGCTTCTTCACGGTCGGGGTCGCCGGCCAGGCGGCCGGCAGCGTCGCCCCCTTTTGGGGCGCCGAGCGCTTCCTGGGCACCAATCCCTGGTGCATGGCGGTGCCGGCCGTCGACCGGCCGCCGCTGGTGATCGACTTCGCCACCTCAGCGATCGCTGAGGGAAAGGTGCGGGTGGCTCGCGCCAAGGGCGTCGAAGTCCCGCCCGGGACGTTGCGGGCGCCTTCCGGGGAGCCGACCCGGGAGCCCTCGCTGCTCTACGAGGGCGGGATGCTGCTGCCGGCCGGGGGCGAGGTCGCGGGGCACAAGGGCTACGGGCTCTCCCTGGCCTCGGCGCTGATCGGCGGACTGGCGATGATCGACGACCCCGAACCGACCCCGGGCGGAACCATGATGCCTTTCCCGGACGAGTGGTCGGCGCACATAGCGGGGGTCTGGATGATGGTCGTCGACCCGGGCTGGTTCGGTCCGGCCGATCAATACCTGCGCCGGGTGAGCGCGGTGCTCGACTCGGTGGCCGGGGTCAAACCGGCGCCCGGGTTCGAGGGCGTGCTGGTCCCGGGCGATCCGGAGCGGCTGCGGCGGGCCGAGCGGCAGGCCTCGGGCGTGCCGATCCCGGAGGCAACCTGGACCGAGCTGACCGAGCTCAGCCGCCGGCTGGGCGTGGCGATGCCGGCTCGGTAGCCAGGCCACTTTTTTTGGGGATTGCGCTTCCCGGTAACCCGCTATTAATCTTCGTGACGGCCCCGAGGGAAACGCGCGAGGGAGCCAGGTGAAGCCGCAAGGCATTGCTTGGAGCCATCGAGGCGGTCCGTCGGGGTCACTTCTTTTCCCGGGCGTTTTGCGATGACTGACGACGAGTTTCTGCGCGCTTTCTTCGCCTGCGCGCTCAAGAACTCGGAGTTCCGGCACCGCGACCACCTCCGCCTGGCCTGGCTCGTGATCACGCGCCACGGACTGGGCACGGCCATGGACGTGATCCCGCGTGGCATCCAGCGCTTCGCCCAGTCGCGCGGCCATGCCGCGCTCTACCATCAGACGATGACCGTCTTCTGGCTGCGGCTGGTCGCCCACGCCGTCGACAACCAGCCCCAGATCGACCGCTTCGAAGACTTCCTGGAGGCTTACCCGCTGCTCCTCGACCCGGGCTTGCCCTACAAGCACTGGAGCCGGCAGGCGATGTTCAGCGACGAGGCCCGCACCGGCTGGAAGGAGCCCGACCTGGCCGCCCTGCCCTTCTAGGGTTAAACGAAGAGGTCGGCCCGGGCTTCTTCGACCAGCGCCGCCAGCAGCGCGATGAACTCCGGCCGGTCGTCGAAGGCGGCGGTGCGCCGCAGCTCCAGCCCGTGCTCGCGGGCGAAGCCGGCGGCCTCGAGGTCGATGTCGTAGAGGATCTCGAGGTGCTCGGCCACGAACCCGATCGGGCACACCAGCACCCGCCCGGCGCCCGACTCCCGGGCGGTCTCCAGCACCTCCAGGAGGTCGGGGCCGAGCCAGGGCTCGCCGGTGTGGCTGGCGCGTTGGAAGGCGAACTCCCAGGGCGGCAGCGGCATCGCTTCGGCGACCAGCTCGCAGCTGGCCAGCAGCTGGTCGCGGTAGGGGTCGCCCTCGGCCAGGATCCGCGCCGGCAGGCTGTGGGCGGTGAAGAAGAGCCGGTCGGGTTGGAAGTCACGCAGCGCTTCCCGGAGCAGGCCGCACACCGCGCCGATGAAGGCCGGGTGGTCGTGGAAGCCGGACACGAAGAGCAGGCGCCCGGTCCAGGCCTCGCGCAGCTCGCGCTCGTAGGTGCCGAGCGACATCCCGGCGTAGTGGGGTGCCAGCGGGATTCCGATCAGGCCGTCGACGCCGTCGCCGGCGGCTTCCAGCGCCGCTTCGGCGATGAAGGGAGCGGTGTGCTTGTAGCCGACGTAGGCGGGGATGGCGGCCCGCTCGCTCAACGCCTTCGCTTGCGCGCGGGTGATGCGGTCGAGCGGCGAGAAGCCGATCGCGCGATAGCGGTCGAGCAGGTCCTGGAGCGCCTCCGGGGACGGCGGGCGGCCGTGGCGGATGTGGGTGTAGTAGGCCTCGACCTCGGATTCGTCGCGCGGCGACCCGTAGGCCATCAGGACGACGGCCGGCTTCTGGTTCAGGTCCGCCATTCGTGCACGGTCTCGACCAGCGCCTGCAGGTTCTCGAGCGGCGTCTCGGGCAAGACCCCATGGCCGAGGTTGAAGATGTGGCCGGGGCGGCCGTGGGCACGCCGGAGGACGTCGCGCGCGCGCTCGACGACCAGCCGGCGGGGGCCGAGCAGCACCGCCGGCTCGAGGTTGCCCTGGATGCCGAGCTCGCCGATCCGGCCCCAGGCGATGTCGAGCGGCACGTGCCAGTCCACCGAGACGACGTCCGGTCCGGCGGCGGCCATCAGCTCGAGCAGGCCGCCGGTGTTGGTGCCGAAGTGGATGCGGGGCACCCCCAGCGACGCCGTGGATCTAAAGATCGCGCGCGTGTGAGGGAGGACGCGGGTCTCGTAGTCCTCGACCGCGAGCGCGCCCATCCAGCTGTCGAAGACCTGGAGGGCCTGGGCGCCGGCGTCGACCTGAGCCTTGAGGTAGCCGGCGGCCATCTGGGACAGCTTTTGCAGGAGGAGGTCGAACGCCTCCGGCTCCTGGTACATGAACGCCTTGACGAGCTTGAAGTCGCGCGTCGGCCGGCCCTCGATCAGGTAGCTGGCCAGCGTGAAGGGACCGCCGGTGAAGCAGATCACGGGCACCGGCGACTCGGCCGCCACCTGGCGGATCGCGGCCAGGACCTGCGGCACCGATTCGCGTGGATCGGGCACCTGGAGGCGCGCGACGTCGTCCGCGCTGCGGACCGGGCTGGCGATCACGGGCCCGACGTCCTCGACCAGCTCGAACTCGACGCCCATCCCGGCGACCGGCAGCATGATGTCGGCGAACATCACCGCCGCGTCGACGCCCAGGCGGCGGACCGGCTGCAGCGTGACCTCGGCGCAGAGCTCGGGCTGGGCGACGATCTCGACCAGCTTCCAGCGCTCGCGCAGCTTCCGGTACTCGGGCAGCGAGCGGCCGGCCTGGCGCATGAGCCAGATCGGTGTCCGCTCAAGCGGCTCCCGGCGCGCGGCGCGGAGGAAGGCCGAGGTGGCGACGGCAGGCACGCCCTCACGTTACTGAGTGCCGGTGATGGGCGTTCGATCGGGGATGGCTGCTTACCATCTCCCCGCGTGTCGGTCCCGAGCAAGCCGCCCTTCGAAGAGCTCTATCGGGACTTTGTCAATCGAATCTATGCGTACGTGCGCGCGCAGGTCGGTAACGCCGCCGATGCGGAGGACGTGACGGCACAGGTCTTCATCAAGGCCTACGAGGCCTACCCGCGCTATGAGCCGGTCGGTGCCACCCCCGCCTCCTGGCTGTTCCGAATCGCGCGCAATGCGGCGCTCGACCACTTGCGGGGGTCGGGTCGGAAGCAGCGGCTGGCGGCGGCGGTCGCGCACGAGCCGGAGGCGGTCGAGGACCCTTCGGTGATGGCTCTCGAGCGCTTGGAGCACGCGGCCCTATTGGAGCTGGTGGCTCTGCTCCCGGATCGGCAGCGGCAGGTGATCTCGCTGCGCCACTCGGGGCTCTCGTTTGCCGAGGTCGGCGAGCTGATGGAAGCCAGCGAGGACGCCTGCAAGATGCTCTACCACCGGACGCTGCGCGCGCTGCGCGAGCAGGCGGCTTCGAAGGGGTTGCTGTGAGTCCGGAAGATCGCGAGCTCGAGGAGCTCCAGCGGCGGCTCGACCACGCCTTTCAGGCCAGCCGGCCGCGGCTGGGGTTCGAGGACGAGCTGTGGGGGCGGATCGGAGTGGGTGGCCGCCGCCGTTGGTGGCAGGCGTCGTGGTTTACCCCCGCGGCGGGTTTGGCGGCGGTGTTTGTGGTCGTCGTGGGCGTGGCTGGACTGCTTTTGAGCGTCGGGCACGGGGGTGGCGCGGGCACGAGCAGCGCGCCGCTCGTCAGCCACCAGGCGGCGCCGGCGGCGGGGGGCGGGGCGCGGTCGGCGGCCCTGCCGGCTGGGACGGGGTTCGGCGCGGTGCCGCGGCCGGCGATCACGCGGCCGGCGCGGCCGCTGCATCTCCAGGTCCAGCCCGAGGTGCCGCTCCAGGCGAGCTATCCGGTGCTGCGCTACCAGGAGCCGGCCAGCCTGCCCGCCGGCGTCTCGGGTACGGACTCGGCGCGGGGCTGGGAGCCGCGCCAGGTGACCAGGTTCGGCGCCGCCTCTGGCGTCCCGGCCCCGGATGCGGCTCGCCAGACGGCCGATGCCTACATCGCGGCCAACAACCTGCACCCGCCGCAGCCGGACCGGGTCGACGTTCGCGGGTCGACGGTGACCTATGTGCGGCTGGTCGATGGGGCCGACGAGGTGGCATTGGATGGGACGGTGCAGGGCTTGAGCGTGGGCGTCGGCGCGGACGGCGCCGTCTACATGACGTCGGTGCCGCTGATGCTCGGCTACCAGACCGCCACCTATGCGGGAGCCAGCATCCAGCAGGTCCGCGAGGAGCTGAGCGCGCTCTCCAGCAACGCGGCGGACGCGGTCAGCGTCCGGCTGACGCAGGTCAGGCTGGTCTACGTGGTCGCCTTCGACGGCGTCTACGGCTACCTGGAGCCGGCATTCATGTTCAGCGACGCGAGCGGGCAGACCAACGTGATCGTGAGCGCGGTCGCCTCCTCGCAGCTTCGATGATCGTCGTCCCGCGTCCGGCGGCGCGGGTGATCGTGCTCGACCCCGACCACCACGTTCTGCTCTTCAAGTTCAACTCGGTGGTCCGGCCGGGCGCCTCATGGTGGCTGACGCCGGGCGGCGCGCTCGATCCCGGGGAGTCGCACGAGGAGGCGGCGCTGCGCGAGCTGGCCGAGGAGTGCGGCTTCTCGGAGGCGACGCTCGGGCTCTGCGTGTGGACGCGCGAGCACGAGTTCGACTGGAAGAGGAAGCGCTACCTCCAGCAGGAGCGCTACTTCATGGCCCGGGTGCCGCGCTTCGAGGTCTCCAACGCCGGGTGGACCGCCGAGGAGGTGGAGGTCATGGGCGAGCACCGCTGGTGGACGGTGGCCGAGATCCTCGCTTCTAGCGAGGACTTCGCCCCCCGGCAGCTGGGCCGCCTGCTCGAGCGGCTGCTGCGGGACGGGCCGCCGGAGACGCCGATCGATGCTGGGGTCTAGCCGCTGAGGTCGAGCGCGTAGATCGCGTCGTCGAGCGACACGCGCTCGCCGTGCCACCCGGCGCGCGGGCGCCCCTGCGGATTGAGTGGCTGCGGCGGAGGCAGTTCGGGCGGCTCGATCTTGGAGCCGTCCGGCCGCCGGAAGACGAGTTCGTCGGCTTCCCAGCCGATGGTGAAAGCACCGGCGTGGTAGCGGCGGTGGTGGAAGCCGCAGAGGGCCTGTTGCCGAAGGCCTTTTCGGCAGCCGATGGGATAGGTGACGGCGCTTCGTTTAGATCGAGGCAGGAGTTTGGCGCGGGAGGCGCCCGCCGGAGATCCATGAGACGTTCAAGAGGCTGCCGAGGCGGGTGG
>DASUWN010000014.1:0-44375 GCA_036378395.1 Candidatus Dormiibacterota bacterium | reverse complement strand
CCAGCAGGTCTACGCGGACGCGCAGGGCTACGTCGACGGTGTCAACCAATACATCACGGAGGCGCTCGCCGACCCCAACAAGCTGCCCGCCGAATACCCCGCCCTGCAGGAGGTGCCGGCGCCGTGGAAGCTGACCGACATCGTCGCCGTGGCGACGCTGGTCCAGGCCATCTTCGCCGTCGGCGGCGGCGACGAGGTCGACTCGGCCCTGCTCTACGAGACTTTGACGCAGCGCTACGGGACCACCAAGGGCGCCGCCATCTGGCACGACCTGCGCTCCCAAAACGACCCCGAGGCGATCGTGACGATTCCGCAGTCGTTCCCCTACCAACAGGTCACCAGCGTCAATCCGGCGGCGATCGCGATGCCCACCGGCCGCCCGCAGAGCAGCTTCTGCGACGGTGGGCCGCCGCCCGCCGCCAATCCCGGCCTGGGCCAGATCGCGGTCGGGCCGGTCGCGGTCGACCTCAGCTTCGTGCTGAGTCCCAACCACCACGCCAGCAACGCGCTGCTGCTCGGGGCGGGGGCCACCGCGACGGGTCACCCGGTCGCGGTCTTCGGACCCCAGACCGGGTATCTCGACCCCCAGATCCTGCACGAGGAGGACCTCCACGGCCCGGGCATCTCGGCCCGCGGCGCGGCCTTCCCGGGCACCGAGGTTTACGTCGAGCTTGGACGCGGCCCCGATTACGCCTGGAGCGCCACCTCGGCCGGCGCCGACATCATCGACCAGCGGGCCGAGCGGCTCTGCAACCCTGACGGCTCACCGGCGACGCTCCAGAGCACGTCTTACCTCTTCAACGGCAAGTGCACGCCGATGTACGAGCGGACCGACCGCCAGGTCGCCAAGACTTCGGCTGGGGGCCCCAACCCGCCTTCAGTGGTGACGATCCAGATCGAGCGCACGGTGCACGGGCCGGTGGTCGGCCGGACCACCGCCATCGATCCCGCCACCGGGACCCCGGTGCCAGTCGCGATTTCGGCTCAGCGCTCGACGTGGTTCGACGAGCTGGGCGCGGTCGCCGCTTTCCTCAACTGGAACGACCCCGATGTCATCCGTTCCGCCCATGACTTCCAGCTCGCGGCGGGAAAGGAGACGGGCACCTTCAACTGGTTCTACGTCGACAGCAAGGACATCGCCTACTACATGTCCGGGCGCCTGCCGGTCCGGGCTTCGGGCGTCGACCCCAACTTCCCGAGCTGGGGCACCGGCCGGTGGGAGTGGCAGGGGTTCGCGCCGGCCAACCTGAGCTCTTCCGACCCCCATCCGAGAGCCGTCGATCCGCCCGCGGGGTTCATGGCGAACTGGAACAACAAGCCGGCGCCGGGCTTCTCGGCCGCCGACAGCAACTTCGCCTACGGACCGGTCTACCGGTCGCAGTCCCTCAGCGACCGGCTGCAGGCGCTGGTCTCGCGCGGCGGCGCACAGCCGGTGGACGTGGTCAATGCGATGGAGGACGCAGCCACGGTCGACCTCGACGGCTCGCAGCTGGTCAAGCAGATGGAGGCAGTGCTCGCCGGAGCTCCCATGACCGTCCAGCAGAGCCAGGTGCTGTCGATTCTCGACGCCTGGGCGTCAGCCGGCGCCCATCGCCGTGATCGCAGCGGGTCCGGCGCCTATGAGCAGGGCAACGCGGTGGCGATCATGGACCAGCTCTATCCACGCTTGACGCACGCGGTCTTCGATCCCTGGCTGGGATCGGCGGGCTACGGAGAGTTGACCAGCCTCCTCCCCATCAACAATCCGCCGGGCGCGCGTGGCTCGGCCTACGACGGCGGCTGGGAAGGCTACCTGCAGCGGTCCTTCCGGCAGGCGGTCAATCCGGCGATCGCCAACCCTTACTCGCAGAGCTATTGCGGCTCGGGCAGCCTCGGCGCCTGCCAGCAGGCGCTGATCGCGGCAATCCAGGGTTCGATCGACGCCCTCACCAGCGCCTACCACTCGAGTGATCCCAATGCCTGGACCTGCGCCCGCCGCAACACCGGTAGCGGCCAGTGCAATCCGGCCGCCGACGACATCCAGTTCCAGGTGGTTGGCGTGGCCTCAGTGCCGAACATTCCCTGGCAGAACCGGCCCACCTTCCAGCAGGTGGTGCAGTACGGGGCGCATCTCTAACAAATGCTTTGAAAATTCCCCGTAATTGAGTGGGCAGGGACGGGCCGGGTCTGGCGTTAAGTACTGGCGAAGGCAAAATGATGCTTCCGAAAACCAAGCGTCGGACCGTCCGGCCAGCGTTTGATGTGGCTTCCCGACCGGTCGACTCGCCGGACCTTCAGACTCAGCTCGAAGCGCTGCTGGACCAGGTCTGGCGCTGCGAGGCAGAGTGGAAGTTCGACGACCGGATCGATGTCGCCCTCCACCTCCGCCGCCACTAAAGTCCGCTACTCACTCAGACCACGACCGGCTCGCGGGCCTTTTCGAAGGTCAACTCACCGGAGCCGGCCCCGACCTCGACCGTGTCCCCCTCGCGGAACACACCTTCGAGAATCAGCATCGCCAGGCGGTCCTGGACCAGCTTCTGGATCGTCCGCTTGAGCGGCCGCGCCCCGTAGACCGGGTCCCATCCGCGCTCGGCGAGCAGCTCCCTCGCCTCGTCGGTGACGCGCAGCCCGATCCGGCGCTCGGCCAGCCGCTTCTCGAGCCGCGCCAGCTGGATGTCGACGATCGCGGTCAGCTCGTCGCGGCTCAGCTGGCGGAAGACGATGACCTCGTCAACGCGGTTCAGGAACTCGGGCCGGAAGTGCTCCTGGAGGACTCCGAGGACCGCCTCGCGCACATCGTCGAAGTCTCGGTTGGCCATGTCGATGATCTTCTGGCTGCCCAGGTTCGAGGTCATGATGAGGACCGCGTTGCGGAAGTCGACGGTCCGTCCCTGGCCGTCGGTGAGGCGGCCATCGTCGAGGATCTGGAGCAGGACGTTGAAGACGTCCGGGTGCGCCTTCTCGATCTCGTCGAAGAGGATCACGGTGTAAGGCCGCCGGCGAACCGCCTCGGTCAGCGGACCGCCCTCGTCGTAGCCGACGTAGCCGGGTGGGGCGCCGATCATCCGGGCCACCGTGTGCTTCTCCTGGTACTCAGACATGTCGAGCCGGACCAGCGCCTGCTCGTCGTCGAACAGGAACTCGGCCAGGGCCCGGGCCAGCTCGGTTTTGCCGACTCCGGTGGGCCCCAGGAAGATGAAGGAGCCGACCGGCCGGTTGGGATCGGAGAGCCCGCTCCGTGACCGGCGCACCGCGTTGGCGACCGCCTCCACGGCCTCGTTCTGGCCGACGACGCGGTCGTGCAGCCGCTGCTCCATCTGGAGCAGCTTCTGGATCTCGCCCTCCATCATCCGGCTCACCGGCACGCCGGTCCAGCGGCTGACGATGGCGGCGATGTCCTCCTCGTCGACCTCCTCCTTGAGCAGCGCGCCGCCGGAGCCCTGCAGCTCGACCAGCTCGTCGTTGGCCGCGGCCAGCTGCTTCTCGAGCTCGACCACTTCGCCGTAGCGGATCCTGGCCGCCTTCTCGAAGTCGGCTGCCCGTTCCGCGCGCTCGGCCTCGTGGCGAGCCTCTTCGAGCTTGCTCTTGAGCTCGCGCAGCCGCTGGATGACCTGCTTTTCCCGGTCCCAGCGCGAGCGCAGCGCGTCGCGCTCCTCAGAGAGCGAAGCCAGCTGCTTCTCGAGCGACGCCAGGCGCTCCCGGGAAGCGGCGTCGGACTCCTTCTGGAGCGCCGCCCGCTCGATCTCGAGCTGCCGGATCTGACGCTCGAGCTCGTCCAGCTCGGCGGGCATCGAGTCGATCTCCATCCGCAGCCGCGCCGCCGCCTCGTCGACCAGGTCGATCGCCTTGTCGGGCAGAAAGCGGTCGGTGATGTAGCGGTGCGAGAGCATCGCGGCCGCCACCAGCGCCGAGTCCTTGATGCGGACGCCGTGGTGGACCTCATAGCGCTCGCGCAGGCCGCGGAGGATCGAGATCGTGTCCTCCACCGTGGGCTGGTCGACCAGCACCGGCTGGAAGCGCCGCTCGAGGGCGGCATCCTTCTCGATGTGCTTGCGGTACTCATCGAGCGTGGTGGCGCCGATCGCCCGCAGCTCGCCCCGCGCCAGCGCGGGCTTGAGCAGGTTGGCGGCGTCCATCGCGCCCTCGGCGGCGCCGGCGCCGACCAGCGTGTGCAGCTCGTCGATGAAGAGGATGACCTGGCCCTCGGCGTCCTGGACATCCTTCAGCACCGCCTTCAGACGGTCCTCGAACTCGCCCCGGAACTTGGCCCCGGCGACCAGCGCGCCCAGGTCGAGCGCGACCACCCGGCGGCCCTTGAGGCTCTCGGGCACGTCACCGGCAGTGATCCGCTGAGCGAGGCCTTCCGCGATCGCAGTCTTGCCCACGCCCGGCTCGCCGATCAAGACCGGGTTGTTCTTGGTCCGGCGGCTGAGCACCTGGATCACGCGCCGGATCTCCTCGTCGCGGCCGATGACCGGGTCGAGCTTGCCGGCCGCGGCGAGCTGGGTGAGGTCGCGCCCGTACTTGTCCAGCGCCTGGTACTTCGACTCCGGGTTCTGGTCGACCACGCGGCGGTTGCCGCGCACCTTGCGCAGGGCGGCGAGCAGGCTGTCGCGACTCAGCCCGTTGGCCTCGAGGGCGGGGCGGTCGGCCATCGCCAGCAGGAGGTGCTCGGTCGAGATGTACTCGTCCTTGAGCTGCTCAGCCTCGCGCCCGGCCTGGTCGAGGACGCGGCTGAGGTCGTTCGAGATGTAGGGCTGGCCGCCGCTTACACGGGGCAGCCGTTCGACTTCGGAAATGAGCGCGGGCTGGATCGCCCGCGTCTGGGCGCCGGCCGCTTCGAGCAGGGGAGTGGCGATGCCCTCCGGCTGGGCGAGCAGGGTGAGCAGCAGGTGCTCAGGCTCGATCGCCTGCTGGCCGCGCTCGGTCGCGGCCTGGGCGGCGGCCTGCAGGGCCTCCTGTGCTTTCTCGGTGAATCGGTCCAAACGCATGTTGGTTTTTGTGTACCCCCGGACTGAGGGGAAGAAACTGTCCATCAATGCCTGAATTGCCCGAGCTGGAGGCCCTGCGGATCACGCTCGGTCCGCAACTCGAGGGCGCCATCGCGACCGGCTGTGAGGTCGAACAGCGCAAGGCGCACCTCCTCCGCTACCCGGTGGAGGAATTCGAGCGCGAGGTCCCCTACCGGCGCTTGCTCCGCACCTGGCGCCGGGGCAAGCACCTCTGCTTCGACACCGAGCTGGTCCGCGGCGGCGAGCCGAGCTCGCTGATCGTCAACCCGATGCTGGGCGGCCGCTTCCAGCTCGCCGAGCCGGGCGAGGCGCGGGCGGGCCAGCTCGTCTTCACGATCCGGCTCGAGGGCGGCGCCGAGCTCCGCTACCTGGACTTCCGGGACATGGGCCGCATCTACTGGACGGCCGATCCCGAGCGCGACGTGCCGGGCTGGGCGGAGATCGGTCCCGAGGCTGACGCGGTCGCGGAGATGGGCTTCGACGAGTTCCGCAAGCGCCTCCGCCGCTACCGCGACGAGCTCAAGGACCTGCTTCGCAACCAGGCCTTCGTCGCCGGCATCGGCAACGCCTACTCGGACGAGGTCCTCTGGGAGGCGCAGCTGCTGCCGCTGCGCCGGCGCTCGAGCCTCAAGCCCGAAGAAGAGACGGCCCTGTTCGAGGCGGTGCCTTCAGTGCTCGCACGGGCGGTCGAGGCGATCCTGGCCAACCCCGACTACGACGAGTCGAAGCAGGACCGCAAGTTCATGAAGGTTCACGCCAAGGGCGGACAGAACTGCCCGCGCTGCGGCCACCGGATCAGCCAGCTGGGGTCCAACCGCGAACCGACGAATTTTTGTCGGGGATGCCAGCACTGAGTTAGCGGGATTTAACAAGCCTTCGCGGCGATCGCGTGGGCCGGCCGGGGATGGCTCCTTAGGGTCGATCGTCGTGCTTCACCTCTTCTCCCTGGCGGCGTTCCTGCTAGCCGCTCAAGCGCCGGCGCCCGCCCCGACGATTCGCGAGCCCAAAGAGTGGATCACCGCCCCGGCGCCGCCGCCTCAGAACCGGCTGATCAGCGACCAGGTCGGCCTCGACGTCCCGGTCGGCGTCTACGGCGACTGCAGCGGGAAGGCCCAGCTCGGCTACTCGGGCGCAGCCGTCGACACCTGCATCGGCGGGGTCGAATACTTCATCGGCCACAACCCGGGGCCCTTCACCTCGACGCTCGACCTCAAGCCCGGCTCGATCCTCACCTACTTCGACGGCAATGGCACCGCCCACAACTACCGGGTCGTCAGCGAGCGCACCTGGAATCGCTTCTGGGGTCCCCCGCCGCCCTCACAGTCCGGGGTCGCGGCTCAGCTGCAGACGTGCGTCACCGTCGACGCCGTGTGGGATCGGATCCTGGACGCGGTTCCCGACTGACTACCGGCCCGGCAGTCGCTGGGTGACGATCAGAAAGGCGATATAGATGGCGAGCACCACGGCGACCCCGACCGCGAGCGCGATCGCCACGCGGGGCTGCTGAGCGCCGATCTGCCATCGAAGCCAGACGCGCTGATACGCCTGCACGAGACAGCGCATAAACAATATGATAGCGAGACTGTTGGGTTTTCTACAAGTCGCAAGGTAGGTTTGCTACCGTGGCGAGCGTGGATCCTGGCCTTCGCGAGCTAGCCCGGCGGACGCCCGGATTCATGCCCGAGGCCGAGGGGTTGGCTCTGTACGAAGCCGCCCTCGGAGTCGCCGGTCAGGCGCCGCTGCTGGAGATTGGAAGCTATTGCGGGCTGTCCGCGCTCTACCTCGGAGGCGCCGCGCGCGATCGGGACGGCCTGCTCTTCAGCGTCGACCATCACCGTGGATCCGAAGAGCACCAGCCGGGCCAGCAGTACCACGACCCGAAGTTGGCCGCCGAGGATGGCGAGGTCGACACCCTGCCCTGCTTCCGGCGGACGCTAGGAGCAGCCGGACTCGAAGGTTGGGTGGTGCCGGTAGTGGCGGAGTCGGCGCGGTTGGCCTCCCATTGGCGGACGCCTCTGGCGCTCGTGTTCCTCGACGGCGGACACAGCCAGGCCGCTGCCGATGCCGATTACGCCGGCTGGTCGCCGTGGGTGATCGTGGGCGGCCTGCTCGCCATCCATGACGTGTTCCCCGATCCCCGAGACGGCGGCCGCCCGCCCTTTGTGATCTACGAGCGCGCTCTGGCCGAAGGCTTCCTCGAGACGCACGGCTGCGGGTCACTGCGGGTGCTCAGGCGACCGTCTCCAGCGCTTCGGCGGTCTCGGCGGCGGTGAACAGTCCGTTGGTCGCTCGATCGCCCTCGAGCAGGGCACCGGCCAGGACGACGGCTCCCGCGGTCCACGCCGGCTGCTCCTCGGGCCAGATCAAGCCGTCAGGAAATGTGATCCCGGTCCAGTAGGCGGCGGAGGGGGCGCGCAGCCGCTGGACCCAGTCGAAGACCTCGCGGGCCTCGGCCGTCAGCCCCGCGAGGTCGAGGGCCATCACGAGCTCGCTGCTCTCGGCCGCCGTCACCCAGGGCCGGTCGGAAACGCAGCGGCAGCCGAGGCCGACCACGACGAACTCGTCCCAGCGCTCCAGCAGCCGGCGCCGCGCCGCCTCCCCCCGAACCGCGCCGCCCAGCACCGGGTAGTACCAGTCCATCGCGTAGCGGGACTTGTCCTCGAAGGCTTCCGGCCGGGAGCGAATCGCCTCTCCGAGGCGGGCCGCCGCAAGCTCCCAGTGGGTTCGCTCGTAGCCAAGCCGGCCGGCGGCGGCGACCGCGCAATGAAGGCTGAGATGGATGCAGGAGCAAGAGGTCAGAAGGGCGCCCGGCCAGGGGCGTCCGGCGGCGTCTCGCGACCACCGGATCTCGCCGCCCGGCGCCTGCAGCCCGAGCGCGAAGTCGACGGCGCGCTCGAGAGTCGGCCAGAGCTCCTCGAGCAGGCTCTCGTCGCCGGTGGCGAGCACGTGGTGCCAGAGCCCGGCGGCGGCGTAGGCGGCGAAGTTGGCGTCGGCCGTCGGGTCCTCGATCCGCCCGCCGCAGAGCCGCGAGGGCCAGGAGCCGTCGAGCCTCTGGCTGCCGGCCAGCCAGAGGTAGGCGCGCTCGGATTCGCACCGGTAGCCGGCGGCATCAAGCGCCATCGCCGCTTCGATGTGGTCCCATGGGTCGACCGGCCCCTCTGCGTAGTAGGGGATGGAACCGTCGCGGAGCTGGATGCCGGCAATCGCGCGCGCCGTGGCGCGCAGATCAGCCCGCATTCGATGCATAGAGAACGACGGACTTTCCGAGCAGCGGATTCAGCGCGCGGTCGAGGCCCTGCGTTACGGCCGGCCGCGCGGTGATGTCCCAGACCAGCAGGCGGTGGTAGGCGCGGGTCAGCGGATGGGCGTCGTTGGCCAGACCGACGGCGCAGCGGAGCCACCAGTAGGGCGCGTGCAGGGCGTGCGCGTGGTGGGTGTCGGCCTCGAGCACGCGAAAGCCGGCTCGACCCAGCTTGGCGGCCAGCTCGCTGGCGCGATAGACCCGCACGTGACCACCTGGGTTGCTGTGGTACTCCTCGGAGAGCGCCCAGCAAATGCGCTCGGGGAACCAGCGCGGAACGCTGGCGGCGACGCGCCCTTCCGGCCGCAAGACGCGGCGGATCTCGCGCAGAACCGACTCGTCCTCGGGAACGTGCTCGAGAACCTCGGAGACGATCACCCGGTCGAAGGTCGCATCCGCGAAGGGCAGGAGGCGCCCGTCGGCGCGGACCGCGTGGCCCGCCGCCGCGCTTTCCCCGGCCGCAGCCATGGCACCCATCCAGTCGCGCGCCTGGCGCAGGTCCTCAGCGCCGAGGTCGAGGGCTACCACGCGCGCCCCGCGCCGGAGCACCTCAAAGGCGTGCCGGCCGGTCCCGCAGCCGAGGTCGAGCACCAGCTGCCCGCCAGCGACCCCAAGGCGGTCGTAGTCGATGGTCAGCACTGGCCGATGGCCTGCCGGTACTGCTCGACGGTTGCCTGGGCGGCCCGCTCCCAGCTGAAGCGCTCGAGGACACGCGCGCGCCCGGAGGCGCCCAGCCGGCGGCTGAGGTCGCGGTCTTCGAGGGCTCGGCTGATCGCCCTGGCCAGGGCCGGGGGGTCCCCGGGCGGTACCAGGAAGCCGGTCTCGCCGTCGCGACCGATGACCTCGGGCAGCGCGCCGGCGGTGGTCGCCACCACCGGCACCGCGCACGCCATCGCCTCGACCGCCGGCAGCGAGAACCCCTCGTAGAGGCTGGGCACCACCGCCACCTCGGCTTCCGAGTAGAGGCGCACCAGCTCCGACTCCTCGACGCCGGTGACGAAGCGGACGCTGTTCTGGAGGCCGAAGCGGGCGATTGCGGCGCTGGCGGCGCCGTTGGGCCGCGCCTTGCCGACCACCACCAGCTCGGCGCCCGGAGCGCCGTTGCCGCGTACGCGGGCCATCGCTTCCAGCAGCGACACCAAGCCCTTGAGCGGCACGTCGGCGCTCGCGGTCGTGAGCACGCGCCCGGGAATGCGCCTGCCGGGCAGGGGCCGGAAGGTGGTGGCGTCGACACCGTTGGGAATCACCGCCGCGCGCTCGCGGGCGACGCCGAGCTCCTGGACGATGTCATCGCGCGCCTGGGTCGAAACCGTGATCACGCGCCGCAATCGCGGCGCCACCCGCCGCTGCATGCGGACGAAGGAGTACCAACGGCGGAGGGCGGTGCGCCGCTGCCAGCCGGGTGCGGCCGCCAGCTCGAGCCGGCGGTCGATCGCGATCGGGTGGTGCACTGTGGCGACCACCGGCAGGCCCGCGCGCTCGATCGCGAGCAAGCCATAGGCCAGCGACTGGTTGTCGTGGACGACGTCGAAGTCTTCGGTGCGCCGGCGCAGATGCCGCCAGGCGCGCAGGCTGAAGGTCAGCGGCTCCGGAAAGCCGCCGACGCACATGGTCCCGAACTCGAGCAGGTCGATCGCACCGCGGATCGGCCGTGCCCGCCGGAAGGGATCGTCTGGTCGGTAGAGATCGAGGCTTTCGAGCCGCGTAAGCGGAACCTCGGGAGCGAGGTCGGGGTAGGGCGGCCCGCTAAGGACCTCAACGCGGTGCCCCAGGCGCGCGAGGGCACGACTGAGATGGCGGACGTAGACGCCCTGCCCCCCGGAGTGCGGATTGCCTCTATACGCGAGGAGGGCAATACGCAAGAACGACCGGACATTCCGGCTGTCAGCTTTCGTACCTCAAGTGTGCAGGAAACCGCGTGCCCGGCGCGCGTCAGCGGGCCCGGCGCAGAACCGCCAGCGGGATCCCCGCCACCAGCACCAGAACGATCCCGAGGGCGACGATGATCGGGAGCGTCTGGCCGGAGAGCCGCGGACCGGCGATCGCGCCCGAGGGGTAGCAGGCCACGAAGTAGCCGAACTGGGTCGAGCGCGCCCAGATGTACCAGTCGCCGTTGGCCCGGCTGTTGGCCAGCGGGCTCCATCCCGCTTCGCGGTCGGGCGACCAGTAGACCGCGCTCGGATCCGGCAGCTGACTCGAGTACTCGAGCGCCACGACGGCCTCCTTCCGCAGGGGACGGCTGGCCGTGACCAGGTAGATGTTCGTGACGCAGACCTGGCCGGCGGGAGGCGGCTTACCCGCGACCGGGCGGATCTCGACCTCGGTGGCGGCCTCAAAGCTGCCGGGCAGCAGCGAAACCGCAACCTGCGGCGGCGCCTCGCCGGTGAAGACACTGGCCGGCTCGCTCTGGCCGCCGCGCAGCGGGATGCTGCCATGGCCGCCGAGGGGTGCCCCCGCAGACACGACGCCCGGCGGCGGACTGAGCCACCGGTAGCTGGGCGCGTTGAGGGGACCGTCGAAAAAGCCCGGTTGGACGAGCCAGGCGGCCACGAGGTAAGCCGAGGCGACCGCTGCGAGCACCAGTAGGGCGCGACGCATGCCGGCTGCAGCGTAGCTTTCCCTCATGCGCGAATACCAGAAGCTGTTCGACCTCAGCGGCCGCACCGCGCTGGTGGTAGGCGCGGCGAGCGGAATCGGCGAGGCCTCGGCTCACGGCCTCGCCGCCTTCGGTGCCCACGTCGTCTGCGCCGACCTAAACCTGGAGGCGGCTGAGCGCACAGCGGAGGCGATCGCTCGCGACGGCGGCGAATCGAAGCCGCTTGCGCTCGACATGCGCGATCACGACTCCTGCGCCAACGCGCTCCAGCAGGTTGGTCCTCCCCACGCCCTCGTCATCACCCCCGCGATCAACGTCCGCAAGCCGGCCAGCCAGCTCACCGACGACGACGTCCGCCGCGTGATCGACCTCAACCTGGTCGGGACCTTCCGGCTGATGCGCGACTTCGGCCAGGCCATGGCGGACGCGGGGCGCGGCGGCAGCATCGTGGTGTTCTCCTCGATCCGCGCCCAGGTCGTGGAACCTGGCCAATCTGTCTACGCCGCCACCAAGGCGGGCGCGCTCCAGCTTGCCCGCACGCTCGCGTCCGAGCTGGGGCCGCGGGGCGTGCGCGTCAACGCGGTCGCGCCGGGGGTGGTCGAGACGCCGCTCACCGCGCAGATCAAGAGCCACCCCGACTGGTACGGCGCCTACGCGCAGAAGAGCGCGCTCGGCCGCTGGGCCCAGCCCTCCGAGATGGTCGGCGCGGTGGTCTTCCTGTGCTCCGACGCCGGCAGCTACGTGACCGGCTCCTACCTGGTCGTCGACGGCGGCTGGCTCGCCCAGGATGGGCGGTTCACCCCGCCGTTGTAGCATCCGTCCGGGACATGGACGAGCAGGAGCTGCGGCGCGACGCCGAGGTCGTCCGGCAGCTGGAGAGGCTGGTCAGCGGAAGGATCACGCGGCGCGAGGCGCTGCGCCGGTTGGGGATCCTCGGCATCAGCCTCCCCGCGGCCTCCTCACTGATCGCCGCCTGCACCAGCAGCTCGACACCCCAGGTCTCGACCAAGACCAAGGCCATCATCGGGATCGTCCAGGAGCCGACCGCGCTCGACCCCACCGCGGCGGCCACCGCCTCCATCTACGTCCTGCTCCGCGACAACGTGTACGAGGGCCTGGTCCGCCTCGACCAGAACGGCAAGATCGTGCCCCAGCTCGCCAAGAGCTGGGACGTCAGCTCGGACGGCACCACCTTCACCTTCCACCTCCAGCCCGGGGTGACGTTCCACGACGGCTCGTCCTTCACCGCGCAGGACGTGAAATTCTCGTGGGATCGGGCCAAAGACCCGACCACCAAGCCGGTCAACCCCCACGCCGACTACTTCCAGCCGGTGACCAGCGTCACCGTGGTTGACGACCACACGGTCAAGGTCGTGCTCAGCCAGTACAGCGACAACTGGCTCTTCCACATGACCGCCGGCGCCGCGATCATCGTCTCCCCCAAGACCGCCGCCACCAATGCCACCGTCCCGGTCGGCACCGGGCCCTTCAAGTTCGTCACCCACAACCCGCAGTCGAACCTGACGCTGACGCGCAACGACTCCTACTGGGGCTCGAAGGCGAAGCTGAAGGACGTCGAGTTCCGCTTCATCACCGACGCCAACGCGATGAACAATGCCATGCAGGCGGGCGACATCGACGCCATCGGGCAGGTCGGCGGTCCGGAGCAGGTGCAGTCCTTCAAGTCCAACCAGAACTTCAAGGTCATCACCGGCCCGCCCGCGGGCAAGACGATGGTCTCGATCAACAACACGTCGGGACCGCTCGCCGACGCGCGCGTCCGGCAGGCGATCTACGCCGCCATCGATCGCAAGGCCTGGATCGACGGCATCGTGTCCGGCTACGCGGTGCCGATCGGCAGTCACGCGGTGCCCAACGCGGGCGAGCCCTACTACGTCGACGAGACCGGCGTGAACAAGTTCGACGTCCAGAAGGCGAAGCAGCTGCTTGCCGACGCGGGGCAAACCAATCTGACGGTGAGGCTGGCCCAGATCACCGACTTCCCCTACGCGGTCCGCGGCACCGACGTCCTCAACAGTGAGCTGAAGGCGATCGGGGTGACGCTCAAAGTGATCCCGATGCAGTTCTCGGGCTGGCTGGCCCAGGTTTTCCTGGGCAGCCAGGACTACGACCTCACGATCATCAACCACACCGAGGAGCGCGACATCGGCAACTACGCGCTCCCCAAGTACTACTGGCACGTCAACAACCCGGCGCTGGCGTCGCAGCTCAAGCAGGCCGACGCCGAGACCGATGCCGGCAAGCGCAAGAACCTCTACACCGCCATTCAGAAGACGCTGGCCGACAACGCCTACAACGCGTGGGTGTTCGCGGGCAACGTCCTGGGGGTGACCAAGCACAACCTGCAGGGCTACTCGCTCCAGGGCGTCGCGCCCTCCCTTTACGTGGGAGACCTTTACTTCTCCTGAGGCGGTGAGCCGGTGGCGCTGCTGGTAACGAGCCGGCTGGCCGCGCTGGTGGCCAGCCTGTTCGCGGCCTCCATCCTCGTGTTCGCGGTGGTCAACCTGCTCCCCGGCGACGTCGCCACTTCGCTGCTCGGCGTCAACGCGACGCCGGAGAACATCGCCATCCTTCGCCACCAGCTCGGGCTCGACCAGCCGGTCTGGCTTCGCTATCTGGACTGGATCGGTGGGCTGCTGCACGGCGACTTCGGCACCTCGCTCCTCTCCCGGACGCCGGTGGCGCCGCTGATCCTGTCCAAGGCCACGGTCAGCGCCCCACTGGCCTTGCTCTCGGCGGCGATCGCGCTCGCGGTCGCGATCCCGGCCGGGGTCGTCGCCGGCGTCCGCTACCGGAGCCTGAGCGGGGCCCTGATCTCGGCGCTCAGCCTGGGTGGGATCGCGATCCCCGGCTTCTGGGCCGGGCTCCTCCTGGCCACAGTGTTCGCGGTCCAGCTCCGGCTGCTGCCCGCGGGCGGCTTCATCGACTGGTCGGAGGACCCGGTGGCGGCCTTCCGGAGCCTGGTGCTGCCGGCCACAGCGTTGGGCCTGGTCCAGGGCGCGGTCCTCACCCGCTACGTGCGTTCGGCGGTGATCGACGTCCAGCGCGAGGACTTCATCCGCACCGCTCGGGCCAAGGGCCTGACCCGCTGGCAGGCCCTGCGCCGGCACGGCTTTCGCAACGCCGCCATCCCGGTGATCACAGTCCTCGGGATCCAGCTCACCTCGCTGCTCGTCGGCGCGATCGTGATCGAGAACGTCTTCTTCCTGCCGGGCCTCGGCCGGCTGCTGTTCCAGTCCGTCCTCAATCGCGACCTGATCGTGGTCGAGGATCTGGTGATGCTGCTGACCACGGTGGTGCTGGTGGTCAACTTCGCGACCGACATCTCCTACCGCTTGCTCGACCCTCGGATCCGGAGCTCGCGATGAGACGCCGGCTGCCGCCCTCGCTGCTGATCGGAGGCGCGCTGGTGGCGCTGGTGGTGGTGGTCGCGCTGCTGAGCCTGGTCTGGACACCGGCCGATCCCTACAACGTGGTGGTTCCGGACCGCTTCCAGGGGACGAGCCTCCGCCACCTGCTGGGCACCGACCAGTTCGGCCGCGACGAGCTGAGCCGGATCATGGCCGCGGCCCGCAACACGCTGGAGGTCGGGATCGTCACCATCGTGATCGCTTTCGTGATTGGCGTGCCGGTGGGCGCGCTCGCGGCCTACTACCGAGGCCCGCTCGAAGAGGTGGCGATGCGTGGCGCGGACGTGCTGCTCGCCTTCCCCGCGATCCTGCTCGCGATGCTGTTCGCGGCCGTCTTCCGGCCCAGCACCCTTACCGCGATGGCCGCGATCGGGATCGCGTTCGTGCCCGTCTTCGCGCGGGTCGTCCGCGGCGCCGGCCTGCAGGTGATGGAGATGGACTACGTGACGGCTGCCCGGACCTTCGGCAGCCGTGGCTGGTGGATCCTGATCCGCCACCTGCTGCCCAACGTGTCGAGCGTGCTGATCGTCCAGGCGACGATCGCCTTCGCGGTCGCGATCCTGGCCGAGGCCGCGCTCAGCTACCTCGGTCTGGGCACGCCGCCGCCGGCCGCCTCCTGGGGCCGGATGCTCAGCGAGAGCCAGAACTACCTCTACCAGGCGCCCCTGCTCGCCCTCTGGCCCGGTATCGCGATCGCGCTCAGCGTGCTCGGCTTCAACCTCCTCGGCGACGGCCTTCGCGACCTCCTCGACCCCAAGCTGGTCGAGCGCTTGCCGGCGCCGGGCTGATGGCGGAGGCGCTGCGGGTCGAGGACCTGAGGGTGCGCGTGGGCGGCGTGGAGGCCGTCCGAGGCGTCTCCTTTGAACTGGAGGCCGGCTCGCGCACGGGCCTGATCGGCGAGTCGGGCTCAGGTAAGACCCTCACCGCGCTGGCCCTGATGGGTCTGCTTCCCGAGGGTCTGAGCGCGACGGGCGGCGTCCTCTACGCCGGCCGCGACCTGCTGGCGCTGAGCGATGACGAGCTCTGCGAGCTGCGCGGGGACCGGCTGGCGATGGTGTTTCAGGAGCCGATGACCGCGCTCAACCCGGTGATGCGGATCGGGGACCAGGTCGCCGAACCGCTCACGGTGCACCGCGGTCTCCGGCACCGCCAGGCGCTGGCAGCAGCGACCGAGCTCCTGGATCGGGTACGGATCCCGGATCCCGCCGAGAAGATGCGCTCCTATCCGCACCAGCTCTCGGGCGGCCAGCGGCAGCGGGCGATGATCGCGATGGCGATGGCCTGCTCGCCCGACCTGCTGGTCGCCGACGAGCCCACGACCGCGCTCGACGTCACCGTCCAGGCCCAGATCCTTCGCCTCCTCGACGAGCTGGTCGACGAGCACGGCGCGACCATGCTCTTGATCACCCACGACCTGCCGGTGGTCGCCAGCACCTGCGACCGCGTGCTCGTGATGTACGGCGGCAGAATCGTCGAGACCGGCAGCGTCGGCGAGGTTTTCGACCGCCCGCGCCACCCCTACACGCAGGCGCTGCTCGACGCCATCCCGCCGCTGGACCGCGAGGTCGAGGGACGGCACCTGCGGGCGATCCCGGGCGCGGTGCCCGGGCTGGGTCAGTTTCCGCCCGGCTGCCCCTTCCGGAACCGCTGCCCAAAGGCGGACCAGAGGTGCGCCGAGATGCCGCCGCTGGCGGTGGTGGGCGACCACCCCACCGCCTGCTGGCACCCGGTCGGGAGCGATCGATGAGGCAGAGCGAACCTTTGTTCCACGTGGAACATGTCAGCCGGCGCTACCGGCTGCCGCGCACGCGCCTGCTGGCGCCGCCGCGGCTGATCACCGCCGTGGACGACGTCTCCTTCGTTCTGTACCGCGGCGAAACGCTGGGGCTGGTCGGCGAGTCGGGCTCGGGCAAGACCACCCTGATCAAGCTGCTGCTCGGCCTCGAGCGCCCCGATGGGGGCCGGATCACCTACTCCGGCCAGAGCCTGACCCGGGAGGTGCAGGTGGTCTTCCAGGACCCCGCCAGCGCGCTCGATCCGCGGATGCGCGTGGCCGACATCGTTCTCGAGCCGGTGCGGGTGATGAGGCTGCCAGGCGACCGCCGGGCACGGGTCGAGGAGTTGCTGGACGCGGTGGGGCTGCCGCGCGACTCGGCGCATCGCTATCCCCATGAGTTCTCAGGCGGCCAGCGGCAGCGGATCGCGATCGCCCGCGCCCTGGCTCCGCGGCCTCGGGTGCTGATCGGCGACGAGCCGGTATCCGCGCTCGATGTCAGCGTCCGGGCCCAGATCCTGAACCTGCTCGAGGACCTCCGCGTGGGCTACGACCTGACGCTGGTGCTGGTCTCCCACGACCTCTCGGTGGTCCGCCACATGACCGACCGCGTGCTCGTGATGAGCCGGGGCCGGATCGTCGAAGAGGGCCCGACGCGCGAGATCTTTCGCACGCCCTGGCACGACTACACGCGGCTGCTGCTGGACTCGATCCCGACGCTCAAGAACCGGCGCGCGGCCTCCACGTAGACCTCGGCCGCCCGCACCACCTCTTCGACCTCGACGTACTCGTCGTACTGGTGGGCGATCCACTTGCCGCCTGGCCCGTAGGTGACGATCGGCAGGCGGGCGTCGCGCCAGAGGATGGTGCCGTCGGTCGAGCCCGGGACGCCGCCGATGGCCGGGGCTTCGCCGTAAACAGCCTCGTGCGCCTCCAGGACGGCCTGGACGACCGGGTGGTCGCGGGGCGTTTCCGTCGGTGGCCGGTCGTCGATGACCTCCAGCTCGAGTCCGGGCGCGAGCAGCTCGCGCAGGCGGCCGAGCAGCCAGGCGTGGTTGGTCGCCGGGGTGGTCCGCACGTCGAGCCAGGCGAAGGCGCGGTCGGGGATCACGTTCAGGTTGGCCGGGAGGTTGGCCACCAGCACCGTCGGCGTTAGGTAGTCGCGGCCCAGAAGCGGATGCTCGCCGTTGGTGGCCTGGAGCTCGGCCTGCAGATCGGCAACCCGATGCAGGAAGGTGGTCAGCGGCGGGATCGGATTGAGGCCGTGCTCGGGCATCGCGCCGTGCGCCATCCGCCCCCAGGACGTGACGTGGACCCGGATCGCGCCCTTCTGCGCGATGCAGACTTCACGCTCCTCGGGCTCGCAGACGATCGCTGCGTCGAGGCCCTGCGCGCGACCACGGGCGACGAAGTCCTTGGCGCCGATCATCATCCCCTCCTCGTCGACGAGCGCCGCGACGACGGCGCGGCCACGGAAGCCACCCGCCGCCTCGAGTGCGCGGGCGGCGAAGAGCATCGCGGCCACGCCGCTCTTCATGTCGGCGGACCCCCGCCCGTACAGGCGGCCGTCGACGATGTCGGCGCCGAAGGGTGGATGCGTCCAGCGCGAGGGATCGCCGCTGGTCACGACGTCCAGGTGGCCCTCGAACAGGAGGCCGCGGCCGGCGGCACCAGAGTCGATGGTGGCGACGACGTTGGGCCGCCCGGGCTCGACCTCCCAGACGTCGGGCTCCCAGCCCCAGGCGCGCATCTGGGCGACCACGACTTCGGCCGCCATCACCTCCGTCGGCACTCGGACCAGGTCCTGCAGGAAGCGGATCAGCTGGTCGCGGTCGACGGCGGCCACGGGATCACTATGATCGATCGCCCGTGGCGATCACCGACCTCCCGGCCGTCCGCGTCGGCCACTGGACCGACGCCCAAGCCCAGACCGGCTGCACCGTAGTGCTGCTGCCGCCGGAGGGGGCGGTCTGCGGAGTGGACGTGCGCGGGGCCGCCCCCGGCACCCGCGAGACCGACCTCCTGCGCCCTGGCTGCACCGTCGACCGCGTGCATGCGCTGCTCCTGACCGGTGGTTCCGCCTTCGGCTTGGCGGCGGCCGACGGCGTGATGCGCTGGCTGTCGGAGCGCGAGATCGGAATCGCGATCGACAAGGTCAGCGTCCCGATCGTCCCGGCCGCGGTCATCTTCGACCTCAGCACCGGCTCCTTTTCCTATCCAGGTCCCCAGCAGGGCTACGCGGCCTGCGCCGATGCCGTGCGCGGTCGTCCCTGCCAGTCGGGCCGGCACGGGGCGGGCACCGGGGCCACCGTGGGCAAGCTCTACGGAGCCCGCCTGCCGGGCGGCCTGGGCACCGCCAGCGTGCGCCTGCCGGGCGGGGTGACGGTCGGCGCTCTGGCGGTGGTGAACGCGGTCGGCGACGTCGTCGACCGGTCGGGGCAGGTGCTCGGAGGCGGTGCCGACTCCTGGCGGCGGATCCTGACCGAGGGTCCGCCGGAGCGCGTGGTGGCCGGGAGCAGCACGACGCTGGCGGTGGTGGCGGTCGACGCCAAGCTCGACAAGACCGCCTGCGCGCGGCTGGCGGCGGTCGCCCACGACGCCCTGGCGATGGCCATCCGCCCGGTTCACACGCCGTTCGACGGCGACACCGTCTTCGCGCTCTCGGTCGGGGACCGCGAGTGCGACCTGGTGTCCCTGGGCGTAGGCGCGGTCGAGGCGCTGCGCACGGCGATCGAGCGAGCGGTCAGCCCGTGACCCAGGACTCCGCAGCCGAGCGCAGCGCGTCCTTCCTGCGCATGCTCGAGCAGCTGCACGAGCGCCACCTGATCGGCGTCGAAGGTGTGCGCGAGGTGTGGCTGATCCGCCACGGCGACGCCTATACCGGTCTTGAGCGCCTGGCCGAGGGGGTGATCGACCCGCCCCTGAGCCCGGTCGGACATGAGCAGGCGGACCGGCTCGCCCAGCGCCTCGCCTATCTATCGATCGACGCCGTCTGGGCTTCGGACCTCCGGCGGGCGGTCGAGACCGCCGATGTGGTGGCCCGCGATCACGGGGCGGAAGTGCGCCAGGATCCCCGCTTGCGCGAGGTGCGGACGCACTGGGACGAAGGCCACCCGGCACGGGTCGCGGAGCCGGGGGAGTACCCGTTCCCGGAGACCGAGGCCGAGGTTTCGGAGCGGGTCGGCGCCGCCGTCCGCGACATCGCGGCGGGGCTGCCCGACGGCGGTCGCGCGATCGCGGTCAGCCACAACGCGGCGATCGGCATCTACGTGGCCGGCGTGCTCGGGCTGAGCTGGGGCAAGCTGCCGATCATGCCCATGTACACCTCGGTCACCATCCTCGCTCTCAAGGGCGAGCGGGTGGTAGTGCGCTCGCTGGCCGACGCGACCCACCTGGTCGAGGCCGCCCCAGGTTAGGTTTATTTGCCATGGCTGCCGAGCAGAACAAAGAAGTCGTTCGCGCCATCCAGGACGCGTGGAATCGGGACGCCCTGGACGAGCTCGACCAGTACTTCGCGCCCGATTTCCTGCCCCAGTCGAATGCTCCCGGCATGCCGCCTGGACTCGAGGGAGCCAAGGCCGCCCACGGCTTCTCCCGGCGCTTCCTGCCCGACCGCAAGGTGGAGACGGTCGAGCTGATCGCCGAGGGCGACAAGGTTCTGATTCGGAACCGGATCCAGGGCGTCAACAACAGCGGCGTGCCCTGGCTCGGCGCCGAGGCCAACGGCCAGCCTTACGACTTCGAATCCTGGAGCCTCTACACGCTCCGCGACGGCAAGGTGGTCGAGCACGTCGGGCTCACCGACATGATGCGGTTTGCCATCCAGTCGGGAGCAGTCAAGCCGCCCGAGATCACCAGGGGCTAGCGCCTCTTTAGGTCGCGTTCGGCGCGGGCGACGATCCGGATCGCCTCGACCACGTTGTCGGGGTTGAGCGAGATCGAGTCGATCCCGCACTCGACCAAGAAGGCCGCGAAGTCGGGATGGTCGCTGGGCGCCTGGCCACAGATCCCCACCGGGACGCCCTTGGCGTGAGCCTGCTCGATCAGGCTCCGGATGGTGCGCTTGATGGCTTGGTTGCGCTCATCGAAGAGCGGAGCCAGCTCCGAGCTGTCGCGGTCGATGCCTAAAACCAGCTGCGTCAGGTCGTTGCTCCCGATCGAGAACCCGTCGAAGCGACCCGCGAACTGGTCGGCGAGGACGACGTTGGAAGGGATCTCGCACATCATGTAGACCTCGAGCCCGGCCTTTCCGCGGCGCAGACCGTTCTCGCCCATCACCTTCAGGACGTGGTCGGCCTCCTCGACCGTGCGCACGAAGGGCAGCATCACCCGCACGTTGGTCAGCCCGATCTCCTCCCGAACCCGGCGCAGCGCGCGGCACTCGAGCGCGAAGCCCTCGCGGTAGCGGTCGCTGTAGTAACGAGAGGCGCCGCGGAAGCCGAGCATCGGGTTGGCCTCTTCGGGCTCGAACTGCCGGCCGCCGATCAGGTCCGCGTACTCGTTGGTCTTGAAGTCGCTGGTGCGGACGATCACCGGGTGCGGGTGCTGGGAGGCGGCGATCCGGGCGATGCCCTGGGCCAGGCGATCGACGAAGTAGTCCGTCCGCTGCTCGTACCCGGCGGTGAGCTCGCGGATCTGGCGCTTGGCCTCGGCGTCCTGCAGCTGGTCGAAGTGCACCAGCGCCATCGGATGCACCTGGACGTGGTCGTTGACGATGAACTCGACGCGCGCCAGCCCGATCCCCTGGGCGGGCAGGCGCCACCAGCGCAAAGCCCCCGCCGGGGTGGCGATGTTCATCATGATCCGCGTCCTCGGCTCGGGCAGGCGCCCGAGGTCGACCTCACGCTCTTCGAACTCGAGGATCCCGTCGTAGACCTTTCCCTCGTCGCCCTCAGCGCAGGAGACGGTCACCTCGCGTGGCCGGGCGAGCACCGTGGTGGCGTCGCCCGTCCCCACGACAGCCGGGATGCCCAGCTCGCGGCTCACGATCGCTGCGTGCGCCGTCCGGCCGCCGCGGTCGGTCACGATCGCGGCTGCGCGCCGCATCAGGGGCACCCAGTCGGGGTTGGTCATCTCGGTGACGAGGATGGCGCCGTCCTCGAAGCGCGACGTCTCCGAAGGGCGCTTGATGCGGATCGCCGTGCCGCCGGCGATGGCGCCACCGACGCTGAGGCCCGTCAGCAGGACCTCCCCGCTCGATTTCAGCTCGTAGCTGCGAAGCGCGTTGGCCGCGGCACGCGATTGCACCGTCTCGGGCCGCGCCTGGACGATGAAGAGATCGCCCGAGTCGCCGTCTTTCGCCCATTCGATGTCCATCGGCCGGTCGTAGTGGCGCTCGATCTCGACCGCCCAGCGGGCGAGCTGGAGGATCTCGTCGTCGGTCAAGACGTAGCCGCGCCGCTCGGCGGGCTTGGTCTCGACCGTGCGCGTGCCGCCATCGGCGGCGTAGACGATCTTGGCCGCCTTGTCGCCGACCTCCTTGGACAGGATCGGCCGCATCCGGCGCTCCTCGAGCAGCGGCTTGAACACGGTGTAGGCGTCTGGGTTGACCTGGCCCCCCACCAGTGACTCGCCCAGTCCCCAGACCGCCTCGATCACGACCACCCGCGGAAAGCCTGTCTCCGGATCGATCGTGAACATCACCCCGGCACCGGCGCGGTCGGCCCGCACCATCTTCTGGACGCCGACCGAGAGCGCGACCTCGAGGTGGTCGAAGCCGTTCTGCTCGCGGTAGCTGATCGCTCGCTCGCTGAAGAGCGAGGCAAAGCAGTCCTTGATCGCCTTCAGCACCGGCTCGCCGCCGCGGACGTTGAGGAACGTCTCCTGCTGGCCGGCGAAGCTTGCGTCGGGCAGGTCCTCGGCGGTGGCGCTGGAGCGCACCGCGACGTCCACGTGCTCGCCGCCATAGCGGCGGGACAGCTCTCGGTAGGCCTCGAGGACGCTTTCCTCCAGCTCCTCGGGCAGGCTTGCCCGCTTGAAGGCCCTCTGCAGCGCGCCGGCGGCTGCCACCCGCTCCTCGTGGCCTTTGACGCGCAGCCGTTCGCGGATCTCCTGGTCGAGGCCGTTGGCCTTGAGGAAGCGCTGGTAGGCGGCGGCGGTCACCGCGAAGCCGTCCGGTGTGCGGATCCGCATCCGCCGCAGCTCGCGGACCATCTCGCCCAGAGAAGCGTTCTTGCCCCCGACCAGCGCGACGTCCTTGCTGCCTACCTCGTCCAGCCAGGCGATCTGTGGTCTGACGCGCGCCGCCATCTGTAAGCGAATGTACGGAGGTTCCCGCCGGCGGGGTTAGCGCAGGCGGGGGTCGAAGGCGTCGCGGACCGCGTTGCCTAAGACGTTGGCGGCGAGGACGGTGATGAAGATGCAGACGCCGGGCAGGATCACCAGCCAGACCGAGTGGACGTAGTAGGTCTGGGCGTTGCTGAGCATGTTCCCCCAGCTCGGCGTGGGTGGGTGGATGCCGAACCCGAGGTAGTCGAGGGCCGCCTCGGCCAGGATGATGCCGCCGACGCCGAGGCTGGCAGCGACGATCAGGACCGGCAGGACGTTGGGCAGCAGGTGGCGCACCATCAGCCGCACGTCGGAAGCGCCCAGCGAACGCGTGGCGAGCATGAAGTCGCGGGAGCGCAGCGAGAGCGTCTCGCCGCGGCAGAGGCGCGCGGTGGCGCCCCAGCCGACCGAGGCGATCACGATCGAGAGCGAGAGCAGGCTGGTCTGGTGGAAGAAGAGGATCCCGACCAGGATGAAGAGGAAGATGCGCGGGATCGCCAGCACCACGTCCACCAGCCGCATCAGGAGGTCTTCGATCAACCCGCCGTAGTAGCCGGCCATGACGCCCACCGTGGAGCCCACGGTCAGAGAAAGCAGCACGGTTAGCAAGGCGACCCCGAGCGAGACCTGGGCGCCATACATCAAGCGCACCAGCGTGTCGCGGCCGAGCTCGTCAGTGCCGAGCAGGTGGTTGGGCGCGAACGGCGGCGCGAAGTTGTTGTCCAGGTCCTGCTCGTAGTACTGGTGGTGGACCAGGACCGCGACCAGGGGCGCGGCGAGCGCGATCACCACCATCAGCAGCACGACCGCGCCCGCCGCCATGCCCACCCGGTTCTCGACCAGCCGCTGCCAGGACGCCCGCCAGTAGCTTTGGGCGGGGCGCGCGGTGACATCTTCGACACCGGCCTGGAGCCGGGCGGCCTCGGCGACCGCGCCCTGTCCGATCATCAGTAGCGAATCCGCGGATCGAGCAGCGCGTACACGACGTCCGCGAGCAGGTTGCCGGCAACGACCAGGACCGCCGCGAAGGTGGTCAGCCCCATCACCGTCGTGTAGTCGTAAGCGAGCGCCCGCTCGTAGAGGAAGCGGCCGATGCCGGGCCAGCCGAAAACGACCTCGACGATCACACCTCCCGAAACCAGGCCCGGCAGCTCGAGGCCGACCAGCGTCACCAGTGGCATCACAGCATTGCGCAGGGCGTGGACGTACACCACCCGCCGCTCCCCCATTCCCTTGGCGCGGGCGGTCCGGACGTAGTCCTGCGAGAGCACCTCCAGCATCGAGGAACGGCTGAAACGGGACCAGATCGAGAGGTACCCGAAGGCGAGCACCGAGGCCGGCAGGATGAGGTGGGAGAAGCGATCCAGGACGTCGCCGCCGCCAAAGGCCGAGGCGGCGCCGCTGGTGGGCAGGATGGGCGCGCCCCAGTGCAGGGCAGGCTCGACGCCGAAGAGGAGGATTACGAGCAGGCCGAGCCAGAACTCGGGGACCGCATAGCCGCCGACCGAAACCACCGTGAAGACGTGGTCGATGGCGGTGCCGCGCCGGATCGCGGAAAGGGCGCCGATCGGGATCGCAAAGACGACGGCGAGCACGATCGCCGTCAGGGTCAGCTCGAGCGTGTTGGGGAGCCGGTCGGCGATGTGGACGCCGAGCGGGATCCCGTCAATCATCGAGCGCCCGAAGTCGAGGTGCAGGAGGTTCCAGAGCCAGACCCCGTACTGAACCCACCAGGGCTGGTCGAGGCCGTACTCGTGGCGAATGGCCTCGACCGCCGCGTGGCTGAGTCGGGGGTCGTCAGAGACGCCGGGGACGTAGTCGCCCCCGGTGGTGTGCATCAGGGTGAACGTGATCGCGCTCACCCCGATGACGACCGGAATCGAGACCAGTACCCGCCGCAGCAGGTACGCCCAGGGCATGGGTCCGGCTACTTCCCGTCGGTTACGTAGACGTCCTTGATCCAGGGCCGGTCGTAGCGGTTGAAGGGACCGACCGCGAAGTTCTGCACACGCTTGGAGACCGCCCACAGGCTCTTCGGCCAGAGCAGCATCGCCAGCGGGAGCTCGTCCATCAGGATCTGCTGGAGCTGGACGTAGATCTTCTTGCGCTGGCTTCGGTCCAGCACCTTGACGCCCTCGTCGAGCAGCTGGTCGACCTGGGGGTTGCTGTAGCCCATTCGATTGAGTCCCTTCCCGATCACCCGCGAGTGATAGATCTGCGAGAGGTCGGGATCGGAGATACCGCCGCTGACGATGCCGCCCATGTAGGTGTCCACATCGCGCGTGGTCGAGGTGGCCACGTACTCGGTGAACTGGACGGTCTTCGGCTTGGCCTCGACACCGATCTGGCGCCAGGCCTCGGAGAGCACCTGGACCGTCGACTCCCGAGCGGCATTGCCCTGGTTGGTGAGCAGCTCGAAGCTGAGGCGCACGCCGTTCTTGGTGCGCACGCCGTCGGCGCCGGGCTTCCATCCCGCCTGGTCGAGCAGGTCGGCCGCCTTCTTGGTGTCGTGGGTGTAATTCGGCAGCTGGCTCTTGTCGGCCAGCGACCACTGCGTCTTGTACTCGACCGAGTAGGCGGGTTCGGCCTGCTTGAAGTAGACCTTGTCCGCCAGCTGCTGCCGGTCGACGGCGTAGTAAAGCGCTTGCCGCACCAGCTTGCCGGTTTGGGGGTCGCCGAAGATCTTGCCGCTGACCGGCCGCTTGGGGTTGTTGGGGTCGACGTTGTAGCCGTAGTACTCGTAGCTGGAGGCGACGAAGCTGACCCGGTCGATCTTGTCCGAGAGTGTCGCCAGGTCGTCCCAGAGGGAGGGCGGCGGGCCGGCGATGTCGACCTCGCCGGTTTTGATCTGGTTGACGGCGGCCTGGTCGGTGCCCACGTTCTTGATGACGTACTGGTCGACGTTGGGTCGCCCCCGGACGTACTTGGAGTTGGCGTTGAGGACGACCTGCTGGGTCTTGTCCCACTTACCGAATGTGAAGGCGCCACTGACCACGGTCGGCGCCGTCAGGTAATCGTTTTTCCGGAAGTCGGCGGGACTGTTGATCGCGACCGGCTCCAGGACGTGTTTGGGGAGCGGGCCGAACGCGTAGCCGGTGAGGAACGGCGCGTAGGGCGTCTTGGTCTTCATCACGACCGTGAACTTGTCGGGCGCGGTGACGGTGTCCAGGTACTGCTCGAGGTCGGGGTAGTAGCGCGAGTTGATCTTCTTGTAGTCGTACTTGGTGCCGTGCATCAGGTCGTAGGTGAAGACCACGTCGTCGGAGGTGATCTGCTTGCCGTCCGACCAGTACGCGTCCTGGCGGAGGTCGAATTTGTAGGTCAGCTGATCGGAGGCGACGGTTGGAACCGTCTTGGCCAGGGCCGGCTTGAGGTTGCCGTCGCCGCCGGCTTCGAGCAGGCCGAGGAACAGCATGTTGCCGGGGATCAGGCTCGCGGTGTCGCTGATGAAGATGGGATGGAAGATGGTCGGATCCGAGGTGGTCGCCTCGGTGACGTGACCGCCCTTCTTGACGTTCTGATTGGTGCCCCCGTTGCCGGGCCCGCATGCCGCCAGCAGCGCTTCCAGGCCTCCGGCGAAGAAGAGGGACGCCGCCATCGCGCCGCCCATGCCCTTGAGGAAATCGCGCCGTGACCACTCATCCAGGAAGCGGTCGAAACGGTCCAGCTCGAGGTCGTCCCCGACTCGGCTCATGTAATCCCCTCCGTCTGTTGTTCGCGCTCGGAGCTGCGTCCGAAGCCCGCATCATAGGTTCAGAGGCGCGGCGCGCTCCAGAAGCGAGCTCAGGGAGGTGGGCGCGTCGGGCCGCGAACGCCGTCGCCCGGGCCGGGCTCGACGCCTTTCGCAAGCCCAGCCGCTGCTGACGATCGAGCGCCCGGCGTCTATCTGTAATCGCGAGCCAGCGCGTACCGGACGGCTTCCGCGGGCCGTGTCCGCCGGCCGCGATCCCAGTCCGCGCGCAGCGCCTCCTCGCCGAGGACCTTGACGGCACCGGCGAACCAGGCCTGCTCCTCGAGTGGACGCACCTGACTGGGCACCGCCGACGGCATCGCGGAGGCGGCTCCGAGGAGCCGCGCCGCGAGGCGGTAGCGGGCGCGCGCCCCGGCGACGCCCGCCATCGCCTCCACCGCGAGGGCCTCGGGGAACGCTGTCGGCATCGAGAGGGCCCTGGCCACGTAGCTCTCCGCCTCATCCAGGTGGCCTTCGGCCAGGGCGACCTGGCCCAGGCGGTTGATCGTTCGAGCCAGGTTGTGGGGATCGTTCAGCGCCTGCCAGCGCTCCAATGACTCCTCCAGGTGAGCTCGTGCCTGCGCGAGCTGACCGACCATCAGCTCACCGCCGCCGAGGATGAGGAGCGCCATCGCCAGCACCCATTCGTCGCCGCTGGAACGGGCCAGCTCCAGCGCCTGTAGTCCGTGATGCACGCCCGTCGCATGTTCTCCGTGATTACGGGCCGATACGCCCAACCACAGCAGCGCCTGGGCGGTCTCGTGTGCGTCACCGGCGCGGCGCGCGGCCGCCAGCGCCTCCAGTAGCAAGGCTTCGGTCGCCGGCCGCGGCCGCCCGAGATTGATGGACAGCATCGCCTTCGAGACCAGCGCGTGAGCCAGGCCGACCCCATTGCCGCCGGGGCGCCAGGCTTCGATCGCCTGGGTGAGGGACGCTTCCGACAGCGGCGCATCGGCCACGTTCAAAGCCAGACGGCCCAACGCCGCCAGGCCCGCGGCTCGCAACCCGATGGCGGTAGGGAGGACCGCCAGCAGATCCTGGAGGAGTTCTATGCCCTCCTGGTACTGGCCGCGAACGTTCCAATACCAGGCGAGGTTGATCGCGAGTTCGAGCGCGAGCTCGGGCTGGGCTCGGCTCGCAAGCGAGATTGCAAGTCGAAGATTGTCGAGCTCCTGGTCGAGGTGCTCGAAGACCAGAAGCTGGTCGGGACCGTGGATCTTCTCCGCCAGGGCCCTGGCCAGCGCCGCGAAGTGGTCCAGGTGCCGGCGCGCCACGACCGGCTCCTCACCGCCGTCGTGCAGCCTCTCGCTCGCGAACTGGCGGACGGTCTCCAGTAGGTGGTAGCGCGCCCTGCCCCCCCACACCGGTGCCGAGTACAACGAGCGAACGGTCGACCAGCTGCGCGATCGCCGCCGGGGTGGCTTCCGCCACCGCCGCGGCCGCCTCCAGGTCGAATCCACCCGCGAACATCGATAGGCGCGCCAGCAAGTGGCGGTCGTCGACGTCGAGCAATACGTAACTCCACTCGATGGCGGCCCTCATCGTCCGGTGCCGCTCCGGTACCCCCGGCCCGGCCCCTGCCAGGCTCTCGAGGCGATCGACCACCTGGCGCCGCAATTCGGTGACGGGGATCTGGGCGGTCCGCGCGGCCGCCAGCTCGATGGCCAGCGGTAGCCGATCCAGCCGCCGGCAGACCTCTTCCACGACCGGGTCGCCTTCGTGCATGAGCTCGGGGTCGGGCCGGCTGAGCCGAGCGCGTTCGAGAAAGAGCTGGACAGCTTCCGCCTCGACCATCGGCTCCATTCGCCAGCGGACCTCACCCGGCACCTGGAGCGGCTCGCGGCTGGTGGCGAGGATCCTCAGCTGAGCGGTGGCGACGAGCATCTCGAACGCCAGCGACGAGCAGGCCTCAACGAGGTGCTCGCAGTTGTCGAGCAGCAGCAGCGCCGGCTCATCGCGGAGGAGCGCGGCGATGGCCGCGCCGGGCGCCGCCGCCGCGTCCTCGTGGCCACCGACAGCCGCCATCACGGTCTTGGCGACCAGTCGCTGCTCTCGCAGCGAGGCCAGGTCGACGAACCACGCTCGCCCAGCCGGGTGCTGCTGGCGCGCGACCTCGAGGGCAAGCCGGGTCTTCCCAACTCCACCAGGGCCGACCAGCGTGACCAGCCGAGCCTTCGCGAGCGCGCCCGCAACCGCTTCGATTTCGGCGCGCCGTCCGACGAAGGTGGTCAGCGGTCGAGGGAGGTGACCACGAACCGGCTCCGGGACCGCTCGCTGGGCGACGTACCAGGCGGCGATCTGAGCTCGGTTCGCGAATGCGAGCTTTTCTCGCAAATGCTCGAGGTGGCCGTCGGCCGTGCGCTCAGAGATGAAGAGACGGCGGGCGATCTCGCGGTTCGTCAACCCGTCGGCCACCAGCCTGCGACCTCTAGCTCACGTCTGGTCAGTCCGGGTGGGCGCCGGATTTGTCACCGCAGTGGCTCCCGCGGCCGGCAGTATGCCGAAACGGACAGAGGTATGGGTGGTTTTGTCCGCTCGAAAGTCTGATGCGCGACTCCCAACCTCGTCGGGCAGTCGGGCAGGACCCGCCCTCATCGAACGCATCGCCTGGCGGCGAAGCCGGTGGCCCTGATCGGCGTGCTCAGCGGCTCGACTTAACCAGGTCTCGTCGCCGCTACAAGCAGCGGGGCCGGCCAGGGCTAGACTTCGCGCCCCGAGCCTATGCGGCTATCCCTCCAGGTCGCAGTGATCCTCGCCGGCGCTGCCGGCTGGCTCTATCTGGTCGTCGCCGCCGTGGTGAAGGTCCTCGGGCCGTATGAGCCGATCCCGATCGCGACCGGGCTCGGCCCCGCGTACATGGACGGCAGGTTCTACCAAGCGGCCATCCTGGCGGGGGCGGGAGTGATGCTGATCCTGCACCTGGCGGCTCTGGGAGCGCGTTTGTGGCGCACTCGGCTGTACGAAACGCTGGCATTGATTGCCGGGACCTTCGACTGCCTGACGATCATCGGTCTGCCGGTGGGTGTGCCGCTGATCCTGCTCCGTCATGAGCGGAGCGGAGGGAGAGGGATTTGAACCCCCGGTGGCTTGCGCCACGGCTGTTTTCAAGACAGCTGCCATCAACCGGACTCGGCCATCCCTCCGCGGCGCCCACGAGTCTACCCAGGGGACAGCAGCGACCTCAGCCCGCCGGCACGATCTCCGAGCGGCCGCCCATGAACGGCCGCAGCACGTCCGGCACCAGGACCGTTCCCTCCACGGTCTGGTAGGTCTCGACGACCGCGGTCCAGGTCCGCAGCAGCGCCAGCCCGCTGCCGTTGATCGTGTGCAGGTACTGCGGCGGCTGGCCCGCCGCCGGCCGGTAGCGCAGCGACGCCCGCCGGGCCTGGAAGTCGTTGAAGAGCGAGCACGAGGAAACCTCGAGCCAGCGGCCGACCCCCGGGGCCCAGACCTCGAGGTCGTACTTCTTGTACTGGGCGAAGCCCATGTCGCCCGAGCACATGCTGACCGCCCGGTAGTGCAGACCCAGCCGCTGCAACACCATTTCGGCGTCGCGGGTCAGCGCCTCGAATTCCTCCATCGAGGTCTCCGGCGTGCAGAGCTTGACCAGCTCGACCTTCTCGAACTGGTGCTGGCGTATGTAGCCGCGAGTGTCCTTGCCCGCCGAGCCGGCCTCAGAGCGGAAGCACGGCGACCAGGCTACGAACTTGAGCGGCAGCTCGGACGCGTCCAGGATCTCCTCGCGGCGGTAGTTGGTCACCGGCACCTCGGCGGTGGGCACCAGCCAGAGGTCGTAACCCTCGACGCGGAAGGCGTCCTCGGCGAACTTGGGCAGGTTGGCGGTCCCCAACATCGCCGCGCTGTTGACGAGAAAGGGGGGCGAGATCTCGAGGTAGCCGTGTTCGCGGGTGTGGAGGTCGAGCATGAACTGGGCCAGCGCGCGGTTCAATGCCGAGCCGTCGCCCTTCAAGAACGCGAAGCGCGAGCCGGAAACGCGAGCCGCCCGCTCCAGGTCGAGGACGCCGAGGGTCTCGCCCAGCTCGTAATGCGGCCGCGGCTCGAAAGCGAAGGATGGTTTCGACCCCCACTCGCGTACCACCACGTTGCCGCTCTCGTCGCGGCCCAACGGCACCGACTCGTCGAATACGTTGGGGACCTCCAACAGCAGTGCGTCGAGCCGTTCGCGGAGCGTCTCCGCCTCCGCCCCGAGCGACTTGACGTCCCCGGCCAGCCGCTTCACCTGTCCGAGCAGCGCCTGGTCCCGGGTGCGGCCGAACTCCTTGGAGATCCGGTTCTGCTCGGCGCGCGCCTCCTCGGCCGCCGTCTGTGCCCGCCGCCACCGGGCGTCGACGCGCAGGATCTCGTCGACCGGCGCCGCCTCCCCCTTCCACTCGGCGCAGAACCGCACGCGCTCCGCATCGCGCCGGATGAAGTCCAGCGGAAGCACTAGCCGGGCGCCTCTTTGAGCTGCGGGAACAGGATGACGTCGCGGATCGAGGCCGAGTCGGTCAGCAGCATCAGCAGCCGGTCGATCCCGACGCCCATCCCGCCGGTGGGCGGCATCCCGTACTCCAGCGCCCGCACGAAGTCCTCATCAAACGGATGCGCCTCCTCGTCCCCGGCCGCCAGCGCGGCCTTCTGCTGCTCGAAGCGCGCGCGCTGATCGATGGGATCGGTCAGCTCGGTGAAGGCGTTGGCGAACTCCTTGCCGGCGATGATCAACTCGAAGCGCTCGACGAAGCGAGGGTCGTCGTCTCGCCGGCGCGCCAGGGGCGAGACCTCGATCGGGAAATCGGTCACGAAGATCGGCTGCCGGAGCCCCGGCTCGACTGCCGCCTCGTATACCTCGATCAGCTCCTGCCCGGCCAGCTCGCGACCGGTCGCCTCCAGCACCAGGTCCTGCATCCGCTCCCGCCGGTAGGGCGGCGTGAGGTCGATCGACTCGCCCTGCCAATCCGCAGTCAACGGACGGTTCGCGGCCAGGGCGACCGCGGGGAGAAACTCTTCGACCGCGGCCATCATGTCCTCGAGGTCGGCAAAGGCCTGGTAGCACTCGAGCATCGTGAACTCGGGGTTGTGCCAGGAGTCGACCCCCTCGTTGCGGAACATCCGGCCGATTTCGTAGACGCGCTCGATCCCGCCCACCACCAGACGCTTGAGATGCAGCTCGAGCGCGATCCGCAGATAGAGGTCGCGGTCGAGCGCGTTGTGGTGGGTCACGAAGGGCCGAGCGTGGCCGCCGCCGGGGATGTCCTGGAGCACCGGCGTCTCGACCTCCAGGAAGCCTTTCTCGTCGAAGTATCGCCGCAGCGCCGAGATGACGCGCGAGCGCTTGATGAAGGTCTCGCGCACCTCGGGATTGGCGATCAGGTCGAGGTAGCGCTGGCGGTAGCGCGTCTCCACGTCCTTCAGCCCATGCCACTTTTCGGGCAGAGGGCGGAGCGACTTGGAGAGCAGGACGAAGCTCTCGAGCCAGACGCTGGGCTCCCCGCGCCGGGTCGGCGCCACCCGGCCGGTGGCGCCCACGATGTCGCCCACGTCGAGCCGCTGGAAGCGCTCGTACGCCTCCTCGCCGAGCACGTCGCGCTGCGCGACCAGCTGGATGCGCCCCTCGCCGTCCTGGAGCACGGCGAAGGACATGCCACCCGAGCCGCGGCGCGCCATCATCCGGCCGGCGACCGTGACCGCGGCCGGCGGCTCCCCTCCCTCCAGCTCGGCCAGCGCCTGCCGCGTGGTGTGCGTCCGATGAAAGCGAGCGACGTAGGGCTGCACCCCGCTCGCGATCAGCTGCTCGAGCTTCTCGCGCCGGTCGCGCATTACGGAAGGCAGGTCTAATTCAAGGTCGGGATCGGACATCGCCGGAACTAGAGGGTAGCTAGTGCGGAGGTGCGGCTACTTGACGGCGACGATCTTGAGGCGGCTGGTGCCCATCGGGGACGACCACTCCACCTCGTCCCCGCTTCGGTGACCGAGCAGGGCGCGCCCGAGCGGGCTTTCGTTCGAGATCATGCCGTGGATGGGGTCGGCCTCGGCCGCACCCACGATCGCGTAGTCCTCTTCGCCGTCGGCGGAGGTGACCCGGACCCGAGTCCCGACGGTAACCACCCCCTGTTCGCGGTCCGCCTCCTCGATCAGGGTGGCGTTGCGCAGCATTGCCTCCAACGTCTGGATGCGGCCCTCGAGCAGGCTCTGCTCGTTCTTGGCCTCGATGTATTCCGCGTTCTCGGCGATGTCGCCGAAATCGCGAGCATGCCGGATGCGTTCAGCGACCTCGCGACGGCGGCTGCCCGTCAGCTCCTCGTACTCCTCTTCGAGCTTGCGGAGCCCGTCCTTCGAGATCAAAACCGGCTTGTCGTCGATCACGAGTGCGCAATGGTACACGCTCCGGGAGCGCGCAACCGCCGATCCCTTAACCGAAGCTTAAAGCTCGACCAGTTGCTCTTCGGCGGCCGCGAAAACCATCATCCGGCCGCCCCGCGACTGGTGGCGGCCCATCGCGTCCTCGACCAGCGCATCGATGTCGGAGTCCGAGTGCAGCGGGTCGTGATGCACGAAAGCCAGCTGGCGAACTCCCGCCGTCTCCGCGATGCTGAGGGCGTCGTCGTAGGTCGAGTGACCCCAGCCGACGTGGCTCGGATACTCCTCGGCGCTGTACTGAGCGTCATGGGCGAGCAGGTCGGCGCCCTTGCACCACTCCGCCATCGAGGCGCAGAACTCGGCGCCGCCGTTTTGCAGCTCGTTGTCGGTGGCGAACACGAACGAGCTGCCGTCCTCCTCGATCCGGTAGCCCAGCGTCACGATCGGGTGGTTCATCTCGTGGGGCGTGACCTGCATCTTGCCGACGCTGAAGGTGACGCCGGCGGGGACTTCGATGAACTCGAGATCGGCCGGCACCTGGTCAAGGCGCAGCGGGAAGTAGGCGGGGTCCATCTGGTCGGCGAACGCCCCCTGCAGCGACTTGATCGATCCCGCCGGTCCGACCACGGTGATTCTGGTCCCGGGCACGAAGTTGGGACCGAAGAAGGGAAAGCCCTGGATGTGGTCCCAGTGGGTGTGGCTGATCAGCAGGAAGAGGTCGAGGGGGCCGGTTCCGTTGAGGGTGGCGCCCAGCTCGGCGATGCCCGACCCGCTGTCGATGATCAGCAGGCGGTCGCTGCTGTCCCGCACCTCGACGCAGGTCGTGTTGCCGCCGTAGCGCAGGGTCCGCGGGCCTGGCGTTGGGCGAGTCCCGCGGGTGCCCCAGAACCTGACCTTCATTGCCGGACGTCGGCTCCCAGCAGGAGGTCTTCGTCGGGCCGGTAAGTCGCCGCGGCTTCGTAAATGCGCTTCGTGATGAAGACGTCGAGCAGGTCGGCGTCGAGCTTGCCCTCGTCAGCCTCGCTCTTGAGGATGGCGAGCGCCTTCTCGAGCGGGACGGCGCGCTTGTAGGGCCGGTCGGTGGCGGTCAGCGCGTCATAGATGTCGGCGATCGTCATCATCCGGCTCTGGACCGGGATCTCGGCGGCGCGGAGGTGGCGCGGGTAGCCGGAGCCGTCGAGCTTCTCGTGGTGCCCGTAAGCGATCCGCGGCACCTCGCTCATGGTCGAGGTCCACGGGATCTTGGTCAGGAAGCGGTAGCTGTGGGTGACGTGCGACTCGATCTCCAGCCGCTCCTTCTCGTCCAGCGTTCCGCGCTGGATGGAGAGGAAGTGGAACTCGTCGGGCTCCAGCAGCGGGCGCTCAGCGCCGCTGATGTCGGTGTAGTTCCAGCGGGCCAGGAAGGCCAGCGTTGACGCTTTGTCCTCGTCCAGGATCGAGGGTTCGTTGGCCTGCGTCACCGCCTCCAGCCAAGACTCCAGCTGCGTCAGCTCCGTCGCCAGCCGGCGGTCGATCTCCGCGAACTCCTCTGGATGCACCTGGCCGCGCTCTGCCAGCCGCAGCTTCTCCTCGGTGTGGGCGAGCTGCCGGGAGCGCTGCACGAATTGGAAGCGCGCGTGGATGAAGTCCATCTGCGACGGATAGAGCTTCTTCTCCTTGACCAGCACGTTCTCACGGACGCCGACCTTGCCGAAGTCGTGCAGCAGCGCCGCATAGCGGAGCTCCTTGAGCTGGTCGGCGTTGAAGTGGAGATCGACGTAGCGCCCGACACCTAGCGCGCTGACCAACTCGGCCAGGCTCACGGTCAGCGCCGCGACGCGGCCGGAGTGACCGTAGGTGGTCGGGTCTCGAGACTCGATGGCGGTGACGCTGGCCTTGACGAAGCCCTCGAACAGGGCCTGGATCGAGTCCAGCAGCTGCTTGTTGTCGAGCGCGACCGCGGCCTGGGAGGCGATCGACTCGATCATCTCGATGTCGTCGCGCCGGAAGGCCACGATCTCCGCCTCCGCATTGTCCCGGGTGATCCGGACGTTGGGATGACGCTTGGCGTTGACCAGCTGGACGGCTCCCACCACCTCCCCCTCGTGGTTGCGCATGGGGACGCAGAGCATCGACTTGGTCAGGTAGCGGTGCTGCTGGTCGAAGGCCTTGGAGCCGAGCCCAAAGGGCGTGTCCGGCGGCGGCGCATAGGCGTCATCGATGACCTGGCTGCGGCCGTGGAGGATCGTGTAGCCAACCATCGAGCCCTCGGTCAGCGGCACCGTGAAGGAGCTGTAGGGCTGCTCGACCGAGGGGTTCTGCGTCGACGCGAAGCGGACGATCCGGCTCTCGCCGCTGCCCTCGACCAGCCACAGGCTGGCGCCGTCGGCGCGGGTCAGCTGGCGCAGCGTGCGCAGGATGAAGTCCTGCAGCTTGTCGATGTCGCGCTCCGAGGAGAGCGCGATGCCGATCCGGTTCAGCTCCGCGAACTGCTCGTGGTAGCGGTCCGACTCGGCTTGCAGCTGGTGCAGCTCGCGGCGCAGGATCGCGTTCTCCATCGCCACCCGCAGCAGCTCGGTGAGGGCGGTGGGCCGGATCTCGTCCGGTATCTCGAGCGCGTGGCCGTGCCAGCGATCCGGAACCACGGTTCCGCCCGGGACCAGCAGCAGGTCCGGCAGCCCGTCGGTCGAAGGCCCCTCCGGCGCTGCCCCCACCTCCAGCCCCAACTGCTCCAAAACCCCCACAACCGCGCGCGAGAGGGCAGCGCCCTCCAAGACCAGAAGCCGAAGCGGCTGCGCGGTTTTCATCGGCGTGCTTTGTATCACCGTGGTCCCGGTTTTGCAGGCCGCCCCGGGCGCGGTCTCAGGCCAGTGGGGGAGGTCTCGACCCCGACCAGCGGCCGAGCGCGGCCGCCTCGCGGGTGACGGCGCGCGCTCGCGCGCGTACACGGGCCGGCTTGGGCGCGCCCTCGACGTCGCGCATCTCCAGCGAACGCTCAGCGTCCCACGGCGCCTGGTGGCGTCCCGCCGCCACCGATTTGCCCACCTCGCCGTGGGCATCGCGGAACGCCTTTCCCTGCGCAACCAGCCGCTCGGCGGTGTCGGTCGCGTAGAGGTCGGGATCGGCGAGCGCGGCCGCCAGCCGCTCGCGGTCGAACTCCAGCCGCTCGACCATGAGGCGGGCCGCGGAGAGCGATTCGAGCGTGTTGTGGACGCCGGCGAAGAGGGCGACCTTGTCCTCCTGGAGGTCGCGGTCGTAGGCCAGCGGGAGGCCCTTGAGGACCGTCGCCAGCGCCGTGAACGAACCCAGAGCCCGGCCGCTGCGGCCGCGGACGAGCTCGGCGATGTCCGGGTTCTTCTTCTGGGGCATGATGCTCGACCCGGTCGAGATCTCGTCTGCCAGCCGGAGGTAGCCGAACTCGGCGCTCGCCCAGAGGACCAGGTCCTCGCCAAGGCGCGAGAGGTGGAGCGCGGCGGTGAGGCAGGCGTAGAGCAGGTCGAGGGCGAAATCGCGGTCGGCGACGGCGTCCATCGAGTTGGCGGTGAGGCGCTTGAAGCCGAGCTCGCGGGCCGCCACCTCGCGCGCCAGCGGCAGGGTCGACCCCGCCAGCGCACCGGAGCCGAGCGGCATCTCGTCAGCCGCTTCGTAGGCGTGCTGCGTGCGGCGGGCGTCGCGCAGAAGCGGTTCGGCGTGGGCCAGCAGGTGGTGGCCGACCGTGACCGGCTGCGCGCGCTGGAGGTGCGTGTAGCCGGGCATCGGCCAGTCGGCGTGGCGGAGCGCGACGTCGGCCAGGGCTGCCGCCAGTGCCGCCAGCTCAGCGACCAGCGCCGAGGCCGCCGCCCGGCACCAGAGCCGGAGGTCGAGGGCGACCTGGTCGTTGCGGGAGCGGCCGGCGTGGATGCGGGCGCCGGCGTCGGGAGCGAGCTCGGTCAGGCGGCGCTCGACGGCGGTGTGGATGTCCTCGTCGGAGGGCTTGAAGTCGAACTGCCCGCGGTCGAGCTCACGCCGCACCTGCCGCAGTCCGGACTCCACCGCGCGCAGCTGCCCCGGCGTCAGGAGCCCCGCCGCCCGCAGTCCCCGGGCGTGTGCAATCGAGCCGTCGATGTCGAAGGGGTAGAGCTCGTAGTCGAGCTCGAGCGAGGAGCTGAAGGCTTCAAGCTCGGCGAGCAGGCCCTTCTTGAAGCGGCCGCCCCAGAGCTTCCCCTTAGGGCCGGCCGTCACCCGCCGTCAGCTTCTTGACGTCGCCGCCGACCAGCTTGGAGAGGTCGAGCGAGTGGAGCTGGCCCTGGACCTGCGAGGCGGTCCTCACCCCCATCCCCCAGAGCTTGATGAAGCCGGCGGCCGCTGTCTGGTCGAACTGGTCGCCGCGGCCGTAGGTGGCAAGCTCCATCCGGTAGAGCTGCTCGGGCGACTTGCGGCCGACCACCTGCGCCGTGCCCTTGTAGAGCTTGATCCGGACCTCGCCGCTGACGTGGCGCTGGGTGTACGCGACGAAGGCGTAGAGCGCCTCGCGCAGGGGGCTGAACCAGAGGCCGTCGTAGGTCATCTGCGCCCACTGGGCGGCCACGCTGTCCTTGAAGCGGGCCACGTCCTTGGTCAGCGTGATGTCCTCCAGTGCCTGGTGTGCCTGGAGCAGAAGCGACGCCGCCGGCGCCTCGTAGATCTCGCGAGACTTGATCCCGACCAGCCGGTTCTCGAGGTGGTCGATGCGTCCCACGCCGTGCTCGCCCCCCAACTGGTTGAGCCGCTCGACAAGGGTGACGCCGTCGATCTCCTGACCGTCGAGAGAGACGGGGAGGCCGTTCTTGAACCCGATCTCGACGTAGGCGGGCTGGTCGGGGCAGTCGCGCGGATCGCGGGTCCACTCGTAGACATCGGCCGGGGGCTCCGCCCAGGGATCCTCGAGGATGCCGGCTTCGATCGAGCGGCCCCACAGGTTCTCGTCGGTCGAATACGGCGAGTCGACGGTGGCGGGGACCGGGATGCCGTGCTCGCGCGCGTACTCGATCTCGTCTTCGCGGTTCATCCCCCACTCGCGCACCGGCGCCACCACCTTCAGCTCGGGCGCCAGGGCCGCGGTGGCGACGTCGAAGCGGACCTGGTCGTTGCCTTTGCCCGTGCAGCCGTGGGCGATTCCCTGGGCCCCCTCCTGGCGCGCGATCTGAACCAGCAGAGCGGCGATCAGCGGCCGGCCGATGGCGGTCGCCAGCGGGTACTCCTTTTCATAAACGGCGCCCGCTTGCAGTGATGGCCACACGAAGTGCTCGATGAACTGGCGCTTGCCGTCGACGACATAGGCGGCGATGGCGCCGACCTTGAGCGCGCGCTCCTGGATGGCGTCGAGATCCTTCTTCTCACCCAGGTCGATGGTCAGGGCGACGACGTCGTAGCCCTGGTCCTTGAGCCAGCGGATGGCGACCGAGGTGTCGAGGCCGCCCGAGTAGGCGAGCACCAGCTTTTCACGCTTTGCCAAGCAGCAGCCTCCTGAGTGCCGGACCGGCGCGCCGGTCGCCGAGTACGACGATGATGGTGTCGTCGCCGGCGACAGTGCCGGCGACTCCGGGCAGGGCGGCCTGGTCGAGGTTGTAGGCGACCAGGTTGGCGGTCCCGGGACCGGTCTTGACCACCGCCAGGAACTCGACCAGAGCCACCTCGCGGACGTGTTCCCGGAAGATCGCGCCGGCGAGGCCGTCGGGCCGGTAGCCGTCGGCGGTGCGCACCAGCCGCAGCTCCTGGAGGTCGCGCGAGATCGTCGCCTGCGTGGCCGGAAGGCCGGCCTGCGCCAGCTCACGCGCCAGCTCCTGCTGGGTGTGGACCGGCCGGCCGGTGACCAGGTCGAGGATCGCCCGCTGGCGGCGGGCTTTGGAAGAGGCCGCGGCGGTCGCCATCAGGCTGGCTCCAGCGCGGTTCGGATTCGCTCGGTGGCCCGTTCGATCTCGCGCTCGCTGATGATCAGCGGCGGCACCAGGCGCACGGTGTTGTCGTCGACCGCATTGACTATCACGCCGGCCTCAAGGGCGCGGGACTGAAGCTGGCGCGCCTCCGGTTTGGCCAGGACGAGCGCCTGCATCAGCCCCCGGCCGCGGACCTCGCTGACGCCGGGCAGCGCACGCAGCTGTTGCTGGAGGAGCTCGCCCATCTCCGCCGCGTGCTGGACCAGATCCTCTTGCTCGATCGTGGCCAGCGTGGCCAGCGCGGCCGAGCAGGCCAGCGGGTTGCCGCCGAATGTGCTGCCGTGGTCGCCCGGCTCCAGCACGTCGGCGCGGGGCGCGGCCAGGCAGGCGCCGATCGGCACCCCGCCGCCGAGGCCCTTGGCCAGGGTCATCACGTCCGGCGTGACGGCTTCGTGCTGGTGCGCAAACCAGCGGCCGGTGCGGCCGAGCCCGGTCTGGACCTCGTCGAAGATCAGCAGCAGGTTCTGCTCGTCGCACCACTCGCGCAGGCCGCGCAGGTAGCCGCCGGGCGGCACCACCACGCCGCTCTCGCCCATGATCGGCTCCACCATCACCGCCACCGTCTTCTCGGTGGTGGCGGCCTTGACCGCAGCCACGTCACCGAAGGGCACGTGAGGGAACCCTTCCGGGAGCGGCCCGAACGGCTCCGAGTACTTGGGAGTGCCGGTAGCGGTGACGGTCGCCAGCGTCCGGCCGTGGAAGGCGCGATCGGTGCAGATCATCTCGAAGGCGCCATCGCGGTGCAGCCGGCCCCACTTGCGGGCGATCTTGATCGCGGCCTCGTTGGCCTCGGCGCCGCTGTTGCAGAGGAAGACTCGCGCCTCGAAGGAGAGCTCGACCAGGCGCTGGGCGAGGTGGACCTGGGGCTCGGTGTAGTAGAGGTTCGAGGTGTGGATCAGGCGCTGGGCCTGGCGGCCGACCGCCTCCGCCACCGCCGGGTGGGCGTGGCCGAGGAGGTTGACGGCGATCCCGCCGACCAGGTCGAGGTACTCGCGGCCCTGGTCGTCCTTGACCACGCAGCCTTTGCCCTCGGTGAGCACCACCGGCAGGCGCTTGAAGGTCCCCATCAGGTAGCGGTGCTCGAGGTCCTGGATGGTGTCGGTGTTGGGTGCCGTCATGGCGTGACCATTGTCCCGATGCCCGCCTCGGTGAAGAGCTCGAGGAGCACGGCGTGGGGCTCGCGGCCGTCCACGATGTGGGCGTAGGGAACAGCGTCGAGCGACCGGACCGCGGCCTCCAGCTTGGGGATCATGCCGCCGTCGGCCACCCCCGCCCTGATCATCTCCTCGGCCTGAGCGCGGCCCAGCTCGCTGATCACCGACCCGTCGGCGCCCTTCACGCCCTCGACGTCCGTCATCAGGATCAGCTTGGAGGCGCCGACCGCGACCGCCAGCTCGGCGGCGACGGTGTCGGCGTTGATGTTGTAGGCGTGGCCGTCGTAGCCCAGCCCGATCGAGGCCACGACCGGGATGTAGCCGCGCTCGATGAGGGCGTCGATCGGCTCGGCGTTCACCTGCACCACGCGGCCGACGAAGCCCAGCTCCTGGTCGTGGGCCTCGGCGATGATGCTCGGCCCGTCCTCGCCGGAGAGGCCCATCGCCTGCCCCCCCAGGCGGTTGAGGGTCGCCACCAGGTCGGGGTTGATCTTCCCGGTGAGGACCATCTTGACCACCTCCATGGTCTCGGCGTCGGTCACCCGCAGCCCGCGCTTGAACTCCGGCTGAAGGCCGAGCCGGTTGCTCATGGAGGTGATCTCGGCGCCGCCGCCGTGGACCAGGACCGGCAGCATCCCGACGTAGCGGAGCAGGACGATGTCGAGCAGCGTCTCTTCCTTGCGCTCCTCGACCGCGCGCCCGCCGACCTTGATCACGATCTTCTGGCCGTGGAAGCGCTTGATGTACGGCAGCGCCTCGACCAGCACCCGGGCGCGCTGGTCGTGGGTGACCTCCAAAACGTCAGGTTGTGTATTCGGCATTGATCCTCACGTACTCCGCGCTCAAATCGCAGCCCCAGGCCTCCGCCGAGCCGTCGCCCAGCCCGAGGGCCGCACTGATCTCGATCTCCGGCTGCTCGAAGGCACGCCGGACCTGCTTCAGGTCGGCCTCGACGCCGGCTCCGCGCTCGAACACGGTCACCCCGGCGACGCTGACCAGCAGCCGGTCGATGGCCAGCTCGGCGCCGCTGTAGCCGAGCGCGCACAGGATCCGGCCCCAGTTTGGGTCGCCGCCGTGGATCGCGGTCTTGACCAAGCTGGAACCGGCCACCGTCCGCGCGGCGAGCCGCGCCTGCTGCTCGTCGATCGCGCCTTGGACGCGGACCGTGATCAGCTTGGTCGCCCCCTCGCCGTCGCGCGCCACCTGGCGCGAGAGGTCGCGGCAGACCTCGAGGAGGGCTTCCTCGAGCAGCTCCGACTCGGCCGAGCCGGTACTGACCGGCGGGTTGCCGGCGGCGCCGTTGGCGAGGATGAGGAGGCTGTCGTTGGTGCTGGTGTCGCCATCCACGGTCAGCTGGTTGAAGCTGCGGTCGGCGACCTGCTTGACCATCCCTGCCACCCAGCCGGGCGCGACCGCGGCGTCGGTGGTCACAAAGGCGAGCAGGGTCGCCATGTTGGGGTTGATCATCCCGGCCCCCTTGGCCATACCGCCGACCCGCACCGGCACGCCGTTCAGCTCCAACTCGACCGCGGCAGTCTTGGGGACGGTATCCGTGGTCATGATCGCCCGCGCCGCGGCCGCGCCGCCGTCGGCTTCCAGGGCGGCGCAGGCGTCGGCGATGCCGCGCTTGATCGCGTCCATGGGCAGAAAGCGGCCGATCACACCGGTCGAGGCGATCAGCACCTGAGGCGGGTCGAGGTCGAGCCGGTCGGCGGCCAGCTTGGCCATGTGGAGCGCGTCGCGGAAGCCCTGAGCGCCGGTGCAGGCGTTGGCGTTGCCGCTGTTGACGACCACCGCCTGGATGCGGTTCTGCTGGAGGTGGAGCTGGTCGATCACGATCGGGGCCGCCTTGACACGGTTGGTGGTGAAGACGCCGCCCGCGTCACAGGGGCGATCGCTGGCGAGCACCGCGAGGTCGTCCTTGGCACCGCCTGGAATGGCATGGGCGCCGGCCGTGAAGGCCTTGATCCCGCACGCCGCAGTCCCTGCGCGCCAGCCCTTGGGCGAGGTCGGAGTGCCTTCTGCGAGCTTCCGGAAGATTGCGGTCAGGGCCACCGCGGCGCGGCCTCCAAACCCAGGGTCCGGTCGAAGCCGAACGCGAGGTTGAAGCACTCCACCCCCTGCCCGGAGGCGCCCTTGACCAGGTTGTCCAGGGCCGCGGTCACCACGGCCTTGCCGTCCTGGGCCGCGACGTTGACCAGGCAGAGGTTGGTGTGGCTGGCGAGCTTGGTGTCCGGCGTCTGGGGCAGGACTTTGGTGAACGGCTCGCCGCGGTAGAACTCGAGGTAGGCGTCCTCCAGCTCTTCGGCCGAACCACGGGGATCGAAGTAGCAGGTGGCGAGGATGCCGCGGACCATCGGGACCAGGTGGGGGACGAAGGTGAGGCGCGGCGCCTGGCCGTCGGCCGCCAGCCCGCCCAGCTCCTGGAGCAGCTCGGGCAGGTGGCGGTGGCCATTGATCGCGTAGGCGTGGAGCGACTCGTCTACCTCGCTGAAGGCGCTGCCCAGCGCGGGCGAGCGGCCGGCGCCGGAGACGCCGGACTTGGCGTCGACGACGACGTCGGAGGCGATCAGCCCCGCCTGCACCGCCGGCGCCAGGGCGAGGATCGAGCAGGTCGAGTAGCAGCCGGGCACGGCGACCAGGTCGGCCTCGGCGATGCGGTCGGCGTGGAGCTCGGGCAGGCCAAGCACGGCGCGCTCGAGCAGCGCCGGCGCGGGGTGCTCCTGGTGGTACCAGTGCGGGTACAGCGCCGGATCCTTGAGCCGGAAGTCGGCGCTCATGTCGATGACCCGGACATTGGCCTGGAGCCACTGCTCGATCCGCGCCGCGCCCTCGTTGTGGGGCAGGCAGCTGAAGATCGCGCCCAGGCCGTAGGGGTCGATGTCGGCGACGAAGCGGCCCTCCAGCTCGAGCAGCGGGAAGACCTCCTGGTAGGGCTTGCCCGCCAGCGAGCGGCTGCTGAGCTGGACCAGCTCGACGTGGGGGTGGCGCGCCAGCAGCTGCACCGCGGTCATGCCGGCGTAGCCGTTGGCGCCGGCCACCGCGATCCGAACGCGCTCAGTCACAGGTGCATAAATATACAGATTGGCCGTATACGACTGCGCAGGTGGCTGATCTGGTGGCCTCTTTACACATTGATCGGCAGAATCGACCGCATGAGGTTGCGGTTTCAAACCGGTGCGGTGGCGCTGTTTCTCCTCCTCGCCGCCGCCGGCTGGGCCCTGACCCTCGTCGGCGCGCTGCATGTCCTCAACAGCGGCTGGCAGGGCGCGCTCGACAACGGGGGCGACTTGCCGGCGCAGCAAGTGATCGCCGCCATCGCCGGTGGATCCAGCATCGCCACCGCCTATCGGGGCGACCCGTGGAACCCCTATCCACTGCCATATATGAGTTCGCGCTGGCGCCGCTGGGGTTCCTCCACGGGTACGTGGCGCGGGCCGCCACCACCCTCGCCTGCGCCGTGCTCATGGTGGCAGCGCTCCGACCCTTCGTCGATCGCCGGTTGGCGCTGATCCCGCTGATCACCTCCGCGCCGGTGGCAGGCTTGATCGCAATACCGCACGTGATGTCGGTAATCTCGCTGGCCGGCATTTCCCTGGCCGCGGTGGCGGCCTCGCGCGGCCGCTGGTGGCTGCTGGGCTTCGGCCTGTTCGTGGCCACGATGCGGCCGCCGAACGCGCTGCCGGTGGTGGTTGCGGCGCTCATCTTCGCCGCGCGGGCAAGGGGTGCCTTGCCGCGCGTGATCGGCGGCGCCGCGCTACCCGCCCTGGTGCTCGCGGTCCCGGCCTTCCTGGTCGACCCCGGCTGGATCGGGGACTACCTCGACAACGACCGGGCCACCATGCTGGCTGGGCTGCCGCTCCTGGTCCGCCAGGCGGGCGGGACGCCGGGACTGATCGCACTGGCCATCGTCCCCGCCGTCGTCACCGCCGCGATTGCATTGAGAGGCGGGGGGCAGCGGGACGTTTTTGCCGCGGGGGCTGCGCTCGGCGTGCTCGGCTCCAAGCTGTCTGGCCTCTATTCGGGCATCTTCGTGCTGCCGGCGCTGGGCGCCACCGGCCGGGATCCGAAGCTTGGCCTGGCGCCGTGGGTGGCCTCGGCCGCCACCTGGGTGGTCGTCATTTCGACCTCGACGTCGGTGCTGCGGGGGGCTGAGTTCCCCGCCCAGCTGGTCGGGCTCGTCTACCTGCTGGTCGTGGCCTGCTTCCCGCTTGCCATCCGAGGCGGTGCGGGCCCTGGGAAAGATGCGTCCACCGGCGGCCCCGTGTATGTACCGGTCGACTATTGACAGCCTGCCATCCCGGGCGGATAACACGCATCCGAAATGTACGTAGGCATCGCCTTGATGATCCTGCTGGCCCTCTTCATGCTCGTGCCGGGCGGGTATTGGGTGGTCAATCCCACCGTGCCGGGATGGGTGAAGCCCTGGATGCTGTGGCCGCTCAAAGGCACCTCCCGACGTGTCCTGCGCATGCAGGGTTGGGCCGGAGTGCTGATCGGGATCGCAATCCTCATGATCCTGGCCGCTCTCGCCCTGCGGACTGAGATCCTGTTCCTGCTCGCGGTTGTGGTGTACCTGGTGGCGCTGGTGGTCTGGGCGATCAGCCTGGCGATCTCGTTCAGCGAGGCCAAGCGACCGACGGCCCCCGCTACCTAGCGGCGGTCAGTCGGGCCGGTTAAAGAAGCAGGAGCGGGCGCCGGTGTGGCAGGCCGGCCCGTGCGGGTGGACCCGGAGCAGCACGGTGTCGAAGTCGCAGTCGAGGCGAATCTCCACCACGTCCATGTAGTTCCCGGAGGTGGAGCCCTTCTCCCAGAGGCCCCGCTCCCGGGAGAGGAAC
>DASUWN010000013.1:0-2382 GCA_036378395.1 Candidatus Dormiibacterota bacterium | reverse complement strand
AGGGCCGGGTGGCCGTCAAGGCCGATGGCCTGGCGCTGGGCAAGGGCGTGGTGGTGACCGAAAACACCGAGGCCGCCGAGCGCGCGATCCGCTCCATGCTGGTCGAGCGCAGCTTCGGCCGGGCCGGCTCGACGGTGGTGCTCGAGGAGCGGCTCGAAGGGCCGGAGCTCTCGCTGCTGGCGGTCACCGACGGCACCAGCGCGGTTCCGCTGGCGCCCGCCCGGGACTTCAAACGGGCGCGGGAGGGGGACGAGGGCCCCAACACGGGCGGCATGGGCGCCTATTCGCCGCCGGCCGGAGTCGATGACGCGCTGGTCGAGGACCTGCTCCAAAAGGTCATGCGACCGGCGGTCGCCGAGCTGGCCGCCCGCGGCGCCGAATACCGCGGCGTTCTCTATGCCGGCCTGATGCTGACGCCCGGCGGTCCCCGGACGCTGGAGTTCAACGCCCGCTTCGGCGACCCGGAAGCGCAGGTCGTGCTGCCCCGCCTGGAGTCCGATCTGGTCGCGTTGATGCTGGCGGCGGCGCGCGGCGAGGGAGATCTGGCCAGCCAGCCGCCACCGCGCTGGAGCCGGCGCGCGGCGGTCGGCATCGTGGTCGCCTCCGGTGGCTACCCGGACGGCCACGAGACCGGCTTTGAGATCGAGGGCCTGGCCACGATTCCACCCGGCGTCCTGATCTTCCACGCCGGGACGCGCTATCTCCCCGGCCGGGGCCTGGTCACCAGCGGCGGCCGCGTCGTCACTGCGGTCGGCCAGGGCGCCAGCGTCGACGAGGCGCGCCTGGCCGCGTTGTCGGGAGCGGTGCGGGTACGATTTTCCGGAGCCTACTTCCGTTCCGACATCGCACAGGAGGGTTCGCGTGGCTGAGGTGGGGGTGATTCTGGGCAGCAAGTCGGACCTGCCGCTGATGCAGGCCTGCCTGGACCAGCTGGAGGCATTCGAGATCGAGTCCGAGCTCAAGGTCTGCAGCGCGCACCGCGACCCGGCGGGCGTCATGGAGTGGGCGTCGAGCGCACGTGAGCGCAGACTGCGCGTGGTCATCGCCGCCGCCGGCGGCGCGGCCCACCTGCCCGGAGTGGTCGCCGCCTGGACCGACCTCCCGGTGATCGGCGTCCCGGTACCCACCCAGTACCTGGGCGGGCAGGACAGCCTCTACTCGATCGTCCAGATGCCGGCGGGGATTCCGGTCGCCACGGTGGCGATCGGCGAAGCCGGCGCCAAGAATGCCGCCTGGCTGGCGGCTCGCATCCTGGGCATCACCGACGGCGACCTGGCGCGCAAGCACGGCGAGCTGCGGCGCGCGCTGGCGAATCGCTGAACTTGGCTAAGACCAAGGCGAAGCCGCCGCTGCGGCTCACCGACACCACCTTCCGAGACGGCAACCAGTCGCTGCTCGGCGGCCGTCTCTCGCCTTCCGAGATCACGCAGGTCGCGAGCAAGATGGACGAGGTCGGCTTCTACGCGCTGGAAGCCTTTGGGGGCGCTACCTTCGAGACCCATCTGCAGATGGGCGTCAACCCCTGGGACTATCTGCGCCAACTGAAGAAAGCCGCGCCCAAGACGCCGATCCAGGCCCTGATCCGCGGCCAGAACCTGGTCGGCCGGCGCAACTACGCGGACGACACGGTCGAGCTCTTCGTCAAGCACGCGGCCGCTTGCGGCATCGACATCTTCCGGGTCTTCGATCCGCTCAACGACCTGCGCAACATGGAGGCGGCGATCGCCGCCGCCAAAAAGGCGAAGACCAAGGTCCAGGGCGCCCTTTCCTACGCGATCAGCCCCGCCCATGACCTCGAGCTCTGGTGCTCGCTGGCCAAAGGTTTGGTCGAGCTCGGCTGCCACGACGTGGTGGTCAAGGACACTTCGGGACTGCTCTCGCCGCAGGCGACCTGGGAGCTGGTGACCGCACTGCGGGAGACGGTCGACGTTCCGATCATCGTGCACTCCCACTGCAGCAGCGGCATGGCGCCGATGGCCTACATGGCCGCCGTCGAGGCCGGCGCGGCAGGCGTCGACACCGCGATCTCACCACTTGCGTGGGGCGCCTCTCAGCCCGGCACCGAGAGCGTTGTGGCCGCGCTCCAGGGCGGCGACTACGACACCGGGCTCGACCTCGAGCGCCTTGCCGCGATCAAGGACGAGATGGAGCGCGTCAAGTGGCTGCATGCCGAAGACTTCTCGCCCTTCGTCGACCGGATCGACTCCGACATCCTCCGCTACCAGCTGCCCGGATTCATGCTCGAGGACATCGCCCGCGAGCTCGACCAGCACCAGGCGCGGGACCGGATGAAGGAGGTGCTGGAGGAGGTCCGCCGCGTCCGCGAAGACCTCGGCTACCCGCCGCTGGTGGCGCCGGTCCGCCAGCTGATCGCCTCCCAGG
>DASUWN010000012.1:0-32566 GCA_036378395.1 Candidatus Dormiibacterota bacterium | reverse complement strand
TTTGACGCGCCGCTGGTGACGCGCGAGGCCGAAACCGACGGCGAGACCGCCCTCCCGGTGGTCGCGATCGATCGCCTGGGTGGTGATCGCGCGTTCCGCGGCCTGGCGCTGGGGCTCGGCCTGTCCGGCGGCGCGGTGGCGCTGACCACCGGCTGGGAAAGTCCCTCCATGCTGGTCGCGGGCGACCAGCCCGCGGACATGGTGGTGGCCCTCGAGCGGCTCAAGGAGCTGCACGGCGGCGCCGTGGTCGCGTCGGGGGGTGCGGTGCTGGCCGAGTGGCGGGCCGAGCTGGGCGGGCTTTACTCCCTGGCGCCCCTGGGCCAGGTCGTCTCCGAGGTAGCGACGGTCAACGGTGCGCTGCGCGACCTTGGCTGCCCGATGCCCAACCCCCTGCTTTCACTGGAGACGCTGACGACGGCCGCGATCCCCTTCCTGCGCCTCAGCGCCGACGGCTACGTCCGGCTCACCGACGGAGCGCGGCTCGGCCTGGAGGTCTAGAGGTCTAGCGCGAGCGGGGCAGGCCGAGCACGCGCTCGGCCAGTATGTTGCGCAGCACCTCCGAGGTCCCCGCCTCGATCGTATTGGCGCGCGCGCGCAGGAACTGGTACTGCCAGTCGTCGGCGCCGTCGTCGACCTGTCCCATCGGCCCTTCGAGGTCGATCGCGGTCTCGGTCATCCGCTGGTTCAGCTCCGACCAGGCCAGCTTGAGAAAGGAGCCTTCGGGTCCCGGGATGCCGGTGCGCAGGATCGCGGTCAGGCCGCGATAGCCGTTGAGCTGGAGCGCGCGCGCCTCGATGTAGTGCTGGGCGATCCGCTGCCGAAGCAGGCGGTCGTCCCCGCGCCCGGCGCGCCGGGCGTGCTCGGCCAGCTCGCCGATCGTGATCTGCGCCCGTGTCGCGAGCGCCATGCCCAGCGTCCCGCGCTCATGAAGCAGGGTCGTCATGGCCACCTCCCAGCCGTGGCCGGGCTCGCCCAGGACCTGCGACTTGGGGACCTCGACGCCGGTGAAGTAGACCTCATTGAACTCGGCGTCGCCTGTGATCTGGACCAGCGGCCGCACCTCGATGCCCGGGCTCTGCATGTCCACGATCAGGTAGGTGAGCCCGGCGCGTGGGTTTGCCTCGCGCTGCTCCCGCGCCAGCAGCAGGCACCACCGGGCGACATGGGCGAGCGTCGTCCAGACCTTCTGCCCGTTGACCAAGTAGTGGTCGCCGCGATCCTCGGCCCGCGTCTGCAGGGCGGAAAGGTCGGATCCGGCATTGGGCTCGCTGAAGCCCTGGCACCAGATCTCATCGGCCGACAGCAGCGGCGGCAGGTACCGGTGCTTTTGCTCCTCAGTGCCGTGGGCGATGATCACCGGCCCGCCCATCCCGAGTCCGATCACGTTCACCGGCGTTGGGGCGCGGGCCAGGATCATCTCCTGGTCGAAGAGCAGCTGCTCCATCAGGGTCGCCCCGCGGCCGCCGTATTCCTTGGGCCAGCCGATGCCGACGTAGCCGGCAGCGTGGAGCTTCTTCTGCCAGGCGCGGCGTCGCTCGATCCATTCCGGCTGGCTTCCATCCTCGGCGTCCGGCTCCGAAGGCAGGTTGGCGCCCAGCCACGCGCGGACCTCGTCGCGGAAGGCGCGCTCCTCGGCGGTGAGCTCGAAGTCCATCAGGCGAGCTGCGGCGCCAGCTCTTCGGCGATCACCCGCAGATGGTCGGTGTCGTCGAGCAGGAAGTGCTGGAACATGAAGAGCTCGACCCCGGCCTCGATGTAAGGCCGCATCTTGGCCGCAATCTCCTCCGGCGTCCCGCCGAAGGGGACCTTGCTCGCGACCTCCTCAGGCGCGAACTCGCGCAGCCTCGGCACGATCTCTGCCAGCGCCGGAGCGCGGTCGCGGATCTCGCCTGCGTCGCGGCCGGTGAGCACGGTGCCCATGACCGATCGCTTCAGCGATGCCGGGTCGCGGCCGGCCTCGCGGCAGGCGCCATCCACGATCCGTGCCGCCTCCCGGTAATCCTCGGGTGAGGTGAGCGTGGAAACGTTCCACTCGGCCGCGTGCCGCGCGGCCAGCGGCACCGTCCGTTTGACGCCCTTGCCGCCGATCAGCAGCGGCACCCGTCCTTCTCGAACCGGCTGGGGGTGGCTGATCTCCCACGCGTGCCCGATCTCCTCGATCGCGTCCTCCAGGCGCCGGAAGCGCTCGCCCTGGGTGGCGGGCAGATCGAGCTGGAAGAGGTCGTGCTCGGGCTGGTTCCAGCCCGCGCCGAGGCCGAGGATCAGCCGTCCCCCCGAGAGCACGTCGACCGCGGCCGCCTCACGCGCCAGGATCGGAGCGTGCTTGAAGGTGACCGGCGTGACCATGGGGCCGAACTCGATGCGCGAGGTCCACTCGGCGGCGAGCGCGAGCGAGGTCCAGCAGTCGATGCAGTCGCGATTCCCGGTCGAGGGGCCCATCAGCGAGATCAGGTGGTCGCTCCGCCGCAGCGACGCGAAGCCGAGCGCCTCGACGTCGGTGCAGAGCTTGCGCCAGCGCTCCCAGTTGAGACCCTCCTGGCCCTCGATCATGATCCCGATCTGCGCCACTAGCTGAAAGCCTCCCGGACCCGTTCCACCGGCGACCAGTTGATGATGCGCTCACTCGGGATCCCGGCTCGCCGGGCCATCCAGAGCCCGAGGTCGACGTACACGAACTCGTCGGTGTGGTGGGCGTCGGAGTCGATGCTGAACGAGCAGCCGTGCGCCAAGGCCAGCACCGCCAGCTCGGGCGAGAGGTCCATCCGCGCGGGGTCGCAGTCGATCTCCATCAGGACCTTGCGCTCGGCTGCGGTTTTGAAGACGCGCTCGAAATCGTAGACGGCGCCGGCGCGGCTCCCCGGGCGGCGCCCCGTGGGGTGGCCGACGATGTCGACATGCGGGTTCTCCAGCGCCCGCAGCATCCGCTCCGTCATCGCCGCGGGCTCCATCCGGAGCTGGAGGTGAGGTGAGGCGATGACGACGTCGAGCTCGGCGAGGGCCTCGTCGGGGAGGTCCAGCGTCCCGTCGGGAAGGATGTCCACCTCGATGCCCTGGAGGATCGTGAACTCGGACCCGAGCCGCTGCTGGCCCTCGGCGATCACCGTGCGCTGCGCGGCCAGGCGCTCCGGCCCCAGTCCGTTGACGACGCTGATCCGCGGCGAGTGGTCGGTGATCGCCAGATAGCGGTAGCCGCGAGCCTGCGCCGCGAGTGCCATGTCGAGCACCGACGCGCCGCCGTCGCTCCAGTCGGTGTGGCAGTGGAGGTCGCCCTGATAGCCCTGCTCGACGAGCGGCGTCAGCTGGGACGCGAAGTCGGCCGCGGCTCCGGATTCGACCCGCAGCCGCTCGAGGTAGTCGCTGTGCTCGGTTTCGATCAGTTCGCGCAGGACCTTGGCAATGCCGGCGCCGACCCCCTCGACGCTCTCCAGCTGGCCTGCGCGGTGCAGCGCTTCCAGGTCTGGTCGCTCGCGCAGCAGGGTCGCCGCCACCTTGGAGAAGGCGCGGGCGCGATGGTGGTCCTCCTTGTGGCGCAGGTGGTAGGCGATCTCGGCCAGGTAGGCGGCCGCCTGGTCGGGACTCATGCCGGCATGGTCTTGAGGAGCAGCCGCCGCGGCGGGTCGGGCGGCCCGAAGAAGTCGACGATGTGCCGCGGCGCGGCGCAAGCGAGCGGCGGGTACTCGGTCAGCGCGTAGCCCCGCGCTTGAAACCACTCCGGCGCCTCGGGCGCGACCAGGGCCACTATTCCGCCCGGACGCACCACGCGCTCCAACTCGGAGAGCGCGCGCTCGCCGCCGAGCGGAGGATCCGGCGACATGGCGGCGCAGGCGACGGCGGCGTCTGCCCAGCCGTCGCGCAGGGGCAGCTGCTGGGAGATCGCGGCCACGACGCAGGCTGGGGCCGGCAGTTGGGCTCGAAGCCGGCGGACCAGCCCGGCGACCGGCTCCACCGCGATCAGCGGCCGCGCGCGCCCGGCCAGCGCCGCGCTCAGCCGGCCGCCCCCGGCTCCGGTTTCGACCACGCGGCGGCCGGTCACGTGGGCCACCACGCTGGCCACGAGGTCGGGATGCACGGGCTCGGCCGCCGCCAGCTCCAGCCAGTCGTCGGGGCGGAGGCAGTAAACCAGGGGCCAAAAGAGGCCGGCTGTCAATCGCCGGCGCGCCGCCGCGACGGCTTCAGGTGGCATCGGACGCTGGCCCAGGCGAAGCAGGCGCTCGCCCCGTGCCGCCGGGAGCGCCGAGGCGAGGGCGAAGAGCTCTGCTGGGGATCCCCGCAGGGCGGCGGCCGCATCATCCAACGGCGGAGCGGCAGGTCCGGGCTCGAATGCCAGCCGCAGCAGCCACCGCGGCAGGCGGGCGACGTCTTCAGGCTCGAACTCGGCGCTGCCCGGCGGGGCTGATAGCGCGGCGTCCGAATATCGCACAGCCTTAGCGCAGTATAGGAAGCATGGCGCTGGCGAAAACCCGGGTCCGGACGGAGGCCGATCGAAGCGCGGCGGCCCGTGCGGTGACCGTGGTCCGGCGGGCGACATTCGCCGCCGCGCACGTCCTCCGGGTCGAAGATTGGGACGAGGAGCGGAATCGTGCGGTGTTCGGCCGCTGCGTTGGAGACCATGGGCACAACTACGTGCTCGAGGTCGCGGTCGAGGGGGTTCCCGCCGCCGACACCGGGATGGTCGTCAACCTGCGCGAGCTCGACCGCGTCATGCACGTGGCGGTCATCGACGACGTCGACCATCGCCATCTCAACCGCGACGTCGACTGGCTGGAGGGTGTCATCCCCACCGCCGAAAACCTTGCCCTCGCCTTCTGGCGCCGGCTGGAGGCGGCCCTGCCCGAGGGGGCGCTGCGCCGCGTCCGGCTCACCGAGTCGGAGAACAACTCAGTCGAGGTCAGCCGGTGAGCGTTCCCCACGCACGGTTCGATCGTCTGCCGCCGCTGATCGAGGAGCTGCTCGGCCAGCTGGGCGAAGACCCCACCCGAGAGGGCCTGGTGGAGACGCCCCAGCGCGTCGCTCGGGCCTTGCGCGACCTCACCGACGGCTACCGGGTCGATCCCATGGACGCGATCGGCGACGCGCTCTTCGCCCAGGACTACGACGAGATGGTGCTCGTGCGCGACGTGCCTTTCTTCAGCCTCTGCGAGCACCACCTCCTGCCCTTCTTTGGCTCCTGCCACGTCGCCTACATGCCGCGCGGCCAGGTCGTCGGGCTGAGCAAGATCCCGCGCCTGGTCGACGTCTTCGCCCATCGCCTGCAGCTTCAGGAGCGGCTGACGCGCCAGATCGCGGAGGCGCTCAACGAGGTGGTCAAGCCGCTCGGCGTGGCGGTGGTGATGGATGCGCGTCATCTCTGCATGGAGATGCGCGGCGTCGAGCGGGCGGGGCAGACGGTGACCAGCTGCATGCTGGGCGTCTTCCGGGACGACGCCCGGACCCGCACCGAGTTCCTGGAGCTCGTTCGGCGCGGCTGAGGGTCGCCGTCGTGGCGCCCCTGGTCACGCCGCTGGCCGACGCGCAGCTGGGCGGCGCGCAGGCGTTCGCGGCCGACCTGGCACGGGCCCTCCAGGACCGCGGCTGCGAGGTGCGGCTCTACTGCGCCGAGGGCTCGGTGGTTGAGGGCGTGGACCTCCGGCTGGTGCCGACGGGCGACCTCTCGGCGGCGCTGGTGCGACCGACCGGTCATCCCGAGCCGTTGCCCGGGCTGCGGGCGGCGTTCCGGCGCTGCTTCGAGATGCTCGCGGAGGATGGCGCCGATGCCGTCAGCCAGCACGGCTTCGACGCCGAGGCGATCGAGGAGGCGGCCCGGCTGCCGGTGCCGGTGCTGCACACGCTGCACCTGCCGCCGATCTCGCCGGCGGTCGTCGCTGCCGCCCGCGCCAGCCGCGACCGCTTTGCGACGGTTTCCCACGCCGCTGGGCGGCTGTGGCGCGAGGTGGGCGTCGAGGTGACCGTCATCCTCAACGGGGTTCCGGTCTTCGACCCGCCGGCGGCTGAGGTCGAGGGCTGGGCGCTGGTTCCCGGGCGCGTCTCGCCCGAGAAGGGTGTCCACATTGCGATCCGCGCCGCCCGCGCCGCCGGGCTCGAGCCGCTGGTGGTGGGCGCCGTCTACGACGTCGAGTACGCGCGCGCTCACGGCATCCAGCCACGCCACCTGCCGCGAACGGAGCTGTGGGCGCTGATGGCTCGCTGCGCAGTGACGCTGATGCCGGTCGACTGGGAGGAGCCGTTCGGTCTGGTCGCGGCGGAGTCGCAGGTGGCGGGGACGCCGGTGGTCGCCTTTGCCCGTGGCGGCCTACCGGAGGTGATCGATGGCGGCGGCGGGGTGCTGCTGGCGCCCGGCGACGAGCGGGCCTTCGTCGAAGCGATCGGCGCGGCTCGCGCCCTCGATCGCGGCGTGGTCCGCGCTTCGGCGGTGGCCCGGCTGGACATCCGGCGGGCCGCCGCCGAGTACGAACAGCTGCTGTGCGACTGACGGCGGTCGTGACGGGCGGATCCGGTGGCCTGGGCCGAGCCATCCGCGCCGACCTCGAGCGCCGCGGCTACGCGGTCGTCGACTGGAGCCGCCGAAGTGGCGTCGACGCCTCCGACGAGGCGGCCGTCGAGGCGGCGGCGGCGCGTCTCGAGCGCTGGGACGCGCTGGTCAACAACGCCGCCGTGCTGATCCCGAAGCTGCTGGTCGACATCACCGTCGCAGACTGGGAGGCGACCCTCGATTCCGGCCTGCGCTCGGCCTTCCTGTGCAGCCGCGCCGCGTTCCGCCAGATGGCGGCGGGCGGGACGATCGTCAACGTGTCCAGCCTCTCTGGCGTCGCCGGCGCCGAGAAGTTCGCGGGGATGGCGGCCTACGTCGCCGCCAAGTCCGGGCTGGCGGGACTCACCGAGGCGCTGGCGGTCGAGGGGCGCGAGCGCGGGATCCGGGTCAACGCCGTCAGCCCGGGCTCGATCCGGACTCCGATGCTGGAGCTCAGCGGCGCGCCGCGCGAGCCGGCGTTCGAGGCGACTCAGGTTGCGGCCATCGTCGGTTGGCTGGCTTCGCCCGACTCGGCGCCGCTGACCGGCGCCAATCTGGAGATGCGGCCCTAGGGCACGCCCCTAGGCCGCCTTACCGCCGCGCTTTCGAAACTGGTCCGTCAGCCGGCCGACGATCGCTGCCGCCATCGCGGTCCCGACCGCCTGGGCGGCCCTGATCGCGACCTTCTCGACCGTGGTCGAGGGCGGCTGTTCGCCGACCTGCTGGTCTCCGACGTAGAGCCGCACCGGCGGCAGCGCGCGCCGCCAGCCGAGCTCGATCTTGTCGCGGGCGTTGCGCACGTAGTTCCACCAGCCCTCCGGCAGCCCCCGCTCCACCCGCTCCGCCAGCGTCGCCGGGCGCGTCATCCGATAGATGAAGAGCGCGGTGACCGCGGCCGCACCGACCGCGGCTCCGGTTCCGACCGCGATGATCAGAACCCGACGGCTGCGCCGGATGGTGTCCCGGCTGCGCTCGCGCAGCTCGACGATCTTGGACTCGATCGAGCCCCGAACGTCGGCTATTTGCTGCTCGTACTCAGCTGACGAAGCGCCCATTCCTTGGTCTCCTTCAGAGTCGTGATCGTTCGCTGCGGAGCCTCGATGCGGAGCATTGATTTACCCACGAGGCCCATCGCGACCGCGCCGCCGAGGTAGAGCACCAACCAGACCAGCGCCGCCACCCAGTGCGCCGGGACCAGCACCACGATCAGGACCGGCAGCACGACCAGCAGGGCCAGCATCGCGAACAGGCCGGCGCCCGCGAAGAGGCCGATCGCGACCCCATTGCGGAGCGCGAGCTCCTTGACCTCCTGCTTGGCCAGCGCGATCTCGAGCCGCACCAGCTGCTGGGTGCTCTCCACGATGTCGGCGGCAAGGTCCGCAGTCGAATCCGGGTAGTTGTGCTTGGCCATCTCCTCTACGTCGAACTCTACGTGCCGTTTGGCCGAACTGCGACGAGATCACGAATAAGTACTTCTTTATTTGTTCGGGATCGCATAAGCTATCGGTTATGGATGACCTGGGGCTTCGATTCGAGCTGCCCGCGCACTTCACCGCGCTGGGCAACCCGACCCGCCTCCGGATCCTCGAGGCCCTCGCCGAGCACGGCGAGATGACGGTCAACGAGCTCGCGGCGACCCTGCGCATCAGCCAGCCCCGCGTCTCCTGGCACCTGGCGCTGCTCCGGCGGGGCGGCGTCATCAATCAGAGGAGGGAGGGTCGTGCGGCCTACTGCGCCCTCGACCTCGACCGCATCCGCCGGATGCACAGCGTCCTCTGGACGCTGCTCACCGAACACCGGCGCATAGGAGTGAAGGTATGAAGCACGGCAACGGCAACGGCATTGGCAGCCGCGACGGCAAGGTCCGGGTGGCGATCGTGGGCGTGGGCAACTGCGCCAACTCGTTCATCCAGGGCGTCCAGTACTACCGCGAGGCGTCGCCAAAGGACTTCGTCCCCGGCCTCATGCACGTCGACCTCGGGGGCTACCACGTGCGCGACATCGAATTCGTGGCCGCCTTTGACGTCGACAAGACCAAGGTCGGCAAGGACCTCTCAGAGGCCATTTGGGCGGGTCAGAACAACACCGTCAAGTTCGCCGACGTCCCTCACCTGGGCATCAAGGTCGACCGGGGCATGACCCACGACGGCATCGGCAAGTACCTCTCCGAGGTGATCGAGAAGGCGCCGGGCGAGACTTCGGACGTCGCCGGCATCCTCAAGCAGTCGGGTGCCGATGTCCTGGTCAGCTATCTCCCGGTCGGCTCTGAAGAGGCGACCAAGTGGTACGTCGAGCAGGCTCTGACGGCCGGTGTCGCATTCGTCAACTGCATCCCGGTCTTCATCGCCCGCGAGCACTACTGGCAGACCCGCTTTGAGAAGAAGGGCCTGCCCATCATCGGCGACGACATCAAGTCGCAGGTCGGCGCCACCATCGTGCACCGCACGCTGGCCCGGCTCTTCCGGGAGCGCGGCGTCAAGCTGGAGCGGACGTACCAGCTCAACTTCGGCGGCAACACCGACTTCCTGAACATGCTCGAGCGCGAGCGCCTGATGTCGAAGAAGATCTCCAAGACGCGCTCGGTGACCTCCCAGCTCGACTACGAGATCGGCGACGACAACGTCCACATCGGCCCCAGCGACTACGTGCCCTGGCTGCAGGACCGGAAGTGGGCGCAGATCCGGCTCGAGGGCCGCTCCTTCGGCGATGTGCCCCTCAACATCGAGCTCAAGCTGGAGGTGGTCGACTCGCCCAACTCGGCCGGGATCGTGATCGACGCCGTGCGCTGCTGCAAGCTGGCCCTCGACCACGGCCTTGCGGGCGCCCTGGAGGGACCCAGCTCCTACTTCATGAAGTCGCCTCCGATCCAGTACACGGACAACGAGGCGCGCCGACTGACCGAGGAGTTCATCGAGCGCTATGCGCGTGGGAAGGCTCCCAAGCGGGAGGAGCCGGCCGCTGCCGCGGCCGCTCGAGACTAGCTACGGAGCCGCCGCTCGGCTGACCCGGGTCATGCCGCCCCGCCCGCTCTACGGACTGGCGGGCGCGGGCGGCGTGCTCTGGTACCTGGGCAGTCGCGCCCAGCGCCGCAACGCGCTCGCCAACTACGCCGCCGTTCTGGGCCTGCCGCAGAGCAATCCGCGGGTCGCCGCCACCGCGCGAGCGGCGTTCGCCAACTACGGCCGGATGCTGGCCGACTTTGTCCTGATCGGCGCCCTCGGACCCGACGAGCTGAGGGGCCGCGTCACGATCGACGGCCGCGAGCACGCCGACGCCGCCCTGAGCTCGGGCCGGGGCTGCATCATGGCGGTGCCGCACATGGGATCCTGGGACATCGGCGGCTCCTACGCGGGCGCCCTCGGGTACCGGATCGCGGCGGTGGCCGAGCGATTTCCGGGCTCGCTCGATGACGCCGTGGTCGAGACCCGGCAGCGGTTCGGGCTGCGAGTGATCCCGCTGGGACGGGCTGCGGTGCGGGCGATCCAGCAGGAGCTCGGGGAGGGCGCCATCGTGGCGCTGCTCTGCGACCTGCCGCACGGCCCCGGTGTCGAGGTGGAGATGTTTGGGCGCCGCGCCACGGTGCCGGCGGGACCGGCCTCGTTTGCGTGCAAGGCGGGGGCGCCGCTGCTGCCCGCCTATGTCCGCATGACGGCCCCCGGCCGCTACCACATCACGATCGAGGAGCCGATCCCGACCGCCGGCCGCGGAGTGGGCAGGGAGGCGACGCGCGACCTGATGCAGGAGGTCGCCCGCCGCTTCGAGGCGTTCATCGGGGCCTATCCCGAACAGTGGTACGCGTTCCGCCCGATGTTCGCGTAGCCGCCGGTGGTTCAGTACCGCGGTTTCCGGATCCTGCAGTGGGTGATGGAGCGGCTCCCGCGGCCGTGGGCCTACGCCCTGGCGATCGTGGTCGCCCGCGTCGCTTTCGTCTTCGCCCGAACCGCTCGCCGGCGGCTCGAGTTCAACCTCACGGTGGCTCTGCCGGAGAAGTCGCCGTCCGAGATCCGGCGGATTGCCTGGCGCAACTTCCGCAACCACTCCAAGGCCTACGCCGACCTCATGCAGCTGCCCCGAGCGCGCGTCGAGTGGCTCCGGCCGCTCCTCAAGGTGGAGCACGTCGAATACCTCGAGGAGGCGCTGGCGGCGGGGCGCGGCGTGTTCGTGGTCTCGGCGCACATGGGCTCCTGGGAGATCGCGGCCGCGATCTGGTCGGCGACCATCGCCCCGGTCTCGCTCTTCGCCGAGGAGCTGCATCCGCGCGAGCTCTTCGAGTGGTACCGCACGACCCGGCAGCGGCTGGGCATCAGCGTGCTCCCGCTCAGCCGGCACGGCCTCCGGCAGGTGATCCAGGCCCTCGAGGCGGGGGAGATGATCGTGACCGCGATCGACCGCGACGTGCTCGGCACCGGCGCCGAGATCGAGTTCTTCGGCCGCCCGGCGCGGATTCCCACCGGGCCCGCCACGATCGCCCTCCGCCGGGGCGCGCCGCTGCTGCCGGTGGTCGTCTATCGCAATCCCGACGACACCTATCAGGCGGTGGGCTACCCGCCGATCTGGGCCCGGCCGACCGGCGACCGCGAGGCGGACGAGCGCCAGCTGACCGCCGAGCTGGTCCGCCACCTGGAGCGCATCATCCGCGAGCACCCCGACCAGTGGCACCTTCCCCACCGCATCTGGGAAGGGTCGCCCTAATCTTCACCAAGTGAAGGTCGGGCTGGTCTCCCCTTACGACTGGTCGCATCCAGGGGGCGTCAGCGACCACATCCGGCACCTGGGCGGGCAGCTGCGCGGGCTCGGGCACGAGGTGCGCGTGCTGGCGCCTTCGGCCCGCAAGGACGTAAAGGAGCCGGGGGTCTACCGCATCGGCGGCGTCGTATCGGTGCCGGTCAACGATTCCGTGGCCCGGATCACGCTCAGCCTCAACCTCGCGCGCCAGGTCGAGGACATCCTGGAGCGCGAGCGGTTCGACGTTCTGCATCTGCACGAGCCGTTCATGCCCGCGCTGCCGCTGACCGTGCTGCGGCTCTCGCGCACCGCCAACGTCGGGACCTTTCACGCCTTTGCCCGTTCGAACCTGGGTTACTACTACGGCCGGCCATTCTTCGCGTCCTATCTCCGGCGGCTGCAGGAGACGATCGCGGTCAGCCGGCCGGCTCGCGAGTTCGTTCGCCAGTACTTTCCCCAGGCGGATCCGCGGATCGTCCCCAACGGTGTCGACACCGAGACCTTCCGGCCCGGCCACTCGCCGATCCGCCACCTCCGCGACGACATGTTCAATGTGCTTTTTCTCGGGCGGCTGGAGAAGCGCAAGGGCCTCAACGACCTGCTGCTCGGCTTCCGTCACCTTCAGCTGCGGCACCCGCGCTCGCGTTTGATCATCGTGGGCGACGGGCCCCTGCGGTCGCGCGTCGAGCACGGAGTGGCTCGGCTGCGGCTGGAAAATGTGGTTCTAGCCGGGTATGTGCCGGAGAGCGTGAAGCCGCGCTACTACGCCAGCGCAGACGTTGCCTGCTTCCCCGCCACCGGCGGCGAAAGCTTCGGCGTCGTAATCCTGGAGGCGATGGCGAGCGGACTGCCGGTGGTGGCAACCGAGGTGCCGGGCTATCTGAGCGTCGTCGAGGCGGGCAAGGACAGCATCACGGTGCGGCCGCGGACGCCGGTCGAGCTGGGCGCGGCGCTCACCGTGCTGGCTCGGGACGCCGCGCTGCGCGAGCGTTTGGGGGCCGCCGCCCTGCAGAAGGCGCGTCATTATGCGTGGCGCGACGTGGCGGTCCGCGTCATCGAGGTGTATCAATCGGCGCGAGCGCAGCTCGCGGAATCGGAGGACAGCAAGCAGCATGTTCACGACGCGGTTTCAGGCCTGGGTTCGGCGTAACGCCCAACGGCTGGCGGCCGCGCTCCGCCGCCTGCCGATCACGCCCAACCAGGTGACCGTGGCCGGCATGCTGGCCACCTTCGTGGCAGCGACACTGGCCGGCTTCGGCGATCTGCTCGCGGCCGGCCTGGTGCTGGCGTTCGCCGGGACCTTCGACATCCTCGACGGCGCCCTGGCGCGGGCGACCAAGCGCATGTACCCGTACGGCGCGTTCCTCGACTCGACCACGGACCGCTACGCGGAGGGCGCGATCTACATCGGGATCGCCGCCTATTTTCTCAACCATCCGCAGCGTGAGGGGAACGTCCTCGTCCTCGCCTGCGTATGCGCGCTGGCCGGTTCCTTTCTGGTCAGCTACGTCCGGGCCCGGGCGCAGAGCCTGGGGTTCACCTGCGACTCCGGCATCTTCGCGCGCCCGGAGCGGGTGGTGGCGACCGTGATCGGGCTCCTGTTCGGCGGCTGGGTGCTGCAGGTGGTCGTGATCGGGCTCGCGATCCTGACCAACGTGACCGTCATCCAGCGCGTGCGCGAGGTGTGGTTGCAGGGGCGAGCCCAGCGCCGGGCGGCTGAGCGGGTGGCCGAGGCGCCGGCCGCCGGGGAGACGACCCCCGGCTAGACGCCGCTAGCTAGACGCCGCTAGTCGTGCAGACGGTCCGGCCCAACCCGGATCGCGACCGGGTAGGCACGCGCGAAAACCTCCCGCGAGCCCGAGATCCGCTCCATCCGCGCTCCGTACTTGTCCGCGTAAGCCGCGTGCTCGTTGCACGGCGGCGCATCGGGAGCCGGCCGGGCGGTTCCAAGCACGACCACGATGTCGCCGCCGGTCGGCGTGCTGTTGAAGTGGAGCGCAACCCGGGGATTGGCCGGCAGGCCGTGCACCCGGGCCGCGGTGGGGCGGTTGTAGATCAGGAACTCCTCGCCGTCGAGAACGAACCAGACCGGATTCGGGAGGGGTGTGCCGTCGCGCCGGACGCTCGTGTACCAGATCACGAGCTCGCTCTCGATTCGCTCGCGCACCCGCTTCCCGAAGTCCGACCCGGCAGCCGGCAGCCAGTCGCCCATATCCGGATACTCTGCGCCGATGGGCGCCTTCGACGGCATCGCCGGCCACCAGGCGGCCCTCCGCCACCTGGAGTCCCAGCTCGCCAGCGGGCGGCTGGCCCACGCCTACCTTTTCGTGGGCGAGCCCGGCGTCGGCAAGACCACGACCGGCCGCGCGCTGGCCCAGGCGCTGCTCCCCGAGCTCCCTCTCGACCGCCACCCGGACTATTGGGAGGACGACCGCCGGGAGAACCTCAAAATCGACGAGATCCGGCTGCTACCCGACAAGCAGCCCGAGCAGCATCAGCAGTCGCTGCAGGCCTTTCTCGTCCTCAAGCCCGGGATCGGGCAGCGTCGGGTCGCCCTGATCAGCAACGTCGGCCGGCTCGCCGACCCCATCCAGGGCATTCTCCTCAAGACCCTCGAGGAGCCGCTCCCCAACCGCGTGCTGATCTTGACCACGCCCTCCCTCAGCCCGTTCGTGGTTCTGCCGACGGTCGTCTCGCGCTGCCAGCGGATCCCCTTTCACCCGGTGCCCCAACCTGACGTCGAGGCCCTGCTCAAACGGCACGGCGTGGAGCCGGCGCGGGCGGCGGCGCTGGCCGGGGTCGCGCGCGGCCGGCCAGGGTGGGCGCTCAACGCGGCGGCCGACCGCGAGGTGGTCGAACGCCACCAGCGCTGGGCCGAACGCCTGGAGCAGGTGTTTGGAGCGCCGGCCGACGTTGCACTGGCGCTCGCCGCCGAGCTGGACGCCGCCAACTTCGCCTGGCGCTCCAGCGACCGCGCCCAGGAAGAGCCGGTGCAGTTCGCGGTCGGCGCCTGGCAGCTGGAGCTGCGCCGGCGGATGCTCGGATCAGCGCGGCCAGAGGTCTGGGCGCGCCTGCTCGAGCTCACCTACGACGCGCTCGGGCAGCTGGAGCAGAACGTCAGCCCGCGGCTGGTACTCGAGTGCTTCCTCCTCGAAGCGCGGCGAGCGGCCTGACGGCGCCCCTATTCTTCGTTAGTGCCTCCGCGCTTTCTAAAGCCTGCCCTGCGCGCTTTCGCGCCGTACACACCCGGCGAGCAGCCGGCCGACGGCGGGGAGTGGGTCAAGTTGAACACCAACGAGGCGCCCTGGCCGCCCTCGCCGCGCGTCCTTGACGCGATCCGGGCCGCGGTCAACCAGGACCTGCGTCTCTATCCGAGCCCGCTCTCGATGCCGGCTCGCCGCGCGATCGCCGAGGCACTGGGCCTGGCGCCGGACATGGTGGCGCTCGGCAACGGCGGCGACGAGCTGATCGGCATGTGCCTGCGTGCCTTTGCCGGCGCCGGTCAGCGGGTGGCGTGGGCCTGGCCCACCTATCCCTACTACGAGCCCCAGACGCTGCTCCACGAGGCGGTCCCGTCACCGCACCGCCTGGACGCCGGCTGGAAGCTGCCCGAGTCATTCTTCGAGGACACGGCGCCGCTCAAGTTCCTGTGCAATCCCAACTCGCCGACCGGCACCTGGCAGCCGCGGGAGGTCGTCGAGCGCGCCCTCCAAACCGCCCAAGGCGTCGTCGTTGTGGACGAGGCGTACGTCGACTTCGCGCCCGAAAACCGGGCCGACCTGCTCGACCACCACGGCAACCTGGTCCTCCTGCGCACGTTTAGCAAGAGCGCCAGCCTGGCCGGGATGCGGATCGGGTACGCCCTCGCCCAACCGGGTCTGATCGAGTCGCTGGACGTGGTCAAGGACTCCTACAACCTCGACCGGCTGGCGATCGTGGCGGCGGCCGCCGCTGCCCAGGACATCGAATACCGGGAGCGCCTGGTCGAGTACGTCCTCGATGAACGGGCCTGGCTCGCCGCCCGCCTGGCCGAGCGCGGATTCGAGGTCGCCCCCTCGGCCACCAACTTCATCTTCGTGCGGCCGCCGGCCGGCCGGGCCGCGGCCGACCTCTACGCCCGCCTGCGCGATCGCCGGATCCTGGTCCGCTACTACGACCGGGAGCCGATCGACGGCTACTTCCGCATCACGATCGGCACGCGCGAGCAGCACGAGGCGCTGCTGGCGGCCCTAGAGGAGATTCTTTGACACCAACCAGAGAGCAGGCGTGGGAGCTGGTCGAGGCTCACACCAAGAGCGAGACGCTCCGCCGCCACATGCGCGCGGTTGAAGCGGCGATGGCCGCCTACGCGGGTCGCTTCGGCGAGGACGAGGAGCACTGGCGCGTGATCGGCCTGATTCACGACTGGGACTACGAGCGCCATCCGACCCTGGACCGCCACCCTCAGGCCGGGATCGAGGAGCTGCGCCAGATGGGCTGGCCCGACGACTATCTGCGCGACATCGCCTCCCACGCCGACCACCTGCACGTCGAGCGCGACACCAATCTGCGCAGGTCTCTCTACGCGGTCGACGAGATGACCGGCTTCATCATCGCCTGCGCCCTGGTCAAGCCGGACCGTTCGCTCGGCAGTGTCGACGCCCGCACCGTTCGCAAGAAGATGAAGGACAAGGCGTTCGCCCGAGCAGTGCATCGCGAGGAGCTGGTGGCGGGTGCCGAAGCGCTCGGGGTACCCTTCGACGAGCACATCGAGATCGTTCGCGACGCACTGGTGCCGATCGCGCCTGAACTGGGGTTGAATCCATGAGCCAGCCGGGCCGCCCGCGCGTACTCCTCCTCCATACCGTTCTCGATCCGGGTCCGGCGCTGCTCGAGGAGGCGGTCGAGACCGTCCAGTTTCCTTCGGGGGCGGCGCACGACGAGGCGACCATCCGGCAGCACGCCGAGGGGTGCTTCGGGATCCTGGCTCAGGTCACCGACCCGATCCGCGAGACCGTGCTCTCGACGCCGGGCCTCAAGTGCGTCTCCAACGTGGCGGTCGGCTTCGACAACATCGACCTCGAGGCCGCCACCCAGCACGGCGTGATGGTGACCAACACGCCGGGCGTGCTCGATGAGACGACCGCCGACTTCGCCTTCGCGCTGATGATGGCTGTCGCGCGGCGGGTGGTCCAGGCGGACAACTTCGTCCGGGGCGGCCACTTCAAGGGCTGGGAGATCGACATGTTCCTGGGCCAGGACGTCAACCACGCCACGCTCGGGCTGATCGGCATCGGCCGCATCGGCCGGGGGGTCGCGCGCCGCGCGCGCGGCTTCAACATGCGCGTCCTCTACAGCGATCCCAATCCGCTGCTCCCCGATGCCGAGCGCGATATGGGTGTGACGCGGGTCGAGCTTCCGACTCTGCTCCAGGAGAGCGACTTCGTCAGCCTGCATGTGCCACTGAGCGACAAGACGCACCACCTGATCGGCGCGGCCGAGCTGGCCCAGATGAAGCCGAGCGCGATCCTGGTCAACACCTCGCGGGGGCCTGTGATCGATGAGGCCGCTTTGGTGGAGGCGCTCAAGCAGCACAAGATCTTCGGGGCGGGGCTCGACGTCTACGAGCGCGAGCCGGCGGTCCATCCCGCGCTGATCGCGGCCCACAACGTCGTCCTGGCGCCGCACATCGCGAGCGCTTCGGTCCGCACCCGCTCCGAGATGAGCGCGGTGGCGGCCCGCAACATGGTCATCGCAGCTCGTGGCGGACGGCCCGCCAACCTGGTCAATCCGCAGGTCGTCGAAAAGCGATAGCGCCGACCAACCGTCTCCTCGCCCTCGACCTGGACGGCACCGTGATCTCGCTCAAGCTCGAGCTCGACCAGCGCGACGTGGACGCGCTGGCCCGAGCGCGCGACGCCGGCTGGCACGTCGTCGCCTGTACCGGCCGTCCCTACCCGGGCGCGCTGCCCTGGGTCGAGCGGCTCGGTCTTACGGATCCCTTCGTCTGCTACCAGGGCGCCCAGGTTCGCGAGCGCGCCGGCGGCATGCTGCTCGACCATGGCGTGTCGCGCGAGCTTGCGATGGAGGTCATCCGCTGGTGCCGAGAGCGCGACCTGCACGTCCAGGGCTACCGCGACGACCAGCTGCTGGTCGAGCGGGATCGGCCCGAAGCGCGTGCCTACTCGCAGCATTCCGGTATGCCGATCCACGTCGTCGAGGACCTCGACACCGCCCTCGGGCCGACCACGCCGAAGGTCGTGATCGTGGGCGCCGACCAGGCCGTGATCGAGCGGATCCTGCCCGATGTGCGCGAGCTCTGGAAGGACCGCCTCTACGCGGCCACCTCGCTGCCCGAGTACCTGGAGCTCACCGCTGCCAACGCCGACAAGCGGCGGGCGTTGGAGTTTCTCTGCGAGCGACTCGGCTGCCACCGAGAAGAGGCGGTGGCGGTCGGCGATGGCCGGAACGACCAGCCGATGATCGAATGGGCAGGGACGGGAGTCGCGGTCGACACCGCGCCGCCCGAGGTCCTGCGAGTGGCCGACCGCGTGATCGGGCCTCCCGGGTCGGCCGGAATCGCGCGCCTGGTCGAGGAGTTACTCAGTCAGTGAGCACGCTGCTGCTGGTTCATGCGCACCCGGACGATGAGGCGATCTCGACCGGCGGGGTGATGGCCCGTGCCCACGACGAAGGCCGGAGGGTGGTCCTGGTGACGGCGACCCGCGGCGAGCTCGGCGAGATCCACAACATGGACGAGTCGACGACTCGCCCCCGCCTGGCCGAGGTCCGGACCGGGGAGCTGCGGCGCGCTGGGGAAATTCTCGGCGTGGATCGCCAGGAGTTCCTCGGCTACCGCGACTCCGGGATGGCCGGCACCGAGGGCAATGCCGATCCCAGGTCGTTCCACCAGGCGCCGCTCCTCGAAGCCGCGGGCCGGCTGGCGGCGATCCTGCGCGAGGAGCGGCCGGACGTCGTGATCACCTATGGCGCGGACGGCATCTACGGCCATCCCGACCACGTCAAGGCCCACGAGGTGACGGTGGCCGCGCTCGACCTGCTCGAGGGAACGGACGGCTGGAAGCCGGCCAAGGCCTACTTCTGCGCGATTCCACGGTCGGGGATCGATGCCCTCCGCGACATGGCGCGCGAGCAGCTGGCCCCGGAGGTCCTGGAGAACCTCGAGGGCCAGAGCATGACGATCGTCGGCATCCCCGACGAGGAGGTGACCACCTTCGTCGACGTCGCCGCTTACGTCGAGCGCAAAAGGGCCGCTTTTGCGGCCCATCTCAGCCAGAACAACCCCGACAACCCGTTCATGACCGCCCAGGGCACGATCTTCGACACCATGCTCGGGACCGAGTGCTACGTCCTGGCGCGTGGGGCGCTGGGCGAGGAGCGGCCCGAGTCCGATGTCTTCTCGGGGCTACCACCTGGGTAAGGTCTTGGAGATGCAACCCCGGAGCCGGCCCGATCTTCGGCGCCTGTGCTCGGCGATCCAGTCGTCACGGGCCCCGGCCGTCGTCGTCACGCAGCTATTGCTGCGCTCCTCCTCCTGCCACCCGTTCCTAGGCCTCGCTGGCCCGGCCACCGAATCTCAGGGCCGTCCCCGCGGCCGCATCTCCTAGCCGTGGAAGTCCTCCGCATTACCCCCCGCGGCTACTGCCACGGCGTGGTCGATGCCTTCCGGATCGCCAAACGCGTCCGCGAGCAGACCGATGGGCCGGTGCACATGCTCGGCCAGCTGGTCCACAACACCCACGCCACCGACGACCTCCAGGCGCAGGGCATCAAGCTCGTCGATCCGCCGAGCCGGCTGGCGGGGCTGGAGCAGATCCAGAGCGGCACGGTGATCTTCACGGCCCACGGGGTCTCGCCCCAGGTCAAGGCGCGAGCCGTCGAACTGGGGCTGAACGCGATCGACGCCACCTGTTCGGACGTCGTCCGCACGCACGACCTGGTCGCCCAGCTCGCCGAGAGCGGCTACGACGTGATCTACATCGGGCGCAAGGGCCACCCAGAACCCGAGGGGGTGATCGGTGAGGCGCCCGGCCGCGTGCACCTGGTCCAGGAGTTCGAGGACATCGACGCGCTCGAGATCAGCAACCCGCGGGTGGCGGTCACCTGCCAGACCACGCTCTCGCTCTGGGATACCGAGGCCCTGATCGCGCGGGTGCGCGAGCGCTGGCCGGAGGCTGAGGTCCACAACGAGATCTGCCGGGCCACCCAGGAGCGCCAGGAGGCGGCGGTGGAGGCGGCGCGCGAGGTCGACGCGGTGATCGTGGTCGGCAGCCCGCGCTCCTCCAACTCGATGCGACTGGTCGAGGTGGTCCGCAAGCTGGGCGGCAAGCCCGCCTACCTGGTCAACGACCTCGAAGACATCCAGCCAGATTGGTTCCGCGGCGTGCGCCGGGTGGGCGTGACGAGCGGTGCCTCAACCCCCACCCAGCTGACCCGGAAGGTGATCGAGCACCTGGAGGCGCTCGAAGCTCCGGTCGCCTAGCTGCCGCGCAGGCGGCGCAGGACCCCGCGCAGGCCGCCCTCCGGGGCCGCCGGCGCTGAGACCGCGCTCGCAGCTCCAGTAACCGGTGCCGGTTCGGCCGGCGCGGGCTCCGCGGGTTCGGATCGGCGGCCGTTCCCGTTCCCGCTTCCGCCTCGGCGTCGTCGCCGCCGGCGCGAGGGGGACGGCACATCGGCGGGAGCCGGTTCTGGGAGTGGAGCCGACTCGACAGCCTCCACTGCGGCTTCCGCCGTCCGCTCGGCGGCCGACCGGCGCCGGCGCCGGCGCCGGGTCCCGCTGGCCGCGGGTGCTGCCGCACCATCCGGCGACGCCTGAGCGCAGCGGTTGATGAGGCGCCCGACCTCGCCGGTCGCCACAACCTCATCGTCCTGGTTGAGGACGTCGATCTGCCAGAACGCCAGGCCAAAGCGCGGGTTCTCCACCGCCCGTTTGCGGTTGAGGCGGAAGCGGGCCCGAAGGCTGTCGCCCGGCCGCACCGGCTTCAGGTAGCGCCAGGTCATGCCGACCATGCCCGCCGTGGCCGGCATCGGCACGTCGAGCGAGCCCAGGCCGAGAGCGACGGCGGCGACCATGCTGCCGGGCACAACGGTGCCGCCGAAGGTGGTCGAGCGGGCGTAAGGCTCGTCCACCAGCAGTGGGTTGAAGTCACCCGCGACGCCGGCGAAGGCGGTCAGATCGGCCGGCGTGATGGTGCGCCGGCGGGTTGTCCAGAGGCCTCCCAGCGGAAGGTCCTCAAAGCAAATTGGGTCCAGAAAGTCTCTCCGGCGGTGTTACGACGAGCCATGCGAGTATACCGTCCGCCATCTGCGATTCAGCCCGATCGCCGGCGCATGCTTAGAATGCCGCCCTTGGAGGGCGGAGCGGTTTGATCTATACCCTGGCGGCCTCCCTGCTGGTGCTCGTGATCGCCGTCATCGGCATCGCGGCCCTGGCATGGCGGCTGCGCGAGGCGGCGTGGCGGCTGGAGGAGGCGGTCGAGGAGGCGGCGGCCTCCCGCGACCAGGCCCAGGTGCTGCTTTCAGTCGCCGAGGCGGTCAACTCCAGTCTCTCGCTGGAGGACGTGATCGACGTCGCCCTCTCCCGCTGCGTTCACCTCGGCCGGGCCCCCGCCGGCGCCTTCTACATGGCGCGCCAGGGACGCCTGGAGATGACTCGAGAGGCGGTCATCAATATCGCTCCCCGGGCACGCGGGGCGGTGCGCAAGCTGGACGCGGATCCGCTGCGCAGCGCTCTTCAGGACCAGCGGCCGACCGTCCATGCGCTGCACGAGGACGACGCTCCCGCCCTCGACAGCGGCGGCCACCCCAGCCACGTGCTGCTGGTGCCGGTTCGGCGCGCGGGCCAGCTGATGGGCGCGATCGAGATCTACCTGCTCAACGACCCGATCGTTCCGCGCCGGCTGCTCGACCTCCTCCAGGGCATCGCCGCCCAGGCCGCGACGGCCATCCGGCACGCGCAGATCTATCGGGAGCAGGAGGAGAGCTCGCTCACCGACGAGCTGACCCGGCTGCCCAACCGCCGCTACCTCGGCCAGCGCTTCCTGCAGGAGCGGCAGCGGGCGCGGCGTGGACACCGCCCACTCGGCGTCCTCATGCTCGACATCGACCATTTCAAGACCATCAACGACACCTACGGCCACCTGGTCGGCGACGCCGTCCTGGCCGAGCTGGCGACCATCATCAGGGCCGCCATCCGCGATTCCGACGTCGCCGCGCGCTACGGCGGGGAGGAATTCGCGGTCATCGTTCAGGAGACGCCGCTCGACGGCGCGATGCGCCTCGCGGGCCGGATCCGGAGCGCCGTCGAGCACGCGGTCTTCCCGAACGACCTCAAGTTGACGGTCAGCATCGGGGTCGCCTCGACGAGCGATGCCGAGCAGTTTGCCGAGCTCTTCGAGCGGGCCGACCACGCGCTCTATGAGGCGAAACGCGCTGGCCGGAACCGGGTCCAGGCGGCCGTCGAGCACAACCACGACCACAAGAAGGAAGCCGAGCCCGTTTAACCGACCCGTCTACGCTGTGGTGGTGGCCGGCACGCCCCAGCACTACTGCGTCAACTGCGGCACACCGCTCGAGCCGCGCACGGTCGAAGGTCGCGATCTCCAGGGCTGCCCCAAGTGCGGGTTCGTGCTCTGGCGCGATCCCAAGGTGGTGACCACGGTCGCCATCGAGGCCGGCGACGGGCTGCTGCTCGGGCGCCGCGGCATTGAGCCGGGCCACGGCCTGTGGTGCCTGCCTGGCGGCTTCGTCAACGACGACGAGCACCCAGCCGACGCCGCCGTTCGGGAATGCCGGGAGGAGGTCTGCGCCGAGGTCGAGATTACCGGCCTCCTCGGCGTCTATCACATCCGAAAGCAGGACGCACCGAGCATGGTCGCCATCGCCTACATCGGCCGGCTCCGGCCGGGCGCCGCGCCCGCTGCCGGCGAGGAGATGCTCGAGATCGGTGTTTTCGAGCGCGACCAGCTGCCGCCGCTGGCCTTCGACAGCCATCGCGAGGCGGTTGGTGACTGGCTGCGGAGCGGGAAGCCGCTGGTCAAGCCTGCCTCGCGCTGAGGTCGAGCCCGAGCACCCGAAAGGGCTCGCTGGTGCCCGGAAAAAGCATCTCCTCGACCAGCACCTCCCACCCCCGCTTGCGGTAGAGCGCCATCGCGTTGGTCTCGGCGCGGGGAGTCGAAAGCACGGCGGTCGACTCACTCGCGTCTTCGAGGAGAAGGTCGTGCAGCCGGCCGCCGAGGCCCCGGCCGTGGTAGCGGGTGAGGACGTGCAGCTCGACCAGCTCAAAGGCATGGTCTAGCCAGCGCCGCCGCATCGTGGCCGGCAGCGCCTCCGCCACCCGGTCGTGCCACCACTGGCCAGGAGCGCCGGTGTAACCATAGGTAAAGCCGACCAGCCGTCGGGCGTCGAAGGCGCCGGCGGCGCGGAAGCGATCCCGCGCGGCGTGGCGGCGCGCGATCTCGGGAAAGGCGAGGACGCGCGGCTCAAGATTCCCGTAGCGCAGCGCGTCGCGGAAGATCTCCTGCTGCTCGTGCACGCGCGCCACGAACTCGCCGGCTTCGAGCCCGCGAACCTCGAGGCTCACCTTCCGGGCGAGGCGGGCGGCAGCGCCAGCGCCGGCCGGCGCAGGCGAGCGTCCTGGGCGCGGAGCATCAGCATCGCGGCGGTCAGGGAGATGGCAACCAACGCGCAGAGCGAGAACCCGGCGGTGTAGCCGCGGAGGTCCATGACCGGTCCGAATAGGACCGGGCCGACCGCAAGTCCGAGGAAGAGGACCAGGGTGTAGACGCCCATCGCGGTGCCCTGGGTCCCCTGGCCGCCGAGCCCGCTGAAGACGACACCGATGGCGATGAAGGCGGTGCCCAGGAACGGAACCGTCGCCACCAGCAGCAGCGCCGGCCACCAGAAGCCGGTGAGGTGGGGCAGGACCAGCAGCGTCAGCGCATACACGCCTACGCCGCCGGCGACGATCCACGCCTTGCGCCCGACGCGGTCGACGATGCGGCCGGCCGGGATTCGCGACAGGCCGTTGGCGACCGCCTGGAGGGCGAGCAGGTAGCCGATCGCGCTGCCGGGGAGGCCGAGCACCTGCTTGCCGAAAACCGGTAGGTAGGCCTGGGTCGTGCCCCACACCAGCGTCGCCGCCAGCATCCCGACCACGACCGGCCAGAAGCCGGGCCGGCGGCTGATCTCGACCAGGGTGCGCCCGAAGTCCCGGCCACTCCGCGCCTCGCGCGGGTGCTCCCGACCGAACCAAAAGACGCTGCCCAACGCGACCAGGTAGAGCGCACTCGAGACGTACAGGCCGACGCTGAGGCTCACGAACCCGAGGAGGAGGCCACCCAGCGCGGGGCCGGCCAGGAAGCCGAACTGCATGGAGAGCGTCATCCAGCCGAAGGCTCGCCCCCGGCGAGCATCCGGTACGGCGTCCACCAGCGCGGCGAACAGAGCGGCCTGGGCGATGCCGGCGCCGATCCCTCCCACCACCTGCCACAGCAGATAGAGCGGCACGCTGCCACTGGCCGCGAGCAAAAGCTGTGAAAGGCCGGCCAGCGTCGCGCTCAGCGCCAACATCAGCCGCCGTCCCATGCGGTCGGCCAGAAAGCCGCCGGGGAGCGCGACCAGCGCGGCCGCCAGGGTCGCCACCGTGAACAGCAGGCCGACCAGGAAGCGGTTTGCGCCCAGCTCGTTCGCGCGCAGCGGCACCAGGAAGCCCCGCGTCGCGATGGCCGCGAAAAAGGCGCCTGCGGCGAGATAGACGGGGACCGTGCGGGAGGGCAAGGCAAACCTAAGATAGCCGCCTCATGTCGCGGGCCAGCCTCGCCACCTCGGCCACGCTGTGGCGCGGCGCGCTGGCGGGCCTGGCGGCGGGAGCGCTGTGTGCGGCGGTCTTCGGTTTGGGCTGGCTGGCGGCCCCTTACGACTCGCTGCAGGACCACTTCTTTCCCGCCCCCGCCCCCGATCCTCGCATCACGCTGGTCGCCATGGACCAGGCCAGCTCCCTCCAGCTGGGGACGGACGCCTGGCCCTGGTCGAATTCGTTCCACGCCCGTGTCATCCGGCACCTGGTTGAGAACAAGGGCGCCCCGCCGCCCCAGGTGCTGGTGCTGGACGTCGTCTTCGACCACCTGACCGGAACCGACCCCACCCCAGAACCGATCGGCGACACGCTGCAGTCGGACGACAACCTGGTCAAGGCTCTCCAGGAGGCGGTCCAGAAGACGACGGTGGTGATCGTCTGCACCGCCGACGACAAGGTGAAGGACCCGCCCTTCGAGGTCAGCGGCGTGGTGGTGGCGGACCGGTCGCTGGGCGCGCCTGATCACTCGAACGCGGTCCGCGGCGTCTCGCCACGCGTTGCCAGCTCCTGCCCGCAGAACTCGGACGGCAGCGCCGCCTTCGTGCGCGCGATCCAGGCCTATATGGGCACTCGACCTTCGGTGCCGGCCGAGTCCGACGGCCAGATGCTGATCAATTTCAGCAACGGCGCCAGCCCCACCTGCACCTACCTGGCCGCCTTCAACGATGCCTGTGCGCCGGCGCTGATCAGCGGACGGATCGTGGTGGTCGGCATCAAGCAGGTGGCGGCGGACGATGTCCACACCCAGGCCGTCGCCTTCAAGCACGACCCCAGTTTCTGCCCGGTCACCCAGCCCAGCTGCATGACCGACCAGCAGAACTACGGCTACCGGATGATGGCCGACGAGATCGGCACCGTCCTCGGCGGCCGTTACCTGCACGTCGAGTCCGCATCCGTCGTCGTCCTCGTGCTGCTGGTGATGGGGCTTGTCGCGGGCGGTGTTCTGTACCTGCTGCCGCCCCGGCGCGGCGTGCCGGTCGCGCTGATCTGGTTCGGCCTCTACCTGGTGGCTGGGATCCTGCTCGGGCGGGCGGGCTGGCTGATCGATCCGATCTTCGCACCGGCGGCCATCGGCCTCGCGGGGGTTGGTGCGCTGGCTCTCCGCTACGTGGTCGAGGAGCGCGAGCGGCGCAAGGTGGAGGCGATCTTCGGCCAGTACGTTGATCCGGCGGTGGTCGGCCAGCTAGTTGCGCTGCAGAGCGCGGACGCTGTCCAGCTCGGAGGGCAGCGGCGCACGCTGACCGTCCTCTTCGCCGACGTGCGGGGGTTCACCAGCCTCGCCGAAAGCCTGAGCCCGGAAGAGGTGGTGGCGCTGCTCAACGACTTCACGGACCGCTCGACAGCGATCGTATTCGAGTTCGCAGGCACCCTCGACAAGTTCATCGGCGACTCGGTGATGGCCTTCTGGGGCGCACCGATGCCCTGCCCGGACCACGCCGACCGTGCGCTCAAAGCCGCGACCCAGATCACCGGCTCGGGTGCTGCCGCGCTGCGCGAGCGCGGGATCCCGGTCGGCGTCGGCCTGGCCAGCGGCGTCGTCGTGGTCGGCAATGTCGGGGGTCGCTCGCGCAAGAACTACACCGCCATCGGAGACGTCGTGAACACCGCCGCCCGCCTCTGCGCGGCGGCCCCGGGCGGCACCGTGCTGGTCGCGGACAGCACGTGGGAGCTGCTCGAGGAGCGCCCCGAGGCGGAACAGCTGCAGCCGATGCAGGTCAAGGGGCGCCAGCAGCCGGTCGGCGTCCATTCCGTCGCGGTCGACAAGCCGGTAGCCTCCGCCATATGACTTGGCTCCTGGGGCCCGACCTGCCGCCGGCCCCGCCCGACCCGGCGCCGCCCGGGCCAGACAATCCGCCCGAACCGGACGACCCTCCCGCGCCGCCGCTGCCGCGGTGAGCTTCTCGACGACGGCTGAGCTGGAGGGGGCGGCCGTGCTGCTGGCCGCCGCCCGCCAGGCCGTCGTGTTCACGGGCGCCGGGGTATCCACCGAGAGCGGAATCCGCGACTTCCGGGGCCCGAACGGCATCTGGAAGGAGCGCGATCCTTACAAGACGTCTTCGATCCAGGCCTTCCGGGAGGATCCCTCGCTTTATTGGTCGGTCTCCCGGGAGCGCTGGCAGAGGTATCACGAGGCGCAGCCCAACGCCGGCCACTACGCGATTGCGGCCATGGAGGAGGCGGGCTACGTGGCCGGCGTGGTTACCCAGAACACCGACGGGCTCCACCTGGCGGCGGGCAGCCGGCGGGTGATCGAGCTCCACGGCAATGGCCGGACTGCGGTGTGCCTCGACTGCGGCGCCCGCGAGCCTCGAGCCGACGTGCAGGCCCGGCTGGCAGAGCAGTTCCCACCCCAGTGCGGGGTCTGCCACAGCCGGTTCATCAAGCCGGCGGTCGTCTTCTTCGGGGAGCCGCTGCCCGCGGCGGCGGTGGCCGCCGCCTACGACCTGGCGGCTGGCGCCGACCTGATGCTGGTGGCGGGCAGCTCGCTGCAGGTCTATCCGGCGGCGGACGTCCCGCTGCAGGCGACGCGCGCGGGCGCGCCGCTGGTCATCGTCAATGAAGAGCCGACCCCGTTCGACCGCGTCGCCCGCCTGGTCATTCGAGGCCGGACGGGCGAGGTGCTGCCTCAGCTGCTGGAGATGGCAGCCGGAGGTGGATGACGTCGCCGGCGGCCAGCGGCCGTCCGTCGACGATCAGCGCACCGTCGGGCGCGATGTCCTCCGCCAGTCCCTCGACCACCTCGCTACCCAGCTCGACCCGCACGCGGCCCCCCAGGGTGTCGCTTAGTTCGCGCCACCGTTCGAGCACCGCGGCGTCGGGAGCCGCGAGCCACCGCCCTAGCGCCCCAATCAGCCCTTCGAGCAGCTGATCCCGGTCGGTGGCCATGCTGGCGCCCGTGGGTGGCGCCCAGGTGAGATTGATGCCGACCCCGACGAGGGCGACGCCGCCGGTCACCTCGACCAGGATTCCCCCAAGCTTGCGGCCCTCGAGCAGGAGATCGTTTGGCCACTTGAGCCGAACCCGGTCTCCGCACGCTTCGGCCGCGGCCACCCCGGCGGCGAGGCTGAGCAGCGGCCTCGGCGCCACCACGAAGGAAGCCGCCAACCCGCTGCCAGGTGGCGCCTCCCAGCGCCGGCCGAGGCGGCCGCGCCCCGCCCTCTGGTGGTCGGCCACGACGACCGAGCCCACCGCCAGCCCGCGCGCGACCTCCTGGGTGGAGGTCACCTCGGCCAGCCGGATCACGTTCACGCCGAGGCTAAGCTTAGGTTCGTGGCGGGCACATCCTGGGACAAGCTCGGCCAGATGGACGCCGCCTTCGAGGTCGTAGCGCCCGCCATCCGGCGGACCGCCGAGGCGGAGGGGGCGAGGCTCCACGAGTTCTTCCGCGACGACCCCGTGTGGCGCCTCGACTTCGCGCGCAAGCGCTCCGGCGATCCCGCGGTCGACGTCTCCTGGAGCGAGGACCGGCCTGACCAGTACGCCGTCGAGGCGCTCTGGTGGGAGGGCGACTCGCTGAAGCGCCAGCCGGCGGGCAGCTTCAGCCGCGAGCGTCCGCTGGAGGAGCTGGAGTCGCTGCTCAAGTCCGCGATCGAGAAGATTCCAGAGTGAAGCTTCACCGGGCGATCACGCTCGGCGTGATGATCCTGGTCTCGCTGGGCCTGGTCGCCGCGATGACGGCCCAGGGTGTCGCCCAGTGGGGATCGCGGTCGTTGGCGGCGCTGCTGGTGGTCATCGTGGTGGCGGCGATCGCGGGTGTCGCTTTCAGCTGGCGGCGCTACTTTCCCAGCGGTCAGCGCCGATGACTCTGCGGCTGGGCTGGAAGGCGTCGGCCGAGCAGTTCGGGCCGCGCTCGCTCCTCGACTACGCGATCGAGGCCGAGCGGCAGGGCTTCGACAGCGTCTGGGTCTCCGATCACTACCAGCCCTTCTCCCACTCTCAGGGCCACGCGCCCTTTTCGCTCAGCTGGCTGGGCGCGCTTGGCGAGCGCACCTCGCGCGTGTTGATGGGCACCAGCGTGCTGACTCCGACCTTCCGCTACCACCCGGCGATCGTCGCGCAGGCCTTCGCCACCCTCGCGGGGCTGCAGCCGGGCCGGGTGATCCTGGGCGTGGGCACCGGCGAGTCGATGAACGAGGTGCCGGTGACCGGGATCGACTGGCCCGACCAGCGCGAGCGCTTCCGCCGCCTGAGCGAGGCGGTCAAGCTGATCCGGACGCTGTGGACCCAGGACTTCGTGGAGTGGAACGGCGAGTACTACCGGGTCCGGGGCGCGACCCTCTACGACAAGCCGCCGCAGCCGGTTCCCATCTACGTCGCCGCCACCGGCCCCACCGCGGCTAAGTTCGCGGGACGCCAGGCAGAGGGCTTCATCTGCACCTCGGGCAAGGGGATGGAGCTCTACACCGAGACGCTGCTGCCCGCGGTGCGCGAGGGCGCTGAAGCGGAAGGCCGCGACTACGAGCACATCGAGAAGACGATCGAGGTCAAGGTCTCCTTCGACAGCGACCGCCGCAAGGCGCTCGAGGACACCCGCTTCTGGGCACCGCTGGCGCTGCCGGCAGCGGACAAGCAGGACGTCCACAACCCCAAGGAGCTCGAGGAGCGCGCGCGGAAGGTCGAGCACCCGGAGAGCCGCTGGCTCGTTTCCGACGATCCCGAAGAGCACGTCGAGCAGCTGCGCCCGTATCTCGACCTCGGCTTTACGCATCTCGTCTTCCACTCGCCCGCCGAGGACCAGTCGCGGTTCCTGCAGCTCTACGCCAAGGAGGTCCTGCCCCGCCTGCGCGAGCGGTGGGGCTAGCTCAGTCCGTGAAGGCGACGTGGGTCGTCGTCCTGGTCAAGGACTTCGACACCGCCAAGCAGCGGCTTGGCCCGGTCCTCGCCCCCGGCGCACGGCGCGCTCTGGCGCTGGAGAACGCGGAACGGGCGATCCGGGCTGCGGCCGGATTCGAGCACTGCCTGGTGGTGGCGGGCAGCGAGGAGGCTCGGCAGCTGGCCGACCGGCTGGGCACCGAGGTCCTGCTTGAAGCACACCCCGCGGGCCAGAACCCGGCGGCCCGGGCCGGCATCATGCACGCCCAGCGCGCCGGCGCCACCGAGGTCCTGGTGGTTTCGAGCGACATCCCGGGCGTCAGCGCGGCCTCCCTGCAAGCGGTGGTCGAAGCCGCGGGTACGGCGACGCGGGTCGTGGTGGCGGCGGCGGCGGTGGGACGGGGCGGCACCAACGCGCTCTTCCTGCGCCCGCCGGGCGCGATCGATCTCCACTTCGGCGACGATTCGCTGGCCAAGTTCGAGCGCGACGCGCGCGACCGCGGCGTGCCGTTTGTCGTCCTCGAGGACACCGAGCTCGCACTCGACCTCGACGAGCCTTCCGACCTGGCTCTTCTGGAGGGATCGCGTTGACCGGAGTCCAGCTGCTGCCGGTCGAAGGCATGCCCGAGGTGGCGCCGGGCGACGATCTCGCGCGGCTGATCCTGGACCGCTGCTCACCACGGGCCGGCGACATCCTGGTCGTGGCCCAGAAGGTCGTCTCCAAGGCGGAGGGCCGCATCCGGCGCCTGGGCGAGATCAAGCCCTCGGCACGGGCGCGGCGCCTGGCCAAGAAGATCGACCACGATCCGCGTCTCGTCCAGGCGATCCTCGACGAGAGCGCGCGCATCGTGCGCGCCGAGCGGATCCTGATCGTCGAGACCCACGAGGGCTATGTCTGCGCCAACGCCGGCGTCGACCACTCCAATGTGCCGGGCGAGGATGCTGTGTCGCTGCTCCCGCTCGACTGCGACGCCAGCGCCGAGCGCCTGCGCGAGGGAATCCGGCGGCTCGCCGGCGTCGAGGTGGGGGTGATCGTCTCCGACACCTTCGGGCGGGCCTGGCGGATCGGGATCGAGAACGTGGCGCTGGGCGTGGCCGGAGCGCCGGTCTTCGCCGACTACCGGGGCCAGCTCGACGACCACGGCAAGGAGATGTCGGTGACCGTGGTCGCGGTCGCCGACGAGCTGGCGGCGGCAGCGGAGCTGGTGATGGGCAAGACGGCGCGAGTGCCGGCCGTCATCGTGCGCGGCTATCACCCTGAGGGCCCCCCGGGCCGGGGCCGCGAGCTGGTGCGCCCGGCCGAGCTCGACCTTTTCCGCTAGGGAGCTGGGGTGAAGGTCGTGCTGCTCGCCGGCGGGACCGGCGCCGCCAAGCTGGCGGTGGGACTGCAGGCGGCGCTGCCTCGGGGCGACCTGACCGTGATCGCCAACACCGCCGACGACCGCGCCTTCTGGGGCCTGCATGTCAGCCCCGATGTCGACTCGGTGCTCTTCCGGCTCGCGGGACTCTTCAACGAAGAGAGCGGCTTCGGAATCGCGGGCGACAGCTTCGAGACGCTGGCCATGATGCGGCGGCTGGGCGAGCCCGCCTGGTTCGCGCTCGGCGACCGCGACCTGGCCTTCCACATCCTGCGCTCGAAGCTACTCGCGCAGGGGGCGCGGCTGACCGAGGCGTCGCTCGAGCTGGCGCGGCGGCTGCAGCTTGCGTCGCGCGTCATCCCCATGTCCGACGACCCGGTGCGGACCTGGTTCGAGACCGAGCGTGGTGCGATGGAGTTCCAGGAGTACTACGTGCGGCAGCGAGCGGAGCCGCGCGTGACCGCGGTCAGCTACGCCGGCCTGGAGGTGGCGGCTCCGGCGCCCGAGGCGGTGGCCGCGGTGAGGGAGGCCGGCCTGGTCGTGATCGGGCCGTCGAACCCGGTGGTGAGCGTGTGGCCGATCCTGCACCTACTCGGCCCTCGGATGGTGCCCGAGCGCACGCTGGCGGTCTCGCCGACTGTCGGCGGGCAGGCGCTCAAAGGCCCGACGGTGGAGATGATGCGCGGGCTCGGCCGCGACCCCAGCGCCACCGGCGTCGCCCGCGAGTACGCCGGGCTCGCGGGCACGTTCGTCCTCGACCAGACCGACGCCGCCGAGGCGTCCGCGATCGAGGCGCTCGGCTATGCCGTTCGGCTGGAGGACACCGTGATGCGCAGCGCGCGGGACGCGGAGCGGCTCGCCCGGGCACTCATTCGACTTGACTAACTGCCTTGGCGCCCGCCAGCACGCGGCCGTCCTCGGTGACCAGCAGCGGCCGCCGGAGCAGGCGTGGCTCGACGAGTACCAGCTGAATCAGCTCGTCGTCGCCAACTGATTCCGGGTCGCGCCGCAGCTTCTTGAAGCTTGGTGAGTTGAAGGCGAACAGGTTCCGGATGCCGCCTGCGCGGCGCGCCAGCTGCTCGAGCTCGGCCTGGTCGAAGGGCATCGCGAAGAAGTCGCGCTCCTCCAGGCCTTCCAGCAAACCCCGCTCCGCGAGCCCCGCCCGGGCTCGCCGGCAGCCGCTTCAACGAGCCCAGTGGTAGAACTTCACGTCGCATGCGAGCGTACACGGGGCTGGCCCTCGCGCTGCTCGCCACCGTCGGCCTGCTCGCGGTGCGGATCGCGGCCGGGCCGACCGGCGCTGGCATCCGGCACGCGATGGCGGCCGCGCCCGACCGCGGCCTCTACTATGCGGCTCCCGGAAGTCTCCTGCTGGTCCGGCCGGAAGGCGGGGTGCGCCTGCTGGCGACGACCCTCGGCCCGGGGACGCCGCTGGCGCTGGCCGCCGACTCCGACTTCCTGGTCCTGGGCACCACGGCCGGCGTTGAGCAGTCCTCCGACGGCGGCCGCACCTGGGGCGCCGCGCCGGTGGCCGCAGGCCACTATCCCGCCGTCTTCGTTTCCGGCTCGACCGCCCTGGCGGGCGAATGGGGCGGCGCCATCTGGACGACCACCGATCGGGGCAGCAGCTGGCGGCGGACGGCGGCACTCCGCGGCGAGTACCAGGCGCTGACCGCGCTCCACGGCGAGTGGTTCGCCGCGACCCTGACCGGTCTGTTGCGCTCCCCCGATCGCGGGGCCAGCTGGGAGACGACTGGAACGCCGCCGCGGGTGATGGCGCTGCAGCCGGCGGGTGACCAGGTGCTGGCCGCGACCTGGCCGGGGCAGATCTTCTCGATCGGGGCGATAGGTGATCCGAAGCTGGTGACCGACCTCCACGTCGGCGTCTGGACGCTGGCTGCTGGCCTGGCGGCGACGACGGATGGCGTCCGGGACTCCGGCGCCGTCGCCCTCGCCGGGCGCGAGGTCTCGGCGCTGGTCGACTCGGACGGGATCCTCTATGCGGGTGTTGCGGGCGGGCCCGTGGAGCTCTCCACTGACGGCGGTCGAACCTGGACCCAGCTCAAGGTCAAGAGCAGCACCGCGACCGTCACGTAGTTGGGCGCCAGCGTGCGCCCGAACCCGAAGAGGACGGCCGCGAGCCCAAATGCCCACAGCCACAGGCGCGCCGGAGTGAAGTTGCGGCCGAGCGCGACCCAGCCCGCGACCAGGACCGGGAGGCCGACCAGGAGCTGGATGGCCGCCGATGGAAACGGCCCCCAGCGGCTGGGGATCACGCCGGCGGCGACCAGGAGGCCGGGCAGTCCC
>DASUWN010000011.1:0-22864 GCA_036378395.1 Candidatus Dormiibacterota bacterium | reverse complement strand
CACCGCTACCTGCTCGCGATCGACCTGCGCCGGCAGGCGAGCGCGGTGCCCCTGATCGATGAGCTGGCGATGCTGCCGCTCGACCTATACGCAAGGGACCGCGGGCTGACCAAGGTGGTTCCTAACCTGATGGGCTTCTAGGTGGCTCTTCAGATCAGCCCCGGCGAGAAGTACGGCTTCTTCACCGACACCAGCGTGTGCATCGGCTGCAAGGCCTGCGAGGTCGCCTGCAAGGAGTGGAACGGACTCCAGGGCAATCAGCCCGCCTTCCTGGCCGACAGCTTCGACAACACCGGCCAGCTGGACGCCGAGAACTGGCGCCACGTCAAGTTCATCGAGCAGGTGCCGGACGCCTCGACCGCAGTTGGCAACGGCCAGGCCTGGCTGATGATGTCCGACGTTTGCAAGCACTGCCAGCACGCGTCCTGCATGCAGGTCTGCCCGACCGGAGCCATCATCCGGACCGAGTTCGACACCGTCTTCATCCAGCAGGACGTCTGCAACGGCTGCCGCAACTGCATCTCGGCGTGCCCTTACTCGGTGATCGGGTTCAGCAGCCAGACCGGAACCGCGCACAAGTGCACGCTCTGCTACGACCGGCTCCAGAGCTCGATGATGCCCGCCTGCGCCAAGGCCTGTCCGACCCAGTCGATCCAGTTCGGAAAGCTGAGCGACCTGCAGGCTGCCGCCGACGCGCGGCTCACCGCGGTCAAGGCCAGCGCGCCCAAGGCCCAGCTCTACGGCCGGGGAGGCGACGTCTACGGTGGCCTGAACGCCTTCTTCCTGCTCATGGACAAGCCCGAGACCTACGGGCTGCCCAACGCCGCCAACGCCGTGCTGCCCGACCGCAACAATTTCGGCGGCTACCTGGGAGCGCTGGTCACCGGCGTGCTGGCGGTGCTTGCCGGCCTGATCGCCATCCGGCGCCGCCGCGAACCGGAGCCGCACCCGATCCACGAGACCTCGGTGGTAGCCGAGGCCGAGCCGGTGGGGCCCACTGCGACCGGCCCTGCGCACAACGGCGGCGACGGCCGCCGCCGGCGCGGTTCGCGCCGGCCGAGGACAAGGTCGTGATGCCCCTCGTCGAGCACTTCGCCCGGCCGCCGAGCTGGCTGCTGTGGATCCTGCTCTACTTCTTCTTCGCCGGCCTCGGAGGCGGTGCCTTCGTGCTCGGCACCCTGCTCCGGCTCTGGGGCGCGCGCGCCGACCAGCGCCTGGCACGGACCGCCTTCCTGGTCGCGCTGCCCTGCGTGCTCTTGTGTCCGGTCTTCCTGACCGTCGACCTCGGCCAGCCCTTGCGCTTCTGGCACATGCTCGCCTTCTTCGCGGCAGCTTCCCCGATGTCGGTCGGCGCCTTCGCGCTCCTGCTCTTCGGGGTTTTCGCGTTCGTCGCCTTTCTCGACGCGCTCCACGACACTGGCCGCCTCGACCCCTTCAAGCCGTTCGCCGAGCTGCTCGCCGGGCCGCTGGGTGCTGTCTTCTACGTGGTGGGCGCCATCTTCGGGCTTTTCATCGCGGGGTACACCGGCGTGCTGCTCAGCGTTTCGAATCAGCCGGTGTGGAGCGACAGCTGGGCCCTGGGCGGGCTCTTCCTGGTCTCCGGGATGAGCGGCGCGGCGGCGCTGCTGGTCCTGCTGGGAGTGCGCGGCCGGACCACCACCGAGACGGTCGAGCGCTTGGAGCTGGCCGACGGCTGGTTCGCGCTGATCGAGCTGATCCTGCTCATCGTGTTCCTGACCACGGTGGCCGTGGCCGGCTCACTGGGGCAGGCCTTCGGGCGCGGCTGGGTCCTGCTCTGGGCACTGGCCATCTTGAGCCTGCTCTTCCCGATCCTCGCGTCACCCACCGCCGGCCGGGTGACCACCGGCACCAGCGCCGCCATGCTGGCCAGGGTCGCGCGTGAGAACGCGATCGCGACCGCCGGCATCGTGCTGCTGGGCGTGCTCGCGCTGCGGATCGCGGTCCTCTTCAGCGCCCAGCTCTGACGGCCTCCTCCGTCCGTTTCTAGAAACGCGGGACTCTGGGTGGCCCGTAGGCCCGCGTTTCCGGAAATCGCTCGGGGTTAGAGCAGGCTGTCCAGCTTCAGCTTGAGGTCGGACTTGAGGTTCGACCGGTAACCGACGGTCCGCTCGGCCGGCCGCCCGTCCTTGAAGATGATCACGGTCGGAACGCTCATGATGCCGAGCTGGCCCGGCGTCTGCGGGTTGGCGTCGATGTCCATCTTGAGGATGCGAATCCTGTCTCCGAACTCGGCGGAGAGCTCATCCACCACCGGCGCGATCATCCGGCAGGGAGCGCACCACGTGGCCCAGAAGTCCACCAGCACGGGGCGATCGGCCTCCAGCACCCGCGCCTGAAAGTCGGCGTCGGTGACCGCCGGGATGGTGCCCACGCCGACGATGTTAGTCGCTCTTGTCCGCTGCCTTCTCGGTCTTGGGCGCGCTGTCGGACTTGGACTCGGACTTGGACTCGGACTTGGACTCGGACTTGGAATCGCTCTTCGACCCCTTCGACTCGCTGGACTCGCCCTTCGATTCCTTGGAGCCGTTGGAGCCCTTGTAGTCGGTCGTGTAGAAGCCGCTGCCCTTGAAGACGACCCCGACCGGGTAGAGCCTCTTCTGCAGAGGCCCCATGCACTCGGGGCAGGTGCGCAGCGGCGGATCGGACATGTTCTGGAAGGCCTCCAGCTCGTGTCCGCACTCGGTGCAGCGGTATCCGTAGATGGGCATCGGTTGCTCTTGCTAGTCCTCGATCAGGTGCTGGGAATCCAGCTCGTGGAAGACCATCCCCGACGGTGGCTTGGGATGGAAGTAGGTGGTCTTCTGCGGCATGGTCATACCCTCGCGCGCCTTTGCCAAAACCACCTTCAGGTCGGGGGTACCGAGGAAGAAGGCGCTGGCGGCCCGGCCCTCGTCGACCGCCCGCACCGCTTCGGCGGGATCGCGGGTGTAGCTGAGGTATTCCTCGGGGTTGCGCTTACCGAGCAGGTTGTCGACCACCTGGCGGTGCAGCTCGACGGCCGGCACCTCGCCCTCCAGCTCGAGCACTTGGTAGTGGCCGTCGCGGTAGGTGCCCGCCGCGACGTGGCCGTTGACAAGCCGGTCCAGCAGCTCCGGCAATGATCCAACCTCCTCGCCGCCGGTCACGGCGACGCCCGCCCGCAGCAGGCGGTGGGTCGGCAGCACCACCAGCCCGGGGTCGGCGAGGTCGGTGAGCAGAGCGGGCGTGAAGCGCGAGGCGGCGTCCAGGTCGCCACCCGTCTCCTCCGAATAGGCGAGCGTGGTCTCGTAGCGGTGGTGGCCGTCCGCGATCAGCACCGGGAGCGGCGCCAGCGCGTGGGACACCCGACGGTGCCAGTCGCGATCGCTGACAGCCCAGAGCCGGTGGCGCTCGCCGGCCGGGAAGTCGAACTCGACGGCCGGCTGCTCCGCGAACTGCTCGTCGAGCAGCCCGGGCAGGCTGGTGCCGGAGCCGTCGTAGAGGAACCAGAGCGGTTCGAGCGCCCAGCCGGTGGCCCGCAGCAGCGCTAGCCGATCCTCCTTGGGGCCCCGGTGGGTGCGCTCATGGGGCAGGACCGCGCCGCCATAGGGTTCGAGCCGGAGCGCGCCCAAGAGGTCGCGCCGCACCTTTCCTTCCCAGGCGACCTCGTGCAGGTAGATCTCGTGCGCGTCGCGCGCGAGGATGTCCTGCGAAGTCCAATCGCGGAGCCGGTGCGCCGCGCTGGCGTAGTCGCTGCCCGGACGGGTGAGGTGCACGACGTTGTACGGGGAGCGCGCTTTGAGCTCGGCCACCTGCTCGTCGCTGAGCACGTCGTAGGGCGGAGCCACGACCTCCGCCAGGTCGACCCGCCGCGGGTTGTAGCGATAGCCGGCGAAGGCCCGGACGTCCGCCATCTAAGAGGCGCCGCCCAGCTCTACGTAGCGGAGCTCGCCCACGCCCGGCGCCTGGCGCAGCTTCTCCAGCACCGGCTCGCCGACCGCATCGTCAACCGCCAGGATCATCATGGCGTGCCCGCGCGGGGCGTCCCGGCCGACCTGCATGGAGGCGATGTTGATGTCGTTCTCGCCGAGGATGGTGCCGATCCGCCCGACCACGCCCGGCCGGTCTTCGTGTCGCGATACGAGGAACTTGCCTTCGGGCACGAAGTCGACGCGGAAGCCGCCAATCCGGGTGACCCGCGGCTCGCCGAGCAGCACCGTCCCCTCGAGCTCCTCGCCGTCGACCTTGAGAACCAGCGAGCTCGGGTAGCCGAGTGAGCGCGGGTCGCGGTGCTCGGTCAGCCGGATGGCGCGGTTGGCGGCCACCAGCCGCGCGTTGACCGCGTTGATGCGCTCCTCGGTGAAGGGCTGGACCAATCCGCGGATCGCCCAGGCCGTGACGAGGGAGAGGTCGTGCTCGGCCAGCTCGCCGGCGAACTCCAGCTCGACGCCGGCCACCCGCTCCCCGTGCAGCTGGAGGTGGATCCAGGCCAGGCGCTCGGCCAGGTCGGCGAAGGGCCTCAGAAAGGCCAGCTCTTCGGGCGGCAGCGAGGGCGCGTTGACCGCGTAGCGCGGGAGCTCCCCGTTGAGCACCGCCAGGACCTCCTCGGCCACGTCGAAGGCGACCGACGCTTGAGCCTCCACCGTGGAGGCGGCGACATGGGGCGTGGCGATGAAGTTGGGGAGGCTCAGCAGTGGGTTCTCGGGGTCGATCGGCTCCTTCTCGAAGACGTCGAAAGCGGCCGCCGCCAGCCGGCCCGCGCTCAGCGCTTCGTAGAGGGCCGGCTCGTCGACGATCCCGCCGCGGGCGGCGTTGATCAGCCGGGCGCTCGGCTTGAGCAGCGCCAGCCGCTCGGCGTCGAGCAGGTTGCGGGTGGCGTCGATCAAGGGCGCGTGGACGGAGACGAAGTCGGCCCGACGGAGCAGGTCCTCGAGCCCGACCAGCTCGACGTTGAACTGCTCGGCGCGCTCGGCGGGGACCGCGGGGTCGTAGGCGATCACCTCCATCTCCAGGCCCTGGGCGCGCTTGGCGACCTCGGAGCCGATGTTGCCGAGCCCGATCAGGCCCAGCGTCTTGGCCCGGACCTCGGCGCCGGTGAACCTGGAGCGCGTCCACTCGCCGCGCTTGACCGAGGCGTCGGCCTGGGGGATCCAGCGGGCGCTGGCGAAGAGGAGACCGATCGTGTGCTCGGCGGCGGCGATGATGTTGCCGCGCGGAGCGTTGACGACCAGGATGCCGTGGCGCGTCGCCGCGCCGACGTCGATGTTGTCGATGCCGACCCCGGCTCGGCCGACAACCTTCAGGTTGCGCGCCGCATCGAGGACGCGCGCGGTGACCTTGGTCTCGCTCCGAACCACCAGGGCGTCATAGTCCGGGACGAGTTCGACCAGCTGGTCCTCAGACTGCTTGATGCGCACCTCGACCTCGGCCGCCTGGCGCAGCCGGGCGACGCCGTCCTCGGCGAGCGGGTCGGCGACCAATATCAGGGGCCCCCGGCGATCCGGAGGTTCGCTGGGGTTGCGGATCCGCGACAAGGGTCTAGGTCAGAGCCGGAGCGGCCGACGCCTCGCCCAGCACCTGTGCCGCCGCGGCTACGCCTCGGCCCTCGTTGGGCCGGATGTCCAGCTCCTCCAGCGCCTGCTCGATTGCCCACAGGACCTGGACGATGTCGCCGGCATTGACCGCACCCAGGTGTCCGACCCGGATCATCTTGCCGGTCATCTTGCCCTGACCGCCGGCCACCACCACGCCGTACTTCTCGCGCAGCAGCTTCCGGAAGGCGTTGACGTCGAGGCCGTCTGGCGGTAGGGCAGAGGTCACGGTCGCCGAGCGATAGCCGTCGGCGGCGTAGAGCCGGAAGCCGGCGGCCTCGAGGCCGGCCTCCGTGGCATCGGCGATCTCGCGGTGCCGCCGGTAGACCTGGTCGAGGCCCTCCTCGAGCAGCATCCGGATGCCTTCCCGGAGCGCGAAGAGCACACCCACCGCGGGAGTGAAAGGCGTCGCGCCCTTGGCCGCGAACTCGCGGGCGGCGGCGTAGTCGAAGTAGAAGCGGGGCGAGCGCGCTTGCGCCTGCCGTTTCCAGGCGGCCGTGCTGACGGTCACCAGCGCGATCCCGGGCGGCGCCATCCAGCCCTTCTGGCTGCCGCTGACACAGACGTCGACGCCCAGGCGGTCGACCTCGACCGCCATCGAGCTGACGCTGGAGACGCCGTCCACCACGGCCAGCCGGCCCGCGTCCTTGACCACCCGGACCAGCGCTTCCAGCTGGTTGGTGAGACCGGTCGAGGTCTCGTTGTGGGTGAGCAGGACGAGGCTCGCGTCAGGGTGCGAGGCGAGTACGCGGCGGAGGTCGTCGGGATCAGTGGGCTCACCCCACTCGACCTCGTAGCGGACCACCTCGGCGCCGTAGGCGGCGGCGAGGTCGGCGAAGCGCTCCCCGAAGTTGCCGCAGATCGCGGCCACCACCTTGTCGCCCGGCGAGACCAGATTGGCGATCGCCGACTCCAGCCCGCCGGTGCCGGAAGCGGTCAGCACCAACACGTCGCCCTGGGTGCCGAAGACCTTGCGCGCACCCTCGGTCACCTCGGCCAGCAGCGACGCGAACTCCGGTCCCCGGTGGTCGATCATGGGCGCGCTCATCGCCCGCGTCACGCGTTCGGGGAGCGGGGTCGGGCCCGGAATCCGGAGCTGGGGCTGAAAGATCATCTATGCCTCCTGGTTGGGGATCGGCGAGGGGGCTCGGTCAGCGGCTGGCGTCGGCGGTGTAGGGCAGCAGCGCGATCTGGCGGGCGCGCTTGAGCGCATCGGTCAGCGGGCGCTGGTGCTTGGCGCAGGTGCCGGTCAGCCGCCGGGGCAGGATCTTGCCCCGCTCGGAGATGAAGCGTCGGAGGCGGCTGACCTCCTTGTAGTCGATGTAATCGATCTTCTCGGCGCAGAACTGGCAGACCTTGCGGCTCGACCGCTTCGGCTTGCCCTCGCGCATCCTCACTGCCATCTGGTTCGCAATCTCCTAGAAGGGAATGTCGTCAGGGTCCACGTCGCGGGGACCGCTCTCTTCCATCGGCGGCATTTCGTCGTGGGGCGCCGCCGCCGTCTGGGGCCGGCTGTAGCCGCCGGCGTCGCCGCCGGTCCGGGTGTCCAGGAACTGGACGTCGTTGGCGACGATCTCGGTCGCCCGCCGCTTCTGGCCGTCCTGGCCCTCCCAGGAGCGGGTCTGGATCCGGCCCTCCACGTAGACCAGCGACCCCTTCTTGAGGTACTGGGCAACGATCTCGGCCAGATTCCGGCGGCCGATGTTCCAGCAAACGATGTTGTGGTAGTCGGTGTACTCCCGCTTGTCGCCGTCAGGGCCGGACGAGTAGCGGTTGGTCGCGATCGAGAAACTGGTCACCGGCTGGCCGCTCGGCGTGTAGCGCATCTCGGGGTCCCGCGTCAGGCGCCCGATCAGTTCGGCGCGGTTGAGGCTCATGTCTCCTCCTCTGCTCCCACCGAGGCGGTCTCGGGTTCGGCCGTGGCTTCGGGTCCGGCGACGGCTTGTGGCTCCGGCGCGCGTTCGGTCCGTGCCCGGCTCGGCGGCTCGGCCGCGCGTGACGCCTTCTCGGGGCGCCGCGTGACCAGGAACCGAAACACCGTCTCCGAGATCTTGAGCGAGTTCTTGAGGTCCTCGATGCGGTCGGACTCGAGTTCGAACTCGACCAGCACGTAATGCCCCTCCCGGAGATGGGAGACCTCGTAGGCCAGGCGGCGCCGGCCCCAGAGGTCGGTGCGCTGGACTTCGCCGCCCAGGTTGCGGATCAGGTCCTCGACCGACTTGACGGACGCGTTGACCTGTTCCTCGTCCAGCTCAGGGCGGACGATGAAAAGAATTTCGTAGTCGCGCGACAAGGATTTCCTCCTTTCTATGGATGGACTTGGTCCCGGCAGCGGGCGACTCGGCAGGGACCAGAAAGGACGGCGGTATTCTATCAAGGCCACTGGAGCCCCAATTGGAGATCGAGCACGTCTAAGAGCAAGCGGAAGCAGGCCAACCGTCCGGCCGCGCAGCGTGGCCAGCGCCGGGCGCCCGCCCAGCAGTCGAGCCCGCCGATCCTACCGATCGCGGTCGCCCTGGTCCTGCTCGCGGTCGCCGGCGTGATCGCCGTGCTCTACTTCACCTCGCAGACGGCGAGCGCGGTGGACGGCATCCCGTGCGACACCGGCGAGCACGTGCGGACCGGCGACCACCACTACCACGCTCATCTGCAAATCATCTGGCACGGCACCGACGTCAACGTGCCCGCCAACACCGGCATCCCGCCGACCGGGAACTGCCTCTACTGGCTCCACACGCACGACACCACCGGCGTCATCCACATCGAGGCGCCGGCGGACAAGGACCACGGCTTCACGCTCGGCCAGTTTTTCGCGGTCTGGCACCAGCCGCTCAACAGCAAGCAGGTGGCGGGGGTGCCGATCGCCGGCGGCGACCAGCTGGTCGTCTACGTCAACGGCCAGCGCTACGAGGGCGACCCCAACAAGATCAAGCTGACCGCGCACGAGCTGATCGTGCTCGAGATCACGCCTCCGCTGATTGACCCGCCGCCAACCTATTCCTTCGCGCAGGGCCTGTGAGGAGGATGCGGGCGGCTCGGTAGTGCTCGAGTGCGAGCCCGATCCGGCCCTCGCGTTCGGCCCACATCCCGAGCAGGACCAGGTCGTCGTTGTTGGGCCGGTAAACGCGGCCGCGCCGGACCGCCTGCAGGCGCCGGATCCGGGAGCGATCGGCGTTGCGCTTGATCGCCGGCTCCTCGGCGGCCAGGATCGCCAGCCCCTCAGCGCGCTGGCCGAGCCCGATCAGGGCTTCGGCGCGGGTCACGCGGGCGTCAGAACCCACCGGCCACTCGTGGGACTCGAGCGAGGGGCCAAGCAGGTCGAGTGCGGCCTGGTAGTTGCCGAGCAGGACTTCGACCCGCGCCTTCTCGACCTCGAGCTCGAGCTGCTCGCGGGCGTCGCTGCCCTCGAGCAGGTACTCGACGCGGGTGCCCAGCCGGTGGGCGATCACGCGCAGGATGCGGGTCGAGGGCTGCGCCTTGCCGTGCTCGACCTGATTCAGGAAGGCGCGGCTGAAGTCCTCGCCCACCACCTGGGCGAGGCTCATCCCGCGCTCCCGCCGAAGCCGGCGGATGCGTTCGCCAACGCTCTCCGCCACTTCCGTGGTCCCGGCCATCTCGGTCATAAGTAGGCGCGCGGATTGAGGCTCTTGGGAAGGCTTGTGAAATTTTTGAAGCCCTCCGGCGTGACCAGGCCGGTGTCCTCGACCCGGACCCCGCCCAACCCGACCTGGTAGAGCCCGGGTTCGACCGTGATCACGTCGCCCGGAGCCAGCGGGTAGTCGGTGGGCCGCAGCAGCGGCTCTTCGTGGGCCTCGAGCCCGACGCCGTGACCCGTCGAATGGTTCATGACCGGCCCCTCGCCACGGCCCTCGAAGCCGGGCCAGATGGTGCCGAAGCCGGCTTCGACCAGCGCCTGACACGCGGCCTCGTGGACGTCGCGGCCGTTGACGCCGGGCCGGACGGCGGCGATCGCGACCTCGCAGGCGTGTACGGTGGCGTCGAACATGCGCTGGACATCGGCGGGGACTTCGCCCGCGACCACGGTTCGGGTCAGGTCGCCGTGGTAACCCGAGGTCTTCCCGCGCGGAAAGATGTCGATGATGATCGGCAGCCCGGCCCGGAGCTGGCCCTCGCCGCGGTAGTGGGGCAGCGCCGACTCCGGCGAGCCGGCCACGATCATGTCGGCGCCGCTGTAGCCGATCTCCTGGAGCGCCGCCTCCGCGCGCGCCATCAGGCGTTCCGAGGTGAGCGGACGGCCGTCGAGCCAGAGCAGGCCGTCGCGGATCTCCGCCACCGCGATGTGCTGGATCACCTCGGCGCACGCCGCCTCGGCGGCGCGCTGGGCGGCGTGGATGAAGCTCGCCTCCTCGGGCGTCTTCTTGCGCCGCTGCTGGCGGAAGAGGTCGTGGTCGATCGCCATCTCGACTCCCGTCGACCGCAGCAGCTCGTAGTAGCCGACCGGCATCTGGCGCGAGATGCGGACGGCTTCGACACCGCGCTCGCCGAGGATCCTGGCCGCCAGCTCTGCCCACTGGCGCATGGAGTTCGACCCTTCGACGTACCCCGCCGCCCGCCGGTCGGTGATCGTCTTGGCGCGAGCCTGCAGGCGGGCCCGATCCAGCTCGAGCTCGGGAACGATCAGCAGCTGATCGCCGGCGCCGAAGTCGAAGTAGAGGGCGTCCTCGATCTCCATGCCGGTGGCGTAGCGCCAGCTCGCCTGGTCGCCGCGAGCCACCAGCAGCAGGGGGAGCTGGCCGTTCACCGGTCCAGCCGCCGCTCGATGGCGCTGGCGAAGAGGATCGCGAGCGCGGCCGGGGCGAGAGCTTCGACGTCGTCCTCGACCTGCTCGGCGAGGGGGGGCGGCAGCTCGGCTCGGAGCATGCCCAGCTGCTGCTCGTAGACGCGGGCCAGGGTCTGGGGCGCCGAGCCGCCATCGAGATCGAAGCGCTCCTGCACCTGATAGCCGTCGTCCCAGGTCACCTCGTAGCCGAGGCGGCGGAGCTGGGTCATGTCACGGAAGAGGGTGCGCTCGGAGATGCCGATGCGATCCGCGAGGTCTCCTGGCTTGAGTCCGGGTTCGCGAATCACAGCGGAAAGAATCGTCAGCAGGCGGGCGAAGCGACGAGCGCGACGCACCCGCAGTATCGGCCCTTGGGCCTATCCGATCTCTTCCCAAGAGGAGCCGGTCGACTCGAAGGGATCGGGCTCCGCCTCCTCGTGGCCGACCTTCTGGTGGAACCGGCTGGCAATCATCTGGTAGGCCATCGCCTTCGGGATGCCGAGCTTGGTCAGCGACTTGACCTCGTCCGCCATCACCTTGTCGCGCGCCGACTCGATGGCGGCCAGGATCTCTTCCAGCGTGGCGCTGCGCTTGGTTGCCATGGGGCGGCCCCAATGGTAGCGCGCACGCACGAATAGACTTTTGGTCGTGCCCAAGTTCGGTCCTGAACGGATTCGAAATGTCGCGATCTTGGGTCATTCACACGAAGGCAAAACCACCCTGGCCGAGGCGATGCTCTTCGCGACCGGCGCCATCCCCCGGATGGGGTCCACCGACCAGGGCACGGCGACCCTCGACTTCGAGCCCGAGGAGCAGAAGCGGAACATCTCGATCAACCTGGCGATCGGGCACGTGGAGCACGACGGCCACAAGGTCAACCTGCTCGACGCGCCCGGGTTCTTCGACTTCGCGGGCCAGGTCGCGGCGGCGCTGCGCGCTGCCGAGGGCGCGCTCGTGGTGGTCTCGGCGACGCCCCACCTGGCGGTCGGCACCGAGTTCGCCTGGGAGCAGTGCAACCGGGCGCGCAAGCCGCGGCTGGTGGTCGTCAACAAAATGGACAAGGAGAACGCCGACTTCTTCGGGGCCCTCGACGCGATGCGCGCCGAGCTGCAGCCGAAGCCCGTCGCGCTCCACGTCCCCATCGGCGCCGAAGCCGACTTCCGGGGCGTGATCGACCTGCTCCACATGCGGGCGTTTGTGACCGCCGCCGACGGCCAGGGCGGCGAAGGACCGATCCCGGACGACCTCAAGGCGGTGGTCGAGGAGCGGCGCGAGCAGCTGGTGGAGTCGGCGGCCGAGGGCGACGACGAGCTGCTCGAGAAGTACCTCGACGAGGGCACCATGACCGACGCCGAAGTCGAGCGCGGACTCCGCGAGGGGATCGTCGCCGGCAAGGTGATCCCGGTCGTCTGCGCCTCCGCAACCAAGGTCCTCGGCGTGCGCACGCTGCTGTCGGCGATCTGCGACCTGCTTCCCCCGCCCGCCGCCGACCTCGGCAAGCCGGCCCAGGCCTTCGTCTTCGCCACCACGGCCGACCCCTTCGTGGGCCAGGTCAGCTACTTCAAGGTCGACGGCGGCTGCCTCAAGTCGGACACCCACGCCAACAACTCGCGGACCGGGGACGAGCGGATCGGCAGCCTCTTCTTTCCGCGCGGCAAGGACCATGTCAACACGCCCGAGGTGTGCGCCGGCGACATCGGCGGCGTTGCCAAGCTCCAGCACACGCTGACCGGCGACACCCTGGGCGAGAAAGGTGTGCCCGCGCTGCCGCCGCTCGAGCTGCCGCAGCCGGTTTACTCGCTCGCCATCTATCCCCGGGCCCGCGGCGACGAGGAGAAGATCGGGACCGGTCTGGCCCGGCTGTCGGAGGAGGATCCGACGCTGCGCGTGAACCGCAACGAGGTGACCCACCAGATGGTCATCTCAGGCCTGGGCGACGTGCACCTGGACGTGATCCTCGAGAAGCTGGCTCGCAAGTACAAGGTCGAGGCCTCGACCGAGGTTCCGCGGGTCGCTTATCAGGAGACGATCGCGGGCTCGGCCAAGGCTGAGGGCCGCCACGTCAAGCAGTCGGGAGGTCACGGCCAGTACGGGATCGCGACCATCGAGGTGGCGCCCACCGGCCGGGGCGAAGGCTTCGTGTGGGAGGACAAGATTTTCGGCGGCTCGATTCCTCAGAACTTCCGGCCCTCGGTCCAGAAGGGAATCGTGGACACGATGGCCAAGGGTGTGGTCGCCGGCTATCCGATGGTGGACGTCCGGGTCGCGCTGCTGGACGGCAAGTACCACACGGTCGATTCCTCCGACATGGCCTTTCAGATCGCCGGCTCGCTGGCGATCCGGAAGGCGGCGCTGCAAGCCTCGCCGGTGCTGCTGGAGCCGGTCATGGACGTGGAGATCAGGGTGCCCGAGCGCTACCTGGGCGACATCATGTCCGACCTCAACACCAAGCGCGGGAAGATCGCCGGCGCCGAGCCCGACGATGGCTGGCAGATCGTGCGGGCCCAGGTGCCCGAGGCCGAGATGCTCCGCTTCGCGCTCGACCTCCGGTCGATCACCCAGGGGCGGGGAACCTTCACCATGAACCTGTCGCACTATGACGAGATGCCCACCCACCTGGCCAAGCGGCTCCTCGACGAGTTCCAGAAGGAGCACGCCGGCTAGGAAGTCGAGCCGGAGGTGAGCGTCGCCCCCTCGGCGCACGACGTGATCGTGGTCGGTGGCGGCGTGACCGGTGCCGGCGTGGCTCGCGACCTCGCCCTACGTGGTGTCTCGGTCCTGCTGCTGGAGAAGGGCGACTGGGGCGGCGGCACCAGCGGCGGCTCGAGCTGGATGATCCACGGCGGCCCCCGCTACCTGGAGTTCGACTGGGAGACGACGCGGCTTTCGGCCCAGGACGCGGGCCACATCGTTCGCATCGCGCGCCACCTCGTGCATCGGATCGCGTTCTTGATCCCGGTCCTGCCCGGCGACCGCAACAACCTGGAGCGGATGGAGACGGCGATGGAGGTCTACGACCGCTTCCAGCCGCTGAAGCTGTCCAACACTCACGTGCGGCTGACGCGGGAGGAGGCTCTGGCCATCGAGCCCGGGCTGACGCCGAACCTGGTCGGCGCGGTGACCATGGAGGAGTGGGGCGTGGACCCCCACCGGCTGGCCTGGGCCAACGTTCTCGATGCCGTCGAGCATGGCGCGCGGGCCTTGAACCACGCTCGCGTGAGCTCGCTCCTGCGCGACCAGCGCTCGGTGATCGGCGTTCGCTACGTTCGCGACGGGGCCGAGGTCGAGGCGCGCGCTCGGGTGGTGGTCAACGCCGCCGGGCCCTGGGTGCCGGAGCTGGCCGCCATGGCGGGGCAGGAGGTGCGGCTGCGGCCGGCCAAGGGCATCCACATCGTCTTCGACCGGCGAATCTCCAACTTCGCCTTGTCCGGAGAGGCGATCGATGGTCGCGACCTGCTGGTCGTGCCGCACGGACCGATCACCGTCGTCGGCACCACCGACGATGACTTCTACGGCGACCTCGACTCAGTCGACGTGCTCCCGGACGAGGTTGACTACCTGCTCCAGGGCGTGGAGCGGATCTTCCCCGCGATCCGCGAGTACCGGGCGGTGCGGGCGACGACGGGCGTGCGGCCCACACTCCACCGCTGGCGGTTGTACGAGGACGACCTCTCGCGCCGCTACGAAGTGATCGAGCATCCCGCTGCGCCCGGGCTGGTCAGCATCGCCGGCGGCAAGCTCTCGATGTACCGGTTGATGGCGGAGGAGACGGCCGATGCCGTCTGCCGTCACCTCGGTCTGGGCTCTCAGAACGAATGTTCCACGTGGAACATTCCACTGCCGGGCGCCGAGGCGGAGCGGCCGTCAGCCGCCGAGCTGGCGGCCGAGTTCGGCACCACCGAGCTGGCCGCTGCTCGCCTGCTCAAGCGCCACGGCTCACGAGCCTCCGCGGTCCTCAAGGAGGACACGCGCCACGGCCGGATCACCTGTCGCTGCGATCCCCTGCTCGAGGCGGAACTGGTTTACGCCGTTCGCCACGAGCAGGTCTCGGGCCTGGCCGACGCCTTCCGCCGGGTCAGCCTGGCCGCCGGTCCCTGCGCCGGGACCGCCTGCGTCCAGCGCGCCGCCGAGGTTGTGGGTCGCGAGCTGGGCTGGTCGCCCGCCCAGCGGCTGGAGGCGGCGGAGGACTACTGGCGGGGCTCCTGGCTGGGACGCGCGGCCGTCATCGACTCCCGCGGCTGGGCTCAGGAAGAACTACGCCGAGCGGCGGCGCCGCGGGTCGGCGCGCGATGAGCCGGACCTCCGCCCTGGCCCGCCTGGCCGCCGCCTATGGCGCCCACCAGATCCGCCGCCGGGTCCTGCGCCGCCCGCCGCCCGGAGCCGAGCGCCTGCTGGAGACCTACGCCCCCGACCGCCTGCTGCCGCTGCGGTCAGCCGAACGGGATGTCCTGCCGGCGGCCTCGCGCTGCATCAACTGCGGGCTATGCTCGGTGGTCGCCGCCCGCGTCGATGGACTCCGACCCGCGGACCTGGCCTCGAGCTACCTTCGCGACTACCCGCGGCTGGCGCTGGCGCGGTCGGAGGTGTTGGGTTGGTCTGGCGCCTCCGAGACGGCGGCGGATCCGGTGTTGCCCAGTCCATCGCTGGCCGCGGCCGCCGCCGCCTGCCCGGTCGGCGTGCCCCTGGAGGGCGTGCTCGAGATGATCCGGAGGTTGGCCAGCAGTTGACGTCGAGCCAGGGGAACGCGGGCCAGCAGACGGAGCCGGACGGCTATAGCGCGCTCATCGCCCGGGCGCGGGCTGCAGTGCCCGGAATGACCAGCGAATCGCTCTACCGCATCCGCGCGCTGCTGGAACAGGCACTGGCCGGGGAGAGGTCGGATACCGAAACGCTAGCCGAGCTGGCACGAACGCTCGACGAGGTTGCCTGAGGGGACACCGCACCGCGCCGGCTCGCGCCCGCGACATCGCGGTTGCAGTATATCCACATTCTGGGTACAGTCTGGGGAAATCCCACAATATCTGGGGGCCCTTGATCACAACTCCGTTTTCGGTAGTCGTCCACAGGCTCCGTCGACAGCCCGCCCTCGACCGCCTGTGGAGCTGGATCTGCGGGCGCTTCACCACCTGGCCGGCTGACGACTTCACCCGCTTCACCCGCTCGCGAGCCGCGGCCGCTCCCGAGCCGCTGGTCTCGGCTCTGCCGCCCGATGCGCCACCGGAGCGGCCGCCAGCGCCGACCTCGATCGCGCCCGGGACCTTCGAGCTCCGTTTCGTCCGGCTGCAGCAGGACCGCAGCTTCGACGCGATGTGGGAGATGCTGGCCGAGGACGCGCAGCGCTGCTGGGGCAGCCGCCACGACTTCGTCGACCGGATGCGGCGGCAGTCCTCGGAGTACGAGCTGCTCGAGGCGAGCGTGGACGCCAGCGAGATCGTCCCCCAGTGGACCGACCGGCGCCGCAACCGCACCTACCGCAACGTGGCCCGGCTCGACGTCCGCTACCGCATCAGGCATGGGTGGCGGGAGGTCGCGATGCGACGGCAGGTCCACCTGGTCCCCGCCGCAGGGGGCTGGCGAACGCTGTTCTACCCGGCCGAGAACGCGTCCTGAACCAGGTCGGATCAGGGGGCAGAGCCGGAAAGCCCGGCTGCTATAGTCGCCCGAGACGCCGATGATCCAGAGGACGGTCGAAGAGCAGCAGCGCCAGCTCTACTGGCATCGCCGACGCCAGGCGGAGCTGCTGGCCCCGCGCGTCCTCCTACGCGAGACCGACGAGCTGATGTTCTGGCTCGAGGAGTGTCTGGTGCAGCGGGTCCGAATTGTCCCCGGCTGGCTGGTGCCGCGCCTGGTCGCACTGCTCAGCAAGGCCGACCCCGCCCTCACCTCCCGGCTGGGCCGCGAGCGGCGCCCGGCGCACGTCATGGAACTCCTCTTCGAGGCCCAGGAACGCCTCATGGAGCAGTCGGTGCGCGCGCGCCGGCCGGCGCGGATCATCCCCCTCTTCCGGAACCGACGCTAACCAGGGTCGACCTCCACCTCCACTCGCGCTGGTCGCCAGACAGCTCGACCACCCTCCCCGAACTGGTGGCGCGCTGCGAGGAGGTCGGCCTGGGCCGGATCGCCCTCACCGACCACAACACCGCCGAAGGCGCCCTGGAGCTGCAGCGGCTGGCGCCCAAGCTGGCGATCGTGGGCCAAGAGGTGCGGACCACCGAAGGCGAGATCCTGGCGCTCTTCGTCGACCGCACCCTGCCCCGCGGCCAGCGGCCGGAGGTGACGCTCGACCTCATCCATGAGCTGGGCGGCCTGGCCTGCCTTGCCCACCCGCTCGACCGCTACCGAGCCAGCTTCTCCGCCCACCGGATCGTCGAGCTGGCCGGCCGCATCGACATCATCGAGACCTATAACCCCTGGAGCCGGCCGGCTGACAACCGCGCCGCGGCCGAGCTCTGCGCCGAGCTGGGCAAGGCCGCCGCCACCGGGAGCGACGCCCACAGTCCGGCCGAGCTCGGCCTGAGCTGGATGGAGATGGAGGATTTCGAAGGGCCGCATGACTTCCTCGAGAAGCTGCGCCGCGCCCGCCACGTGGTAACGGCCCACAGCGGAACCGGGCGCCGGGTATGACTCCCCACCTCCTGGTTGCCGGCTCCGTCGCCCTCGACACGCTCGAGGGCGCCTTCGGTCACGTCGAAGACGAGCTCGGCGGCTCCGCCGTCTACTTCTCGCTGGCCGCCTCGCTGGTCCGGCCGGTGAGCGTGGTGGCGCCGGTGGGCGAGGACGGCTTCGATCGCCTGCGCGATGCCCTCGCCGGCCGTGACATCGACCTCGGCGGCGTCAGCGTGCTGGACGCGCCGACCTACCGCTGGAAGGCCCGGGACGCGGGCGGCCGGAACCTCGACCTTGGCAATCGCGACTCGATCTACGACCGCTGGACGCCGGCGGTGCCCGAACGGTTCGCGGGCTGGGCTTTCGTCAGCTCGATGCGGCCGGATCGCCAGCTGCAGGCCCTGCGCGGCCTCCGCGCCGCGGGCGCGACGCTGCTGGCCGCCGACGCCATGCTCTCCTACGTGCGTTCCCGACCCGACACGCTGACCGAGATCCTCGGGCTCTGCGACTGGTATTTCTGCAACCAGGACGAGCTCCAGGCGCTGGGCGGCAGCGATCCCGAGCAATTCCGGCGCCGGCACCGGATGCGGGGCCTGGTCGTCAAGTCCGGCCCGGGCGGCATCGACGTCCTGACCGAGGGCCGCCGGTTCCACCTGCCCGCCCTGGTCGTGCAGCCGGTGGTCGACTCCACCGGGGCCGGCGACAGCGTGGCCGGCGCCATGCTCGCCCGCTGGTCGCTGGCGGAAGGCGACCCCAGCCAGCTCGAGGAGGCGGCGCGCTGGGGAGTCGCCTGCGCCTCGATCACGATCGAAGAGGTCGGCCTCCGCGCCCTCCGGCGGGCGACACCGGAGCGCCTTCGGGTGCGGGTCAGCTCGACAGCGGCCAGCCGGGGATCGAGCTGACAAGCAGGAGCGAGGTGAGCGCGATCAGCAGCAGCACGGTGGCGCCGCCGACCACGTTGGTGAAGAGTCCGTTGACGTAGCGGCCCATGATCCGGCGGTCGTTGACCAGCACCATGATGTAGATCAGGATCGCGGCCAGGATCAGGCCGTTGATCTCCTGGCTGAGCAAGATCAGCTGGATCAGCGGGACCCCGGGGATGAGGACGGCGAGCGCCCCGACCACGATCAGCCCGGTGAAGAAGCCGAAGAAGACGGGCGCCTCGCCAAAGCGCTGGCCGACCCCTCGCTCCCAGCCGAAGGCTTCGGTCACCGTGTAGGCGGTCGAGAGCGGCACCACGCCGGCGGAGAGGGTCGAGGCGCCGACCAGGCCGATGCCGAAGGCGACGCTGGCCAGCGCACCCGCGGCCGGCTTGAGGGCCTTCGCGTAGTCGGCCGCCTGCATGTTGGCCAGCTGCTCCGGCGACAGATGGCCGTGGAGCGTTGCCGCGGTGGCGACGATGATGAAGAAGGCGACGATGTCGGCGAAGAAGGCGCCGGTGATGACATCGGCGCGCGAATAGTCGAGCTGGTCGTCGGGGATGCCCTTCTCGGCGATCGCCGACTGCAGGTAGAACTGCATCCAGGGCGCGATCGTGGTGCCGATCAGGCCGATCGCGAGCAGGAAGTACGCCTTCTCGCGCCCGATTTGCGGTGCCACGCTCGCGCGGGCCACGTCGGCCCAATCGGGCCGGGCCATGATGCCGGATACCAAATAGAGCAGATAGACGACGCCGATCGCGAGCAGAACGCGCTCGACGACCGGGTATGACCCGCGCGTCACCAGCAGCCAGATCGCCGCAGCCAGGATCGGCACCGAGACGAAGCGGGGAACGTTGAAGAGCTCGAGGCCGGCGGCCATTCCGGCGAACTCGGCCATCGTGGTGACGGCGTTGGCGATCAGCAGCAGCAGCATCGCCAGCGCCGTTCCCCGCACGCCGAAGCGCTCGCGGATCAGGTCGGCCAGGCCCTTACCGGTGACCACTCCCATCCGCGCGCCCATCTCGTTCACGATCGCGAGCGAGATGGTGATGATGACCAGCAGCCAGATCATCTCGTAGCCGAACTGAGCGCCCGCCTGCGAATAGGTGGCCACCGCGCCGGCGTCGTTGCCGGCGTTCATGGTCACCAGGCCCGGGCCGAGAACCGCGAGCAGGATGAAGAGCCGCCGGAAGCGGCGCAGGCGGCCGAAGAGGCGATCCAACATCGAGTCCGAGTCCCTGGAGCTCTAGTGGGCCCTGGGCAGGTTGCGCTTGATCGAAGCCGGCAGCACCTCGTCGAGCGCGTCGTCGACGGTGACGATGCCCTGGAGCCGGTTTTCGTCGTCCACCACCGGGACCGCGAGCAGGTTGTACTTGGAGAGCACCGCCGCCACCTCCTTGACGCTGGTGTCGGGCCGGACGCTGACGACGTCCCGGATCATGATCTCGGCGACCTTGCGCTCGGGGGCCGAGATGATCAGGTCGCGGAGCGACAGCACGCCCCGCAGGTGCTCATCGGCGTCGATCACAAACACGTAATAGATGGACTCCGCGTCCGGCTCCAGGCGGCGCAGCTCCTCGATGCACTCCTGGGCGGTGAGGCTGTCCCGGACCGCGACGAACTCGGTGGTCATCAGGCCGCCGGCGGTGTCCTCCTCGTACCCGAGCAGCTCCTGCACGTCCTCCGCCTCTTCCTTGCCCATCGCCTCCAGGATCTCGTGGGCGCGCTCCTCGGGCAGCTCGGCCAGGATGTCCGCGACCTCGTCGGGCGGCATCTCTTCCAGGATCTCGCCGGCGCGCTCGGTGTCCATGTGCTCGATCACCGAGACCTGGTCGTCGAGCTCCATCTCTTCGAGGGTGTCGGCGGCGACCTCCTCGCCGAGGGACTGGAAGACCGCACTGCGCTCCTTGGCGCCCAGCTCCTCGACGATGTCGGCGATGTCGGCCGGGTGCAGCTTGGCGATCCGGGCGCCCGAGATCCGCAAGCGGAGCGCGTCGTTGGCGCCGGCCACCTCCGGCGCCCGCTCCAGGGGGTCGACGACATCCCAGCTCACCAGCTTCATCGCCAGGTCGCGGCCGAAGAGGCGAACCAGCGCCTTGCCGACCCCTTCCAGCCCAAGCCGGCGCAGGATGCCGCGGACCCCGATGTCCGCCGCCACCAGCAGCATCGAGCCCTGGCTCTCGGTCAGCTGGAGGTCGTTGACGCGCACCACCCGACGGCCGTCGAGGTCGACGATCTGCCGGTCGAGCACATCGCGCGCCAGCCAGACTGCGTCCGGCGCCGCCCGGTGGCGCTCGACCTCTTGCTTAGTTCCCCGCAGGGCGATCTCGCGGCCGGCGATGGCGCGCACCAGTTGCCAGGGGATCACGGTCTCCCGCCGCCTAGAGATCACCAGGCCGGTGACCACCGGATACGGCTGCTGGACCTCGACCGTGAGGTCGCGGACGCGGCCTACCCGCCGCTGATCGACGTCCACCACCTCGGCTCCCAGGATCTCGGTCAGGAAGACCACGTCGCGCTCCTCATCCCTGTGAGGCGCGTCACGGAGAGCACGCGAAGGCGACACTCCCCACTCGTTGAGCTTTGGCACAGCGCGGCTTAGAGCCGGGTCTCAGCCATTTCGGACCTCGCCTTGTTGCCGACGAGGCCTGGTCTGCCCGTTGGCGTCTCTCGACGTTCCCGGGCAATGGCCTATGTCCGCGCTGGAGCCTGGCCTAACGAGGAAGCGCCCTTGGTTTGGGGCCCAGTCTACACCCCGCCGGAGGCACCTCCGGGCACCCTCCGGGGAACTGAAACTGAATTGGCGGTAGAATACCCGGCGTTGCCCGTCCAGCGACCAAATCTTGAGTGAAGGATGGTGACTTAATCGAACATGGAAGGGTACTGCCTTAAAGACAAGATGAAGGTCGAGATGAAGGACCCTCAGCAGATCACGATGAAGAACGGCAAGCCCGCGACGGTCGGGACCTGCCCCCGCTGCGGCACCAAGATCTACAAGATCGGCAAGGCCAAGTAAGCGCCGGGGGCCAGTCCCCCGACTCGCCCAATCGAGGCTCTAGTCGGCCTCGATCTTGGGCTCGATCGCCCCCAGCAGCACCTCGGTGGCCGAGACCGCCTCGTCCACCCCGAGCGCCTTGAAGATCTCAACGTTGGCCGGGTTGTTGACCCGGGCCACGGTCCGGGGAACGTTGAAGCTCTGCTTGGCGAGCTGGAGCGCGACCAGGTTGTCCTCGTCGTCCCCGGTGACCGCCAGCACCACGTCGGCGCGCTCGATGCCGGTGGTGGAGAGAAAGGCCATCTCGTCCCCGTCGCCGCGCATCACGATGCTGCCCAGCTGTCCCTCCAGCCAGTCCGCCCGCGCCGAGTCCTTCTCGACGAGGGTCACCTCCTCGCCGTGGTCGAGCAGGTCGCGAGCCAGGTAGTAGCCGACCTTGCCGCCGCCGATCACGATCGCGTACACCTCAGTCCCCCTCCATCAGGCGCAGGATCGCCTCCGCTCCCACCACGGTCGGGCAGTAGGTGCGCAGCCCGAGCTTGCGGTAGGCCTCCTCGCGGACGGGGTCGTAGATTCGGCACACGACTCGGGGAACCTTGAACACGTTGTGGGCGATCTGGGCCGCCATGATGTTGCGGTTGTCGCCTTCGGTGACAGCGATGAACGCGTCCGCCTCCTCGATGCCGGCCCGGCGCAGCACCTCGGCGTCGGTCCCGTCTCCAACCAGCACGTCGCCTTTGAAGCTGGCGGGGTCGAGCGCGCCGCGAGAGGCGGCCAGGTTGAGCTTGCCCTGGTCCCAATCGACGATGGTGACCTGCTGGCCCTGATCTGAGAGGTGGGCCGCGAGCCGGGAGCCGACGCGGCCGCAGCCGACGATCAGAACCTTCACGAAGTGTGGATTGTACGATTTGCCCGGATGCGGTTCCCGTTCACGCTGATGGGCCTGATCTCAATGATCTTCGGGGGCTGGATCTTTCTCTACCTGGCCGGGCACCGTCCCGAGGGCCCGGTCTCGGGCGGGATGGAGGTCGCGATCGCGTTTACCATGGTCGCCTTCGGCTCCTGGGTGATCTGGCGGCGAGTGACGCGGGGCCGGGCGGCTTGATGGCGGACCGCGGAGGCGAGCCGCGCGCCCAGCGCGAGTCGCGTGCTCAACGGGAGTCGCGCGAGCCCGCCGGCAAGCAGCTCAAGATCATGGTCGCCGTCGGCGGCCAGAAGGTCGACGAGGAGACCGTGCGGATGGCCTGCCGGGTGGCCAAGGACCGCAACGGCAAGCTCTACGGCGTGCACGTGATCGAGGTCAACCGCTCGCTTCCGCTTTCGGCGCCGGTCGAGCATCTGGTCGAGCGCGGCGAAGAGGTCCTCGAGGAGCTGGAGCAGATCGCATCAGAGGCCGAGGTCGACGCCGAGACCGAGATGGTCCAGGCGCGCGACACCGGACCCGCCATCGTCGGCGAGGCCGAGGAGTGGGGCGCCGACCTGATCTTCATGGGCCTCCCCTACAAGCGCCGCTTCGGGGAGTTCTTCCTCGGCAAGACGGTTCCCTATGTGCTCAAGAACGCGCCCTGCCGCGTGGTTCTCTACCGGGAGCGGCTCGAGGCCTGAAGTCCCGGTGCCAGCCCCTGCTGCTCGATGTTGGAGGGAAGCAGCCAGGGAGTCTGGAAGCCCGCCCGGTGGAATACGTAGCGGCCCAGAGCGATCATGGTCTTGACCCCGTAGACGACGCTGGTCCGAAACCCGATCGAGCTGGCCTCCTCGAAGTAACGTCCGACCGCCGGCACCTCGCCGATCCGGAACCCGAAGTTGGCGGCCTGGATCAGGACCTGGGTGTCGAACACGAAGTCGTTGCTGTTGGCCTGGAACGGAATCGCCTGCAGGAACCGGCGCGAGTAGGCGCGGTACCCGGTGTGGAACTCGGACAGGCTGAGGCCGAGGACCTTGTTCTCGCACCACGTCAGCCCGCGGTTGCCGGCTCGCTTCCACCAGGGCATGC
>DASUWN010000010.1:0-9446 GCA_036378395.1 Candidatus Dormiibacterota bacterium | reverse complement strand
GTGCTGGCCACCAGCCGCGACTACGGCTCTGGCGTCAGCCACGGGCTGCACGCAATCGCCGTCGATCTCCGCCGCGCGCAGCGGCGGGAGCTGATCTCGACCAGCCGGCGCGCACTCAGCCGGGTGCTGGTGCCGGCGGCGGTGGGCGTGCTCCTGCCCTTCATGGCCGTCCTCCTCTACCCGGCGGTGACGACCCTGGCGCGGAGCTTCACGTGAACGCGGGCTGGAGCTGGGGACGGCGGCCAGAGCTCGGTTCATCCAGGTGGTCCGAGGCGCCAGTCGATTGCGAGCAGCGCAGGCGAGCGCAGCAGCGCTGCGTGAGCCGAGCCGCGGAGCAATCGGCGGAGAATCGGGCCACATGGGGAAGCGAGATCGGCTGCTGCTCCCCGGCTCCAGCCCGTAGTCAGCGCGGCAGCGCGCTGGCGGAGTTCGCGGTGACCTGGCCGGTGGCGCTGCTGACAATCCTGGCCAGTGTCGAGTTCAGTGTGTGGGCGGCGGAAGCCGCGGCTGCACGTTCGGCCGCGCTTGCCGGAGCCCGAGCCGCGACCACCGCCGGCGGCACCGCGGCGGTCGCCCAGTCGGTCGCGGTCAGCGCCCTGCGGCCCAGCCTGGTCGGCGCCCCGGTCAGAGGCTGGTGCCCCGGCGGCGCGCCGCCGCCTGGAGTGTGGGTCTGCGCGGTCGATCGCGGCTCCGCGATCGAGGTCCGAGTTGGCGGCAGCGTCCCCGCGCTGGTTCCGCTGCTGCCAGGGCGCGGCGGGCTGCCGCTTCAGGCCGACGTCACGCTGCCGCGGGAGGCCTTCCGATGAAGCGGGGCCAGGCCCTGGTCGAGGTGGCGCTGGTCCTGCCGATCGTGTTCGCGCTCGCACTGGGCGCCGTCTCCATCGTCCGCCTCGCCGATGCCCGCGCGGGTATCGACGCCGCCACCGCGGCGGCGGCATCGGCCGCGGCGCGGGCGCCGGACCCGACCACCGCCGTCAGCCAGGGCGGCGCCGCCTTTGCCGCGGCAGCGGCCGGGTACGCCCTCGGCGACCCGCGCCTGACTCTCGACCTGGGCACCTTCAGCCGTGGATCGACGATCCACGCCTACGGGACGGCCACGGTGGCGATGGCAGCGCCCGTCCCGGGGCTGCCCCGCGGGGTGACTCTGACCTCGACCGCGGCGGCGCGGGTCGAAAGCTGGCGCTCCCGTTGAGGCCCGCCCGCGGCCAGGCGATGGTCCTCTTCACCCTGGTGCTGCCTCTCGTCATCCTGCCCGCCGCAGGCTACGCGGTAGAAGCTTCGATGCTCGCCGGCCGGCAGGCCGCCCTCACCGCGGCCACGGTTCAGGCCGCGCTCGACGCCACTCAGGCGCTCGACGTCGCCGCATTCCGCGCCGGCGGGTGGTGGCAGCTGGATCCCTCGCTGGCGCCGGCCGCCGCGGCAACCTCCTTGGCGGCTGCCGACCCCAACGCCGTCCTGGATGGCGCCTCGGTGACAAGCAACGTGCTCACCGTCGCCACCCACGAGGTAGTCGCGGTCCCGCTTGCGATCTGGGTCACGGGGCGGAAGGTCACGGTGCGTGCGCGGGTCACGGCGCGGCTGACCTCCGGCTACTCGAGCCCCAGCAGCCGCTTGCCGTTGCCCAACAGCAGCTTCTCCAGTACCTGAGGCGGAATCTCGAGTTCATCGAGCTCGCGCAGGCAGCGGTCGGGCTGGATGAAGGGGTAGTCGGATCCGAACAGAAACTGGTCCTGCAGCCGCCCCTTCATCTCGCGCTGCACGCTGGCGGGTATGTAGCGGGGCGCCCAGCCCGAGATGTCGATGAAGACGTTGGTCTTGTGGAGCGCGATCGCGAGCAGCTCGTCGTGCCACGGGTATCCGAAGTGGGCGGCGATCACGTTCAAGCGCGGGAACTCGGCGGCCACCGTATCCAGCCGGATCGGGCGGCAGTAGTCGAGCCGGATGCCCTGGCCGCCGGGCGTGCCGGCGCCGATGCCGGAGGTCCCCGAGTGGAAGAGGGCGATCAGCCCCAGCTCCTGGCAGCGCGCGAAGATCGGCCAGTGGCGCTCGTCGTCGGGTGCGAACTTCTGGATCGAGGGGTGGAACTTGACGCCCTTAAGCCCGAGCTCCTGGATCCGGTCGACTCCCTCGACGGCGGCGTCGCCCTTCAGCGGGTCGACGCTGCCGAAGCCGACAAAGGCGTCGGGAAAGTCACGGACGGCGCCGGCCACGAACTCGTTGGACAGTCGCGGTCGGTGGGTGGCCGTCTCCGCATCCCAGGCCAGCAGCAGCGCCAGCAGGTCCAGCTTCCGGTACTCGCCGGCCAGCTCCTCGAGCGTCTTGCGGGCGACCTTGGAGCGGAAGTATCTCTCGGCGGCCTCGGTGTAGCCCTCCATCGTCACGTCCAGCCACTCGGGGGTGGGTAGATGGACGTGGAAGTCGATCGCTCGCACCAACCGGATGATATGGGGATGCCGCCGCCGCTCGATGCCACCCTCCTGGTGCTGGCGGGGGGCGCCAGCCGGCGCATGGGACGGCCCAAGGCGCTGCTGCCGGTGGGGGAGGAGACGCTCATCGAGCACGTCCTGCGTCAGCTCGAGCCAGCCTTCGCGGAGGTTCTGGTCAGCGCCAATGATCCCGAGCTGGTCCCGGAGGCCGTTCGCCGCCGCCACCGCCTGGTTGCCGACCTCCACCGCGGCGCGGGACCGCTCGCCGGGATCGAGGCCGGTCTCGCGGCGGCGGCCTACGAAGTCGTCTTCGTCGCCGCCTGCGACATGCCGCACGTCAGTCCCGACAGCGCGCGCCGCATAACCCGCGCCGCCGCCGGCCACGACGCCGCCGTGCCGCGATCAGGGGAGCGGGCGGAGCCCGCCTACGCGGCCTACCGGCAGAGCGCGGCGGGAGCCGTGGCGGCCGCGATTGCCGGCGGAGAGCTGATGGTCCGCTCGCTCCTGGAGGAGCTCGACGTCGCCTGGATCGACGACCTCGATCCCCGGCTGTTCCGGAATCTGAACACCCCGGACGACTACCGAGAGCTCCTGGCCGCACTGCATCAAAGCTTTAGATTGAAGGTCGAATGAAGATCGTCGTGACCGTCAAACAGGTGCCAGATCCGAACGGCCAGCAAGCCCTAGAGGCCGACAACACGATCGCTCGCGATCGCGAGGTCGTGCTCGACCCGGGCGACGAATACGGGATCGAGGAGGCGCTCCAGCTCAAGGAAGCCCAGGGCGGCGAGGTGGTGCTGGTTTCAATGGGTCCGGAGCGCGCCCGCGACGCGATTCGCAAGGGCCTTTCGATGGGCGCCGACCGCGGGATCCTGATCACTGACGAACAGCTGGCGGGGGCGGACGCGCTGCTCACCGCGCGGGCCCTGGCGGCGGCGATCAAGCCCGAGGAGCCCGACCTGGTGATCTGCGCCACCGAGTCCTATGACGGCTCGACCGGGATGGTTCCACCGATGCTGGCGGAGCTGCTCGGCGTCCCGCAGCTGACCACCGCCAAGTCGGTCGCGGTTGAGGGCTCAAAGGTCACCGCCCACCGCCAGACCGAAGACGGCTATCAGATCGTGGAGGCCGAAGCGCCGGCGCTGATCACGGTCACGGCAGGTATCGCGGAACCGCGCTACGCATCGTTGAAGGGGATCATGGCCGCCCGCTCCAAAGAGGTGAAACAGCTAGGTATCGGCGACCTCGGCATCGAGCGCGGCGAGCCGGCCGAGACCATGCTTGGAATCGCCGACGCCGAAACCCGCAAGGCGGGTGAGGTGGTCGAAGACGACGGTACCAACGGCGTCGAGAGGATCATGGCCGTCCTGGTGACGGCCAAGGTTGTTTAGAGATGCCGAAGATCTGGGTCTGCGCGGAACTGGCCGGTGGCAAGGCGGCGCCGATCTCATTCGAGCTGCTGGCCAAGGCTCGGGAGCTGGGCGACGCCGAGGCCGTCGCACTTGGACCCGGCGCCGGCGAAGCTGCCGGAGAACTCGGCAAGCACGGGGCAAAAGTCGTCTACGTCAACGAGGACGAGGCCTACGCGGACTTCCTGGCCGAGCCCGGGACCGACACCATGGAGGCTCTCGTCAAGGAGCACTCTCCGGACCTGGTCCTGTTCGGTTTCACGGCCGACTCGCGGGAGGTGGCGGGCCGGCTCGCCGCCCGGCTTGGCGTGGGGCTGATCTCGAACGCGCAGGACGTGAGCGCCAAGGACGGCGGCTTCGTCGCCCGCGTCCCCTACTTCGGGGGAGCGAAGGTCGCCGAGTACAAGGCCAACGCCAAGCCCGCGATCGTGCTGCTGCGCCCGAAGTCGGTGGAGGCAGCTGAGACGGGTGGCGAAGCCAAGGTCGAGCAGGTATCCGCCACCATCGGCGAAGGCTCGCGCAGGGCGCGGATCGTCGAGCGCAAGGTCGAGACGGCCGAGAAGATCAAGCTCGAGGACGCCGCGGTGGTCGTCTCCGGCGGCCGGGGTCTGGGCGGTCCCGAGAACTTCCCGATCCTCGAGCAGCTGGCGGACGCGCTCGGCGGCGCGGTGGGAGCCAGCCGGGCGGTGGTCGACGCGGGCTGGGTTCCGTATTCGATGCAGGTCGGCCAGACGGGTAAGACGGTGCGCCCGGGCGTCTACATCGCGGCCGGAATCTCGGGCGCGATGCAGCATACCGTGGGCATGAAGGGCGCCAAGGTGATCATCGCGATCAACAAGGACGCGGAGGCGCCGATCATGAAGATGGCCGACCTGGCGGTGGTCGGCGACGCCCTCAAGATCGTGCCCAAGCTGACCGAGGCCGTGAAGGCCCGCAAGGGCAAGTAACCACCCGCACGTAGCATCCCGTGGATCGTGACCAGGCGGAGGCGCTGCTCGCCGAGCGCGCCCGCCTCCGCGCCGCCCGCGACTTCGCGGCCGCCGATCGCGCCCGCGACCAGCTCCGCGACGGCGGCTGGGAGGTCGTCGACGGTCCCCAGGGCAGCGAGCTGCGCGGGCTGACCCCGACCCATGAGGCGGGGCTGATCACCGTCGACTGGGGCTGGCCGGAGGACGCCAAGCGCTGGCGCGAGTCCATCGGTAAGTACTCCGCCGGCGACTTCGTCCAGACGGTCGTCGAGCCGCGCGACGATGTTGGTTGGGCCGGCGTCGTCAACCAGGCGATCGAGGACGCAAGGGCAGAGGTCCTGATCCTCTTCGATGCCAGCATCGAAGTCACCGGCGACGTGGTGGCCCCGCTCAGCGCGGCGTTGCGGGATCCCACGGTTGCGATCGCCGGTCCGTACGGCGTGCGGGGCAAGGGCGGCCTCAAGGAGTTCGAGTCCCATCCCGGGCCGGAGGTCGACGCCATCGAGGGCTACTGCATGGCCTTCCGCAAGGCGGACGCCCTCTCGGTTGGCGGATTCGACCCCAAATTTCGGTTCTACCGGATCGCCGACATCGAGTTCAGCTTCCGGCTGCGCGCGCAGGGCAACCGGCGTGCCGTGGTGGTGCCATTGCCCGTCGTCAAGCACGAGCACCGCCTCTGGGAGGCCCAGACGCCAGACGAGCGGGAGCGGTTGTCGAAGCGGAACTTCTACCGGTTTCTCGACCGCTGGCGCGATCGCGAAGACCTGCTCACCGGCTCCAAAGGGCGCTGACCACCGCCGCCAACCCAAGCGCGGCGAGCAGCAATCCCGACCCGCGGGTGACCCCGCTTACAAAAGCATCGGGCAGGCGGCGGCGGATCGCCGCCAGCAGCCCCGAGAGGAACAGCCACCAGGCCAGTGAGCCCGCAAAGACGCCCGCCACCAGCCAGCCGCCGCCGACCCGACCCGCGACCCCGAGGGCTGCGCCCAGCCCCGCAAAGGTGAGGATCGTCGGCGGATTGGCGAGCGTGAGGACGTAGGTCGAGGCGAAGTCCTGGCCCAGCCCGGCGGAGCTGCGGGCCGTCGCCGCCCGAGCCGCCGGCTGCGACAGCGCCGCCCGGAGGCCTACATACATCAGCACCAGGCCTCCGGCCGCCTCGATCCAGCGGGCCTCGCGGAGGAGCCCCGAGACCGCGCCGAGTCCGAGCACGGCAACCGTGGCGTAGGTGCCGTCGGCGAGAGCGATGCCGAGGCCGGAAGCGGCGCCGCTAGGCCAGCCCCGGTCGAGCGTCCGCCGGATGCAGAGGAGCGCCATCGGGCCGATCGGGGCGGCCACGACCACGCCGGCCGCGAATCCCTCCGCCAGCCAGCGCAGGCTGGCCACCGCCGCTCCGCATGGCCAGCAGTTTAGGGCCGCCTAGCCCGTCTGCCCGTTCCCGATCACGTGGACCCAGGTCAGCCCGGTGTTGAGCTCGATCAGCTTGCCCTGCTCGTCGGTGAAGTAGGGCGCATTGTGGTTGTCGTAATACCACTGCGGCCCGCCGACCCCCATGTGCCAGGTGCCGTGGATCAGCTTGCCGTCGGAGTAGATCTCGGCGGGGCCCGATCCCAGCATGTCGTACCAGACCGAGTGCGCGCCTCCGTTTTCGTCCTCGACCCAGCCCGCGTCGTGGAAGCCGACGTGAAGGAGGATGACGTTCTTGGCATGCACCTGGGCGTGGGCGAGGTCGTCTATGAAGGGCGCTCCATGGTCGAAGCGGAGGTACTCCTTGCGACCACCGTCGTAGCTCCAGTTCACGGCGTGCAAGGGCACGCTCGGGGCGTCGGCGGGCTGACCGGCGTCGAGGTCGGCGTGGGGAGGGTCGAGGTAGTAGCTGGGCGGCGGGAGCGCCCACTGCTGCCGGATCGACGCCGCGCGGTCGCCGTCGGTGTAGAGGTTGTGCGGCGCCGCCTTGAAGTCGACCCGGAAGAAGTGGTTGTGGGTATCGAAATCGTTGATCACCCCGGGCACCAGCGGGCTGCCGAATAGATAGTGGAGCGTCCCCACCGACGCCCCGCTGCACTCCTCATAGCCGTCCAGGGCGAAGACCAGGTAGGGGTTGATCATGCGGCAGCTGCGCACGGGGCCGACCAGGCCGGGCGGCTTGTTGAAGTAGATCGCGGTCATCCGCGAGATCGAGTACTCGCTGATGTACTCGTAGACCATGTCAGCCGCCTGCAGGCCACTCTGAGGGCGGGCATCCCCGGAGTTCTCGACCACGATCTCGATCGGGGAGACGGGGCTGAAGTTGGCGTCGATTCCGCTCCCGGAGTTGACCGGCAGCAGTGGCTGCTCGGTCACGGCGATGTTCGAGCTATCCGTCATCGGGTCCCCGTAGGCGCTTTGAGAGCTCGCTGCCACCTGCAGCGCCAGCGGCGCGTACGGAAGCATGCCCGGCGGATTGACGGTCACGCTCTGGTTGTCCGGACTCCACTGGAGATTCCCGGCCGGAACCGGCTGCCCGTTCGCGAGCACGCTGACCGTATCGGGCTTCATCGGCAGGGTGAAGGTGAGGGCCAGCTTCGACTTCGGGCCCATGCTGACCTTGGCCGGATCGGCCGCCTTGCCGTCGACCGTGACCGCGGTCAGCGCCACCTTGGGCTGGGTGAAGAAGGATGTGCTCCAGTTCTTCAACGTCAGCTTGTGGTCGCTGGTGGGGACCATGGACAGCGAGAGGTGATAGCGCTTGGTGGTGTCCCAGCCCTTCTGGGGTTTGATCACCAGCTCCTGCTTGCTCGGCGCGATGTCAAGCGGCGTATCCGGATCGAGGGTCACCGTGACGTGAGACAAGTCGACCGGATGGTCGAACTTGACCGGCACCGCCTCGTTGACATGAACGTGTTCGCTGTTCTGGACCGCCAGCGACGCGTGGAGTCCGGCTGCCGGGGAGTTGACGAACCAGAAACCCAGGCCGGCCACGACCAGGACCGCGATCAGCCCCGCCGCTATCAGGATGTGTGGCCGGGTGGGCCGGTATGAGGTGATAGCCCGCACGAACTATTCCTGAGGGTAGCAAGGCCCACCTAGAATCGGCACAGGTGACCGACGAATTCGAGGAGCGCGTCGCCGAGCTGCACCGTAAGCGGCAGAAGAACCTCGAGATGGGCGGCGCCGAGAAGGTCGCCCGGCAGCACGAGCGAGGCAAGCTCACGGTTCGCGAGCGGATCGACCTCCTCTTCGACCCCGGCACCTTCGTCGAGCTCGGCCTGCTCGCGCACCAGCAGTCGCTCCGCGGGCAGGCGACATCCGATCCCGAGCAGACCCCCGCGGACGGGGTGGTGACCGGCCACGGTCTCGTCGACGGCCGCCAGGTATGGGTCATCGCCTACGACTTCACGGTCATGGCCGGCTCGATGGGCCAGGTCGGCGAGCAGTTCAAGGCGGCGCGCGTCCGCGAGCTGGCCATGCGCTACCGAAAGCCGATCGTCTGGCTGCTCGACTCGGCGGGAGCGCGCATCCAGGAAGCGGCCGGCTCGACCTTCGCCGGGTCTGGGTTCCTGTTCTACGACCAGGTCCAGATGTCGGGCGTGATCCCGCAGGTGGCGGGAATGCTCGGCCCCTGTGCCGCCGGAACCGCCTACATCCCTGGGCTCGCCGACTTCGTGCCGATGGTCAAGGGGACGAGCAGCATGTCGCTGGGCGGCGCCCGGTTGGTCAAGGCCGCCACTGGCGAAGACGTGACCGACCACGACATGGGCGGTTCGCAGGTGCACTGCTACGAGTCGGGGGTGGGCGACAACGAGGTTGCCGACGACGCCGAGTGCATCGCGACCATCCGCCGCTTCCTCAGCTACCTGCCCGCTCACAATCGAGAGGCGCCGCCGGTCGTCGCCTGCGACGACCCGCCCGATCGCCGGGTGGAAGAGCTGGCCAAGATCGTGCCTGCCAACCCCCGCGCCGCCTACGACGTGCGCAATGTCGTCAAGTCCCTGGCCGATCACGATTCCTGGTTCGAGATCAAGCCGACCTGGGCGCGCAACCTGGTGGTCGGCTTTGCACGCTTTGGCGGCCGTCCGGTGGGCGTGGTCGCCAACCAGCCCCTGCACAAGGGCGGGATTCTCGACGTGGACGCGGCCGACAAGGCAGCCCGCTTCATCCGCATGTGCGACGCCTTCAACCTGCCGCTGGTCTATCTCGTCGACGTCCCCGGCTTCCTGGTGGGGTCGGCGGTCGAGAAGCAGGGGATCATCCGGCACGGCGCCAAGATGCTCTACGCGACCAGCGAGGCGACCGTCCCCAAGATCACGGTCGTGATGCGCAAGGCCTATGGGGCGGGCTACTTCGTGATGTGCGGCAAGGGCTATCACCCCGACCTGCTGGTGGCGTGGCCCTTTGCCGAGATCTCGGTCATGGGCCCGGAGGGCGCTGTCAACATCATCTTCAACAAGGTGATCGAGCAGGCCGAGGATCGCGACGCCACCCGCAAGCAGCTGGTCGGTCAGATCCGGGACAGCATCAGCCCTTACATCGCCGCCGGCTGGGCGATGATCGACGACGTCATCGACCCCGCCGACACCCGCCGGGTGATCGCGCAGGGCATCGCCCAGGCGCGGGGGAAGAAGGTCGACCGCCCCTGGCGCAAGCACGGGAACATTCCCGTTTGA
>DASUWN010000009.1:0-16273 GCA_036378395.1 Candidatus Dormiibacterota bacterium | reverse complement strand
ATAGCAAAACTATCACTTTTCCCCCGGAGGTGGCAAGGCGCTAGGGAGCGCTTTTTGTGCTCAGCGCAGCTTCAGCACCAGCTTGCCGGGGACCGAGCGCTCGCGCAGACGTGCCAGCGCGGCCGGCATATCCTCCCAGCGCAGCTCGCCGGCGACCTGCGGGTCAAGGCTTCCGGCCGCCACCAGGCCGACCAGGTAGGCGAGGTCGCGCGCCGGCGGATCGGCGGGAAAGCTGCTGAAGAGCGTGAAGCCCTGGAGGCGGATCAGCCCGCCCAGATAGACGTCGCGCACATCAAAGGTGGTCGGCTGGTTGGAGCTGTTGCCGAACATGACCAGCGTGCCGTACGGCTGGACCACCTTGAACAGCGCCGCCAGCGTGTCGCCGCCCACGGAGTCGAGGACCAGGTCGTAGGGCGGCTGGAGGCCGCCAAGTCCGACCACCATGCGGTCGGCGCCGAGCGCGTCCAGACCCTCCGCGCGTTCGGGGCGCCCGGCGCTGGCGGTCACCTCCGCGCCTCCCATGTGCGCGAGCTGGATGGCGAACCGGCCGACGCCGCCGGCGGCGCCGTCGATCAGCACCCGCCGGCCGAGCAGGTCGGGCGCGTAGCGGAGGATGCGTAGGGCGGTCAGCGCGGCCACCGGGAGGGCCGCTGCCTGGCTGAAGGAGACGCGCTCGGGCAGTTCCGCCAGCCGGTTGAGCGGCACCGCCACCCGCTCGGCCCACGCCCCGCCGTCGAGGACGCCCACCACCCGGCGGCCGTCGGGAGTCGTGCCCGCGATGTCCCAGCCCGGCCGCCAGCCGGGGGCGGCGCCAGCCAGCCGGTTGAGCTCGCCGCGGTTGAGGGAGATCGCGTGGACCTCGACCAGGACTTCGTCGCGACCCGGCTCCGGCTCGGGCACCTCCTGGATCGAGATGCGCTCGGGCGCGGTGGGGTCGGCTACGAGCGCCCGCAAGCTCAGTCGATCTTTGGGCCGAAGTGGGGGTGGGCCCCGATCAGCGAGTCGATGTAGCGGAAGCGGTCGTAGCGGTGCTCGACTAGGCGCTCGCCGGACTCCTGCTGGAGCTGCGAGACGTGCCGCCAGAGCGCCTCGTCGAGCACGCGAGCCGCGCCGTCGTAGTCGGTCTGCGCCCCGCCGCGCGGCTCGGCAATCACCTCTTCCACCACGCCCATGGCGAGGAGGTCGCGCGAGGTGACCTGCAGCTGCTCGGCCGCCTCCACCTTGCGCGCGTTGTCGCGCCACACGATCGAGGCCGCCGCCTCCGGCGACGCCACCGAGTAGATCGAGTTCTCCATCATCAGCACCCGGTCGGCAACCGCCAGCCCGAGCGCGCCGCCGGACCCCCCCTCACCGATGATGCAGGCGACGACCGGGACCGGGACCTCGAACCAAGCCATGATCGCCCCGGCGATGGCGGCGGCGATGCCGCGCTCCTCGGCCGCGGCGCCCGGGTAGGCACCCGGCGTGTCGACCAGCGACACGATCGGGAAGCCGAACTTGACCGCCTGCTCGGCCAGCCGCATCGCCTTGCGGTAGCCCTCCGGGTGCATCATTCCCCAGTTCCGGCGCAGCCGGTCGGCCAGGTTGCGCCCCTTCTGGTTGCCCATGAAGATCGTGGTCTGACCGTGCCAGGTGCCGATGCCGGCCACCAGCGCCGGGTCGTCGCCGGTCAGCCGGTCGCCGTGGAGCTCGACGAAGTCGGGGACCATCCGCGCCAGGTAATCGAGCGTGTACGGACGGTCGGGATGGCGCGCCAGCTCGACGACTTGCCAGACCGACAGCGTGTCCGGGCGGTGGGCCGTGCTCACCTCGTGTACAGCTCCAGCAGCTTGGCCAGGCGCGGCCGGAGCTCGGTGCGCGGCACCACCAGGTCGACCTGGCCGTGCGCGAGCTGGAACTCGGCGCTCTGGAAGCCCGGCGGCAGGTCGGCGTAGGTCGCCTGCTTGATGACGCGGGCGCCGGTGAAGCCGATCGCCGCGCCGGGCTCGGCGACGGTCAGGTCGGCCATCAGCGCCAGCGATGCCGAGACGCCGCCGAAGGTGGGGTCGGTGAGCACGCTGAAGTAGGGCACGCCCGCCCGGTGCAGCCTGCCGACCGCGGCGTTGACCTTGGCCATCTGCATCAGGGCCAGCACCCCCTCCTGCATCCGCGCGCCGCCGGAGGCGGTTATCAGCAGGTAGGGCGTCCGCGTCATCGCCGCCTGCTCGAGGCCGCGCGCCAGCCGTTCGCCGGCCACGATCGACAGCGTCCCGCCCACGAAGCGGAAGTCGAAGACGGCGATCCAGACCGGTCGGCCCGCCAGCTCGGCAGTTCCGGTCCTCACCGCCTCGTTGAGACCCTCGTCGCGCGCCTGCTCGAGCGTTTCCTCGTAGGGTTTGGGCCGCCGCCAGTCGAGCAGGTCGTGAGGCCGGACGTCGGCCCAGCGCTCCTGCCAGGTTCCGCCATCGGCGAGCAGCGCGATCCAGGCCTGGGCGTGCATCCGGAAGTGGTGCCCGCACTCGCAGACGTAGCAGTTCCCACGCAGCTCGTCCTCGTCGAGACCGACGCCGCAGCCCGGGCAGTTGGTCGGCACGGCGACGACCGGCAGAGGCTCGCCAAAGCGGGCGCTGGTGAGGTGTGCCACCTGGGCGCTCACGCTGTCAGGCCTCCGTCGACCCAGATCACGTGGCCGGTGATGAAACCGGCGGCAGGCGAGCAGAGGAAGGCGACGGCGGCGGCCACGTCCTCGGCGGTGCCCTCGCGCTTGAGCGGCGTGGCTTCCACGATCGCCGCCACCATCTCGTCGTTGAGAGAGCCGCTGGTGAGCTCGGTCCGGACGTAGCCCGGCGCGACGGCGTTTACGGTCACGTTTCGCGAGCCGACCTCTTTGGCCACCGACTTGGTGAAGGCGATCAGCCCCGCCTTGGCGGCCGCGTAGTTGGACTGGCCCGCGTTGCCACGGGCCGACACCGAGCTCATGTTGACGACGCGCCCCCAGCGGGAGCGGATCATCCCCATCAGCACTGCCTTGGTCGTGTGGAACGCCGAGGTGAGGTCGGTGTTGATCACGAACTCCCAGTCCTCCGGCTTCATCCGCAGCACCAGGTTGTCGCGCACGGCGCCGGCGTTGTTGACCAGGATGTCGACCGCGCCCGTCTGTTTGACCATCGCCTGCACCGCGTCGGAGTCGGTGACGTCGCACTGGACCGCGGCGCCGCCCAGCTCGTGGGCGGTCTGCTCGGCCGCGGCGGCGTCGCCGCGATAGGCGATCACCACGCGCGCCCCCATTTGTGCCAGGGCGCTGGAGACCGCCTTGCCGATCCCCTTGCCGCCGCCGGTGACGAGGGCGGTCTTGCCCTCGAGGGAGCCGAGATCGAAGGTCACGCCATTCCCACGATCGGCTGGTCGGCGAAATCCACAAACAGCTCGTCGGCGTTCCAGGTGTCGACGCCAGGGATGTGCTTGGCAGCGAGGCTGGCGAGGACGCGGCCGGGGCCGAGCTCAACCACCGTCTTCACCTGCATCTTGCGCAGCGAGACCATGGTCCGCGCCCAGTCCACAGGGCGCAGCAGGTGGTTGCGGAGCTCGTTCCGCAGCGCCTCCGCCGAGGCGATGGCGTCGCCGGTGGCGTTGGCCAGGATCGGGAAGCTCGGCATCGCCAGCGTCAGCCGGTCGAGGACCGCGCGGAAGGCGCTGCTCGCGGCCTCCATGAGCGGCGAATGTGCGGGCAGCGGGATGGTCAGGATGAGCGCCCGGCGGGCGCCGGCTTCGAGCGCCAGCCGCTCGGCCTCCTGGACCGCCGGCAGCTCCCCCGAGAGCACGAACTGGTTGTCGGCATTGCGGTTGGCCATGTACAGCTTCCCCACCGCCTGGCAGCGGCCCCGGATGTCCTCGACGGTCGCCTCATCGAGCCCGACGATGGCGATCATGCCGCCTGGCCGGTCCTCCGCCGCCTGGGCCATGATCCGGCCGCGCTCGCGCACCAGCAGCAGCGCGTGCTCCCAGCTGATGGCGCCCGCCGCGGCCAGCGCGCAGAACTCACCGAGCGAGTGGCCCGCCATCACCTTCACCTGCTCCAGCCCGTAGCTCTCGCGGTAGATCTCGTAGGCCGCCCAGCACACGGTCATGACGCAGGGCTGCAGGATCTCGGTCCGGTTCAGCTCCTCCTCGGGACCGTCGAAGCAGATCCGGCGGATGGGCAGGTCGAGGACCTCCTCGGCCCGCTCGAACACGCGGCGGGCGGCCGGGTAGCGGTCGTACAGCTTGCGTCCCATACCGGGCCGCTGCACTCCCTGGCCGGGAAAGAGCAGCGCGACCGGTCCGCGGGGGTGCGGGGCACTCCCCGCACGCTTTTCCAGGTTGGGGGCCCCCGCCGAAGCGGAGGCTTCGATGGGGTTCAGTCCCATTCGAGGAGGCATGCCCCCCAGGTCAGGCCGGAGCCGAAGCCGGCGATCAGCACCTGGTCGCCGCTCTCGATCCGGCCCTGCTGGACCGCGTCATAGAGCGCGAGCGGGATGGTCGCCGTCGAGGTGTTGCCGTAGTGGTCGATGTTGACCATCACGCGCTCCATCGGCAGCCCGACGCGCCGGGCGGAGGCCTCGATGATGCGGCGGTTGGCCTGGTGCGGGACCCAGAGGTCGATCTCCTCCATGGTGGTCCCCGCCGCCTCGGCGACCGCGAAGGCCTGGCGGATGAAGATGTCGGTCGCGAACTTGAAGACGTCCGGCCCCTTCATGCCGATCTTGGGCTCGGCGTCGCCGGCGGCATAGGCGCCGAGCGGGATGTTGCCGCAGGTGACCTGGTCGTAGCCGCGGCCGTCCGAGCCCAGGCACCAGCTGCGGAAGCCGGGGCCGTTCTGTGCCGGCCGCACCACGGCCGCGCCGGCTCCGTCAGCGAAGATGACGCAGGTCCCGCGGTCCTCCCAGTCGATCAGCCGCGACAGCACCTCGGCCCCGATCACCAGCACCGTGTCCGCGCGGCCGCTGGCGATGTACGCATCGGCCATCGAGAGCGCGTAGACGAAACCGGTGCAGGCGGCGAGCAGGTCGAGGGCGCAGGCACCGGGCACGCCCAGCTGCTCCTGCACGCGGCAGGCGACGCTCGGGAAGGGACCGTCGGGCGACGAGGTCGCGACCAGGATCATGTCCAGGTCTTCGGCGCCGACCCCGGCGTTCTCGAGCGCGCCGCGGGCGGCGGCGGAGGCCAGGCTGAAGGTGGTCGTGCCGGGCTCCGCGATGTGCCTCGACTTGATTCCGGTGCGCTCGGTGATCCACTCGTCGGAGGTGTCGACGAACTTCTCGAGGTCGCGGTTGGTGAGCACCTTTTCGGGTGCGGCGATGCCGAGCCCGGCGATGGCGCTGGGCCGGCCCTGGCTGCGGAAGGTCCGGAGCGGAACCGCGTCCGAGCGGACGCGCGGTGCGGCGATCGCCATCAGGAGCGCACCCCCTTCTTGGCTTCGAGGTAGGTCCAGAGGTCGGAGATGCGATGCATGTTCTCCAGCTCCTCCTCCGGCAGCTCCACGTCGTACTTGTCCTCGATGGCCGCGATCAGCTCGACCAGGTCGAGCGAGTCGGCGGCCAGGTCGCGCTGGAAGCTCTTGTCCATCTGGACGTCGTCGGGATCGACGCCGAGTATCTCGGCGGCCAGCTGCTGCAGCTCGGTGAAGTTCAGCTCTGCCATCTCAATCTCCTAGTTGAGCTCCGGCTTCTGGATCAGAAGGGCCACGTTGTGGCCGCCGAAGCCGAATGAGTTGGAGAGCGCGATCCGCACGTCCGCCTTGCGGGCGCGGTTGGGCACGTAGTCGAGGTCGCACTCGGGGTCCTGGTTTTCGAGGTTGATGGTCGGCGGGATCAGCCCGCGGTCGATGGCGAGGACGCAGGCCGCCGCCTCCATCGCGCCCGCCGCTCCCAGCAGGTGGGCGTGGGTGGACTTGGTCGAGCTCACCGCCAGCTTGTAGGCGTGCTCGCCGAAGACCTCCTTGATGGCCTTGGTCTCGGCGATGTCGCCGAGCTTGGTCGAGGTGCCGTGGGCGTTCACGTAGTCGACCTCGCCGGCCTCGATCCCAGCCTTCTGGATCGCCCTGCGCATGGCCCGGATCGCGCCGTGGCCCTCGGGGTGCGGGGCGACGAAGTGGTACATGTCGGCGCTGGCGCCGTAGCCGATCAGCTCGGCCAGAACGTTGGCGCCGCGGGCGCGGGCGTGCTCGAGATCTTCGAGGACGAACATCACCGCGCCCTCGCCCATGATGAAGCCGTCGCGGTCGACATCGAAGGGACGGCACGCGCGCTCCGGCTCGTCGTTGCGCTCGCTGGTCGCCTTGATCTGGCAGAAGGCACCCATCGTGAGCGGGGTGATGGTGGCCTCGGCGCCTCCCGCGAGCATGGCGACGGCGTCGCCGCGCTTGATGATCTCGGCCGCCTCGCCGAGCCCATGCCCGGAGGACGCGCAGGCGCTGACGATGGCGTAGTTGGGGCCGCCGGCGTGGCACTGCATGGCGACGATGCCCGCCGCCATGTCGGCGATCATCATCGGGACGGTGAAGGGCGAGATCCGGCGCACGCCGCGCTGCATGAGCGCGGTGTGGCTCTCTTCGATCTCCTCCATGCCGCCGATGCCGCTGGAGACGATGACGCCGACCTCGTCGGGGTCCATCGCCTGGGGATCGAGGCCGGAAGCCGCCAGCGCCTGCTTGGCCGCGCCCAGCGCGAACTGGCAGTAGCGGCCAAGGTTGCGGGCCGTCTTGCGGTCCATGTACTGCTCGGGCTCGAAGTCCTTGACCTCGGCCGCGATGCGCGTCGTGTAGCCGCTGGCGTCAAAGCGGGTGATCGGGCCGACGCCCGAGACGCCCTCGACCAGGTTGGACCAGACCGTCTCCTGGTCGTTGCCGATGGGAGTTATGAAGCCCATGCCGGTGACGGCGACACGGCGACCGTTGTGCGAATTCATTCCAGACAAAGGCTACCGACGCGGCGTCCAATCCACACGTGCCTGAAGTGGGAAAAAGGCCCTGTGGATTTCGACACCGTGTCGAATCTGGACAGGAGGGCCGCCGGGTGGTAATACGGCGTCATGCCGAGGGTCGCGGATTACATGAGCCAGGAGCTGCTGTGCGTCGACCAGGCGTCGACCGTGGCCGAGGCGGCGTCGCTGATGGCGCAGCGCAGGGTGGGATCGGTGCTGGTGGTCGACGGCTCCCGGCCGGCCGGGATCTTGACCGAGCGCGACATCGTGCGCGCGGTGTCGCACGACGTGATGGCAATGCACGAGCCGATCCTCGACTGGCTGACGCGAGACCCGGTCACCATCGCCGCCGATGCCGACGTGTTTGACGCGCGACGCCTGATGGTGGAGGGGAATTTCCGGCACCTGCCGGTGATGGCGGAAGGAAGGTTGGTCGGGATGCTGTCGATGCGCGACCTGGCGCGGGCCGCGCTGGAGGCGGAGGCGGAGGCGGACCGGAAAACTTAGCCCGACTTCGCGAAGTCGAGCGCGATCAGCACGAGGGCAGCGATGGCGGCCAGCGCCATGGTCACCGCCAGCGCGGCGCGCTCGCGGACGTGGGGGTCGGAGTCGCGGAACAGGGCGAGCAGGCGGCGGATCGGGCTCAAATGATTCGGCGGAGGTCGAGCGCGAGCTGGAAGCGGAACCGCGCCGCCGGTGAGTCGACGTCGCGGCCGACCAGCTCGCGCACCTTGTCGAGCCGGTAGAGCACGGTGTGGCGGTGGAGGTGGAGGACCTCGGCCGCGTCCTTGACCGAGCCGCGCCCGATGTAGGCCTCGAGCGTCTGGAGCAGGATGTCGCGGCCGCGCTCACCGTTGAGCAGCGGGCCGAGGACCGTCTCCACGTAGCGCTCGGCGGTAAGCGGGTTCTGAGCCAGGACCAGGAAGGGGGCGATCTCGTCGTGGTGGTGGACGCTGGCCTCGGGCCGCAGCTTGCGGCCGATCTCGATCGCCTGCTGCGCCTCGAGGTAGGAGCGCGAGATGCCGCGGAGTCCGGGGTGGTAGCCGCCCAGACCCGCCCGGACCCGTGTCTTGCGCGGTCCCCAGCGGACGTCGGCGGCCTCCTGGATGTGGGCCACCAGTCCCCGCGCGCCGGCCGCGGCGGCCTCCGACTCCGCCGGCCAGAGCACGACCAGCGTGTTGGGGTCGGTCAGGTGGGCGAGGGCACGGACCGGCAGGTCGAGCTGGGGCAGCAGCTCGCTCAGCGACTCGGCGCTCTCCCGCTCGCCGCTGCCGCCGACCAGGCTGACCACCACCGCGGCGTAGCCCGAGGCGATCGCCTGGTTGACCGCCAGCGCCTGCTTCTGGATCGCGAGTTCGGAGTCGAAGGTGTCGCTGATCAGGGCGTGGAAGAGCCGCGTCCGCGCCCGGGTGCCGCGGAGCAGGTGCTGCTCGCGGGCCTGCAGGTAGGTGCGCGTCACCTCGGCAGCGACCTGGTCGAGGGCGCCGAAGACGTAGTTGGCGGTCACCACCATCGCTTCCGGGGTGGCTTCTGAGTAGTCGCGCCAGGCGCGCAGGATGGCGTCCCAGGCGACGCGCGCGGCGATCCGGTAGGCGGACAGGACTGGCTCCACCGATTGGCTGCCCCGCGCCTGCAGGATCCCGAGCTGAGCCACCTCGCGCAGCTCCCGCGCCGTAGCCGGCCGCCCCTCACGAGCCGTCGCCAGGAAGAGGTCGAGGCCGGCCACGCAGGCCCGGGCGATGGCCTCCGGGCGGGGCGGGGCGCCGGTCGAGTCGTCCCAGCGCACCACCGTTACCACGGCGCGCGCCATGTGCCGGGCCAGGCCGATGCGGCGGCGCTCGATCTCGGCCAGCATCGCGTCCGGAAGCAGAGGCTGGACGTTGGACGCGGTGGCGGAACCGGCCATGCCGCCCACTATAGGGAGCGGCCTCTCGAGTAGGCCGCGCGGGCCTAAGCCGTGTGCCGCTCGATGAAGCCGAGCATTCGCCTCCAGGCGTCGTCGCAGGCGGCGCGGTGCTGGTCGAAGGTGCGGTCGAAGAAGGAGTGCGGCGCGCCCTCGTAGGCGTGCATCTCGTGCTCGACGCCGGCCTCGCTCAGCTCGCGGTCGAAGCGGTGGAACTCCTCCTGCGGTGTGTGGTCGTCGCCGGCGACCAGCAGCAGCAGTGGCGCCCGCATCCGGGGGATGTATTCCCGCGCCCGGGCAGGGACCCCGTAGAAGCCGATGCAGCCGGCCACCCCCTGCTGGGTAGCCGACTGGCGCCAGGAGTTGGAGCCGCCCCAGCAGAAGCCGACGGTGAAGACGGAGCGAACGCCGCCCGGCGCCGAGCGCAGCCAGTCGATGCCCGCCCGCGCGTCGGCGTCGACGGTCTCGGGCGCCGATCGGTCGACGTGAGACCGCCACTCGAAGTCCTCGTCACGCCTGCTGTCGGGGGCGGTGCGGGCGAAGTAGTCGATGGCCAGGGCGTCAACGCCGGCCTCGGCAAAGCGCTGGGCCAGCTCCTTATAGAAGTGGTGCAGGCCGCGGACGTCGGGGAGGACGAGCATGCCCGCCCCCGAGGGGCGCTCTGCCCGTGCGAAGTAGGCCGCGAACTCCGTGCCATCGGCCGAGCGTAGGGTGTGGTCGCCGTGGTCGGCGGCTGCCCCTGACACCGGCGGCAGCGGGGGGCGCGCGCCGTCGGAATAACACATGACGCGAGACTAAGCTCTCGCCAGATGAAGCTTGAAAGCCCGAACTTCACGACCAGCGACGTCGAGGCCTTCCTCGAAGCGCTGGTGGACGAGGAGCGCCTGATCCTGATCGACCGGCTACGCGCGGCCGCCCGCCGCGCGCGTGAGCTGGCACCGCGGGTCAAAGCCGAGACCGGCGCTGATGCCGGCTGGAGCGCGCACGAGGTCCTCGCCCACATGGCGGTGCTGGCCAAGTTCTATGGCGTGCTCACCTACCAGATCGGCAGCGGCAAGCTGACCGAGCTCGACCTGCTCGCCAACGTCAATCTTCGCGATGTCGCCGGCCAGCAGATGGCCGCCGAGACGCCGGGGACGCTGGCCGACAGCCTCGCCACCGACCTGGAGCGGACCATCGCCTACCTCGAGAAGGCTCGCCCGGCGGACCTCGCCCGCTCCGCGCAGCTCACGCACGGGGGGTCGATGACGGCCGGAGAGGTCGCCCGGCTGCCGCTCTGCGCCCACCTCGAGCAGCACCTCCGACAGCTCGAAGCCGCCCTTTCCTAGCCACTTTTCCCGGCGTGGCGCCCATTTAGTGACGCGCGCATCCCCATGTCACATAGTGATAGCAGCGCTGTCAGATTGCGCTATATCGCAGCGTTTGGGAGACGGGAGATATGAGAGTTCGGCAGGTCGTCATGGCGGCGGCGCTGGGAGGCGCCGCAATCCTGCTCGCGGGGGGGCCGGCACTCGCCGACACCTCGCCGAGCCAAAACAGCAACTCGGGCCGCATCTGGCTTGAGGAGGGCGGCACCTCCGGCGACATGGACATGGACAACGACCCCCATTTCGACTGCGGGCAGCCGATCAATGTCCTGGCCATGAAGTACGCCAACATGAGCGGCAGCTGGGAGCTCTACTCCTGGCCGCCCACGGGCAGCGGCGGTCTTTATGCGAGCGGAAGCTGGACCTACACCGCCGGCGGTGGCACCCAGGTCCTGTTCACCCTCTCCGGCCTCCCGGCCGGTCACTACAAGCTCCACGTCGGCGACAAGGCGGGCGCCGCGGCCAAGTGGAAGGTCTTCTGGGTCGGACCCTGCAAGCCGCCGGTAGGGGTGGTGCAATCGACATCGACGCCCACGCCGACGCCGACTCCAACCCCGACGCCGACCCCGCGTCCCGCTTCGACGCCCACTCCGACTCCGGCCCCGACTCCGACTCCACACACCGCCCCGGCGGTCGGGCAGAACGGAGCACCCGGGTCGGGTTCGGCCGCCAGCGGAGGCGGGCTGCCGGCGACGGAAAGCGGGCTACCCGCAACCGGAACCGTCGGTGGCGAGGTCGCGGCCAATGGCGTCGGCCTGGCGGCGACCGGGCTCCCGCTGGGCCTGGCTGGGCTGGGCCTGGCCCTGCTCGGCGTCGGGTTGGCGGCTCGCCGGCGCCGTTAATCCGAGATATAGTGACAGCTGTCCTATCACTTAGGGCAGCTGTCACATCAACCTAGAAACGTAGAGAGGATTGGGTGGATCACGCACTGCTGGCGCGCCCGCGGGTCGAGCGGCGCCCGCGGGCGGCGCACCTGCTCGGCCGACTGTTCACGATCGCCGGACTCCTGGTTCTGATCGTCTTCTTCGGTGACATCGCCCTCGGCGCCTGGCAGCAGCGCCAGCTCGACGCCACCCTCCACCGCCAGCTCGCCACCACTCCCGCGGCCCTCGCGCCGGCGCCGGTTCAGGCCAAGATCCAGCCGTTTCCGGTGGACGGCGTCGACTTCGGAATCGAGGTCCCGAAGATCGGCTACAGCGCCGCGGTGGCGGAGGGGACCGACAGCAAGACCCTGGACGCCGGGCCCGGCCACTACAGCGACACCGCCTGGCCCGGCCAGAGCGGCGACATCGGAGTCGCCGCCCACAACGTCTACTGGATCAAATTTGACGAGCTCCAGCCCGGCGACAGTGTGCTGCTGCGGACTCGCTGGGGGACCTACAGCTACGTCATCGACAGCCGGCGCATCGTGTGGCCGGACGACCGCACGATCTTGATCCCGACCGCTTACCCTCGGCTGACCTTGACCACTTGCTGGCCGCTCTGGGCGGGCGCCTTCGCCAACCAGCGGCTGGTGTTCATCGCCCACCAGTCCGATCCGCCCCTGACCGGGAGGTAGCCGGTCCGCGCCCACCGGCGCTGACTAAGCTGGGCCGGTGGACCCCGTCGTCGAGCTGCGAGGCGTCACCAAGCGCTACGGGACGATCGACGCCCTCCGCGGCGTCGACCTCGCGATCCAACCGGGCGAGCTGGTCGCCATGCTCGGCCCCAACGGCGCCGGCAAGACGACCTCCATCAGCTTGATGCTGGGCCTTCGGCGTCCGACCACGGGCACCGCCCGCCTGTTCGGGATGGATCCCGGCGACCGCCGGGCCCGCAGCCGCTGTGGCGTGATGCTCCAGGAATCCGGCGTCAGCGCGGTGCTCAGGGTGCGCGAGCTGGTCGACCTCTTCCGCGCCTACTACCCGGACCCGATGCCCGCCGAGCGCGCGATTGCGATGGCGGGGCTCGAGCAGCAGGCGCGGCAGGCGGCCGGGAAGCTTTCGGGCGGCCAGCGGCAGCGGCTCTACTTCGCGCTCGCGGTCTGTGGCGACCCCGACCTGCTCTTTCTCGACGAGCCGACGGTGGGAATGGACGTCGAGGGCCGGCACGCGTTTCTGGGTGCGATCCGCGAGTTCGCCGCGAGCGGGAAGACGATCGTGCTGACCACCCACTACCTGGAGGAGGCCGACGCGCTGGCAGAGCGGGTGGTGGTGATCGACCGCGGGCTCGTGGTCGCCGACGCCCCGCCGGCGGAGATCAAGCGCCGCGTCGGCGGCAAACGGGTGAGCTTCACCAGCGACCGCCCGCTCAGCGAGGCCGATTTCGACGGCTTGCCGCTCGCCAGCCTCCAGATCGAAGACGCGCGAGTCCGGCTCTTCAGCGCCCAGCCCGAGGAGCTGCTGCGCCAGCTTTTCGACCGCCGCGTCGCGGTCGCCGATCTCGAGGTCACCGGTGGCGACCTGGAGGAAGCCTTCCTCGACCTGACCCGCCACCAGGCTGAGGCTGCGGCACGATGACCTCCGCCCCAGCCACCGCTCCCATCCCGCGCATGCTCGGGGCGCAGTTCCGCGCCCAGTTCACCGGCTACCTGCGGACGCCGGCCTTCAGCGTCACCAGCGTCGTGCTCCCGGTGATGTTCTTCGCCTTCTTCGGGCTGACCCACGCCAAGCAACACTTCCCCAACGGCGCCAGCGTCGGCGCCTACCTGCTCGCCTCCTTCGGGGCCTACGCGGTGAGCAGCCTGATGGTTTTCAACTTCGGCATCGGAGTGGCGCTGGCGCGGGGCGCCAAGGAGGACCTGCTGCAGCGGGCAACTCCGCTGCGCCCAGCGGTGGCGATCGCGGCCAATGTGCTCAACGCGCTCCTCTTCGCGCTGGTGGCCCTGGTCGTGCTGTTCGCGTTCGGGGTCGTGGCCGGCGGGGTCCAGGAGCCGATCAGCACCTGGCTGGCGCTGACGCTCCGCCTGGTCATCGGGTCGATCCCGCTGATCGGCATGGGGATGACGATCGGCTACTCGGTCGGCCCTAGCGCGGCCTCGGCGGTCACGAACGTGATCTACCTTCCGATGGCCTTCGCCTCAGGACTCTTCCTCCCGCTGAGCCAGATGCCGGACTGGGTCCAGACCGTCGCCCGTTACCTGCCGCTCTATCACTTCGGTGAGCTTGGCTGGGGAGTCCTGGGCTCCGCGGACGAGCCGCTGGGGCAGTCGCTGCTCTGGCTGGCCGCCTGGACGGTGGTGTTCTTTGGGCTGGCTGTTCGCTTCTACCGGCTGGAGCAGCAGCGCAAGTTCAGCTAGGCGGTCTCTGCTCCCAGCGGTCCCAGTGGACGACCTCGCTCACCGGCCGGCGCGGCGCTTCGCCCCAACGCCCGAGCGGATAGCCGACCGGGATGATCGCGAACGTGTGCACGTCCTCGGGGATCCCGAGCACCTGCTTGAGCGCCGCCTCGCCGCCGAGGTGGATGCGCGTCAGGGTGGTGCCCAGGCCGAGGGCTCGGGCCGCCAGCATGAGGTTCTGAACCCCCGGGTAGACCGAGGCGTCGACCACTCCCCGCACGCCGCGGGCGCAGGGGATCACCAGGGCCGGCGCCGCGCCCAGGTGCTCCGCCAGGTGCTGGTAGGAGCCAAGATTGCGGGCCTGGGTCTGGTCGCCCTGGCGTGCCATCTCCGCGTACGTCTTGAGCCGCTCGGCCGCCTGCTCGCGGTAGATGGCGCCGACCTGGCGCTTGAGCTCAGGGTCCCGGACCACCAGCCAGCGCACCGGCTGGGCGTTGCCGCCGCTGGCACCCCGGGTGGCGGCCTCGAGGATGGTCAGCAGGTCGGCCTCGGAGACGTCGCGGTCGGGGTCGAGGCGTCGCATCGCCCGGGTGGTGCGGATCGCCTCCAAGACGTCCACTCCGTGGCTCGCCCTAGAGGTCCGGCCGAGAACCGGCCATTCTGAGCCTGGCGAGGATAGGTAGGCGGACTCGCCAACCTGGGTTGCCGGTGGTGGGAAACATAGTCGCGCGGACGGCGACGGCGACTGTGAGCGCCGCACCGAGGGCCATCAGGGCAGTTGTGGTGATAGTTGGGAGTCGGGAACCGAGAACTTGCCCTCCAATGAGGGTCAGGTTCGCCACTGCCGCCACCATCAGCGCCTGCAGCAGGGTCTTCTCACGGCCGACGTAACGCGCTTGACGGATGCCGAGCTGGACCATCCGCGCGAGCCGATGTTCGACGACTTGGCGTTGCTTGCGGAAGACCGCGAACTCATCCCCGCGCTGCCACTGGCGGGCCGCCTGATGGAGCGCCTCATAGGGATTCAGCCGCACCAGCCGACCGTGCTGGTTCTTGGTGAAGCAGCGCTCGCGCAGCGCGCATGGACCGCACTGTGTGGCTGAGAACTGGAAGGCTTTGAGCGGCATTCGCTCGCCGGCCGCGTTCTTCGACGCCCCGGCGCTGACCAGGTGTCTGGTCACCTCGCCCGCAGGACAGCGGCAGCTCTGCGCGTCGAGGTCGATGGCGAACTCATCCTTGCTGAAGAGCCCGGTCTCGGGCCGCACCGGCACCTTGGCCAGCAGCGTCACCCCGGCCTCCGCGAAGCGCTGCCGGTTGGGCCCGGTCCCGTACGCACAGTCGCCCAGCGCCGCCTCCAGCTCTAACCCGGTGTTGGCCATCGCCTGCTGCGCCAGCTCGAGGCTGCCCTCATCGTCCTTGGCACTCCCGGCCAGCACGTCGACCGCGACCAGAACCTGGCTCTCGACGTCTGCCGCCACTGCCAGCTTGTGGCCGTCGAAGCGCACGCTGGCGCTCTTGCGTCCGTGCCGCATCTCGGGGTCGTGGACCGAGCAGATCCGTTGCCCAGAGGTGCCCTTATGAATTCGAACCCGGCCATCCTCGTCCGTTTCCAAGTCCTCCAGCAGGATTTGGCTGAGCACCGCGCTGGCCTTCTCCAGCCGTGTCCGATCCTTGCTGTTGGCCGCAAAACGTGAGCGCGCCCGACGCGCCAACTGGAGCACCCTGCGGGCGTCGGCCACCAGCTCCTCCAGCAGTTGCTGCCGGGCCTGCTGGTCGTCCCAATCGATGGCCACCTCGCCCTTCAGGCTGGTGGCCGTGTAGCGCGACAGCTCGCGTTCCCCAGCCCAGTGCTCAATCGACTTCCCGCTGTGCCGAGCCAGCAGCCGGATCAGGCTCAGGATCCCGTCACCGACCAGGTTGTAGGTGTCCTTGACCGCCCCGCGGCCCAGGATCGCGGTGGTGTCGAGGGCGGCTCGGATTTTGCCGTCCGCCTTCAGGCGACCGATCTTCTTGGCGGCGGCGATGCTGGCCTCGAACGGCAGCCGACCCTTCTCGTGGCAGAGCAGGTGGGCGCGGAACAGCTGCAGCGTCGACTTCACGAATGGCCGCTCGAATTCGCCCGTCCCCAGCGCTACCTTCCAGCGCTGGTCGTAGGCAGCCCGCTCCGCCGCCTCTTGGTCCGAGCAGCGCTCGTAGGTCTGCAACAACAAGGCGGTGCAGAGCAGACTCGGCGGCACGCTCGGACGCCCATTGCCGGCGCAATACAGCTCGGCGAAGTCCTCGTCGCAGAACAGGTTGTGCCGCTCTGCACCCAGGTAGGCATAGAACGTTCGCTCGCCGACGTGGGACCGATACACCTGATCCCCATCGAACAAAGTCGTTTGCGGGTCTCGTTTGCCAAGCATCCGGTGCTCCAACGCGTGCTGCCATGATGTCTCGATGCTGGCGGGCAGCCTCATTGTCTCAGGCTCGACCCCTGTCCGGACCACTTTTCGGCCGGACCTCTAGTTGCCGGTACCGGCTAGATGGACCGCATCCGACGTCCCAGCCGGCCGGGCGCCTGCGGCGCTGAAGTCGGCGTCGAGGGGCCTGGCGCCGCGTCGTCACGCAGCTTCACTGCGCTCTTCCTGGCGCCACCCTCTCCTTGACTCCGGCCGTCTGGAACGCCGGGGCTGCCGCGCCTGCGGCCTGCAGCCCATCCAACCGTTACAGGCAACTAGACGACTCGGAAGACTCCTTTGACGACGCCCGCCAGCTGGGCGTTGGGCGCCACGATCGGCTCGTAGCGATCGTTCTCCGGCAGCAGCC
>DASUWN010000008.1:0-21773 GCA_036378395.1 Candidatus Dormiibacterota bacterium | reverse complement strand
TGGGTCGCCGAGCTCGATCGCGCGCGCGACCGCCTGGAGCAGGCAACCGCGGAGGCGGCCGTGGGCAAGCTCAGCGGCGCGGTCGGCAGCCACGCCACCATCCCACCGGCGGTCGAGGAGTTCGTCTGCGCCCGGCTCGGGCTGGCGGTCGATCCGGTTTCGACCCAGGTCGTCTCCCGCGACCGCCACGCGGCCTTCATGAGCTCGCTGGCGGTGGCGGCCGGGACGCTGGAGCGGATCGCCCAGGAGATCCGGCACCTGCAGCGCACCGAGGTCTCCGAGGTGCTGGAACCGTTTGGACTCGAGCAGAAGGGGTCGAGCGCGATGCCCCACAAGCGCAACCCGGTGCTGACCGAGCGCATCTGCGGGCTGGCCCGGGTGGTACGCGGCTACGCCGCCACCGAGCTCGAGAACATCGCCCTCTGGCACGAGCGCGACATCTCGCACAGCTCCGCCGAGCGGGTCGTCTTCCCCGATGCGTGCGCGCTGGTCGACTACATGACCCTCCAGCTGACCAAGGTCGTCGGCGGGCTCGAGGTGCGGCCCGAGCAGATGCTTCGCAACCTCAACCAGGGCGGCGGTGTGGTCTACTCCCAGCGCGTGCTGCTGGCCCTGGTCGAGAGCGGAATGTCGCGCGAGGAGGCCTACCGGCTGGTCCAGCGGGCCGCTCATCGCGCGCTGGACGGGCAGGGCGGCTTTCGCGCCAACCTGATCGAGAGCGCCGAGGTCCGCGATCGCATCGGAGACCGGCTCGACCGCATCTTCGACCCCGCCGCCAACCTCGAGCACGTGGACGTCGCCTTCGAGCGTCTGGGGCTCTTGACTGGAGTTAAGACATGATCGCCGGCCTCGCCGTCACCCAGACCGACCTCGACCTGCCAGTCTTCTCGCGGGGCAAGGTTCGCGACACCTACGAGCTGGACAGGGACCGGCTGCTGATGGTCGCCACCGACCGGCTTTCGGCCTTCGACCACGTGGTCCCCAACGGCATCCCCGATCGCGGCAAGGTCCTGACCCAGCTCTCCGTGTTCTGGTTCAGCCAGACCCACGGCTTCCAGGAGAACCACCTGATCTCGGGCATGGTGCCCGATCTGCCGCCGACGATCCGGGACCGCGCCGCCGAGCTGATCGGGCGGTTCATGATCGTGCGCCGGGCCAAGCGCATCGACATCGAGTGCGTGGTGCGCGGTTACCTGGCCGGCTCGGCCTGGGAGGAGTACCAGAAGAAGGGCACGCTCGCCGGCGAGAAGCTGCCCGCGGGCCTGCTGCAGAGCCAGAAGCTGCCGGAGCCGATCTTCAGCCCGGCCACCAAGGCCGACAGCGGCCACGACGAGAACATCACCTTCAGCCGGATGAAGAAGGCGATTGGCGCCAAGCTGGCCGAGGAGCTGCGCCAGCACAGCCTCGGGCTCTACCGGTTCGGCGCCGAGTACGCCGAGAAGCGAGGGCTGATCCTGGCCGACACCAAGTTCGAGTTCGGCCTGATCGATGACCGGGTGATCCTGATCGATGAGGTCCTGACGCCCGACAGCTCGCGCTACTGGGATGCCGCCACCTACCAGACCGGTACCTCGCCCGAGTCGTTCGACAAGCAGTTCGTCCGCGACTGGCTCTCGAGCTCGGGTTGGGATCGCAACTCGGACCCACCTGAGCTGCCGGAGGACATCGTGGCCCAGACCCGCGATCGCTACCTGACCGCCTACGCTCGGCTGGTCGGCAAGCCCCTCTTCCCGCCCAAGGACCGCCTCGAGCAATGACCACCCCAAAAAATCTGGCGATTTTTCGGGGACGCCGGTTATGAAATTGCTGGCCAAGGTGGTGGTGACGCCCAAGCCGGTGGTCAACGACCCGCAGGGCGTGACCGTCGGCCAGGGCCTGCGCAGCCTCGGCTTCGGCGAGGTGGAGGAGGTGCGGGTCGGCAAGTACCTCGAGATCCGGCTCGACGCCGACGGTGAGCGCGAGGCGCGCGAGCGTGTCGCGGACATGTGCCGGAAGCTGCTCGCCAACGGCGTGATCGAGGATTTCAAGTTCGAAGTCATGGCGCGCTCGTGAGGTTCGGCGTCGTCGTCTTCCCGGGCACCTGGAGCGACCGCGACTGCGGCTGGGTCATCGACCAGGTCCTCGGCCCGGACTGTGAGCTGCGCTACCTGTGGCACAAGGACCGCGACCTTAAGGGCGTCGACTGCGTGATCCTGCCGGGTGGGTTCAGCTACGGCGACTATCTGCGGAGCGGCGCCATCGCCCGCTTCGCGCCGCTGATGGAGTCGGTGATCGAGTTTGCCGACCGCGGTGGCCTGGTCTGGGGCATCTGCAACGGCTTCCAGGTGCTCTGCGAGGCGGGCCTGCTGCCGGGCGCCCTGATCCGCAACCAGGTCCTCGAGTTCCGCTGCGAGTGGACGCACCTCCTGGTCGAGCAGACCGACAACCCCTTCACCGCGCTCTGCGAGCGGCGGCAGGTGCTGCGCATCCCGATCGCGCACGGGGAGGGCAACTACTTCGCCGACCCCGCCACCCTGGCCGCCCTCGAGGAAGCCGACCAGGTCGTTTTCCGCTACTGCGACCCCAATGGCCTGGTCGTGCCCAGTGCCAATCCCAACGGCTCCCTGCACAACATCGCCGGCGTCATCAACCAGCGCGGCAACGTGCTCGGGATGATGCCCCACCCCGAGCGCTGCTCCGAGGCCGAGCTGGGTGGTACCGACGGCCTGCTCCTGTTCCGGTCGGTGGCCGAGCACGCCCTGCGTGCTCTCACGGCCTAAATGGCGACCGCTGTAAGCGAGAAGAAGCTCAAAGAGGTAGCCCTCAGCCGCTCCGAGTACCAGCACCTGGTGTCCCGGCTCGGCCGCGAGCCCAACGACGTCGAGCTCGGGATGGTGGGCGTGCTCTGGTCCGAGCACTGCTCCTACAAGACCTCGAAATCGCTCCTGCGGAGGCTGCCGACCACGGGCGAGGCCGTCCTCCAGGGACCCGGCGAGAACGCGGGTGCGGTCGACATCGGCGAGGGCTGGGCGGCCGTGTTCAAGGTCGAGTCGCACAACCACCCGAGCGCGATCGAGCCCTATCAGGGTGCCGCCACGGGTGTGGGCGGGATCCTCCGCGACGTGATCGCGATGGGCGCGCGGCCGGTCGCGCTCCTCGACTCGCTGCGCTTCGGTCCGCTGCCCGCCTCCCGGCACCACTTCGAAGGCGTGGTCGGCGGCATCGGCGGCTACGGCAACTGCATCGGCGTGCCGACCGTGGGCGGCGAGGTCTATTTCGAGGAGTGCTACGCCCAGAACCCGCTCGTCAACGCCATGTGCGTGGGCCTGGTGCGGGCCGACCGCCTGAAGACGGCGAAGGCCGAGGGCAGCGGCAACTCGCTGCTCCTGGTCGGCGCCCAGACCGGCCGCGACGGCATCCACGGCGCCTCCTTTGCCTCCCTCGACCTCGACGCCGACGCCGAAGAGCGGCGGCCGGCGGTCCAGGTCGGCAACCCCTTCCTCGAGAAGTGCCTCCTCGAGGCGTGCATGCACCTGGTCGAGCTGGACGCGGTGGTCGCGATCCAGGACCTGGGCGCGGCGGGGCTGACCAGCTCGGTCGCCGAGGCGGCGTCGCGAGGGGGTTCCGGTGCGCGGCTCGACCTGGCGCGGGTGCCGCGCCGGGAGTCCGGGATGACGCCCTACGAGGTGATGCTGTCCGAGTCCCAGGAGCGAATGCTGGTCGTGGTCAAGCGCGGACGCGAGGCCGAGGTCGAGGCAGTGTTCGACGCCTGGGACCTGGAGGCGGCGATCGTCGGCGAGGTCACCGACGATGACCACCTCACCGTGGTCGAGGGCGACGAGGAGGTCGCGCGGCTTCCCGTCGAGCTGCTCACCGGCGGCGCCCCCCTGCGGCGTCCAGATTCACAGCCGCGGCCGCCGGCCGCCGAGGTCCTCAGCCTGGACGCCTTTCGCCGCGAGCCACCCGACTTCTCGCGCTCGCTGCTGCGGCTGCTGGCGTCGCCGAACCTGGGCAGCCGGCGCCCGATCTTCCGGCGCTACGACCACATGGTGGGCGACGCCACCCTGATCCCGCCCGGCGGCGACGCGGCCGTGATCCGGATCAAGGGCACCCGGCGCGGGCTGGCGCTGACCATCGACGGCAACGGCCGCTACTGCGAGCTCGACCCCTACCTGGGCGCCCAGATTGCGGTCGCCGAGGCCGCTCGCAACCTGGCGGCGGTCGGAGCGCGGCCGCTGGGCGTGACTGACTGCCTCAACTTCGGCAATCCCGACCGTCCCGAGGTCTACTGGCAGCTGGAGGAGGCGGTGGCCGGGATCGCGGCCGCCTGCCGGGCTTTCGACCTCCCGGTGGTCAGCGGCAACGTCTCCCTCTACAACGAGTCGGAGGCGGGCGGCGCTATCTACCCGACGCCGATCATCGGGATGGTCGGCCTGCTCGAGGACTACCACCACCGGATCGACGGGGCCTTCAAGGAGGAGGGCGACTTCGTCCTCCTGATCGGCTCCTCGGGCAACGACCTCGGTGGCTCTGAATACCTGAAGGTGATCTTCGACCTGGTCGGCGGGCAGCCGCCGCGGGTCGACCTGGCCGCCGAGAAGGCGGTTCGCGAGTTCGTGGTCGCCGCCGCCCAGGCCGGTCTGCTCCACTCCGCCCACGACTGTGCCGAGGGTGGGATGCTGGTCGCGGTGGCGGAGTCGGCGCTGCTCGGAGGGAAGGGGATCCGCGCTCCGGGGCTGCGGCCGGACGAGGGCGTCCGCCAGGACGCGGCCTTCTTCGGCGAGTCACAGGCTCGATTCGTGGTCAGCGCCGGATCGCGGGCGATGCCGGGGCTGCAGGCTCTGGCCCGGCGCCAGCACGTCGAGTTCGAGCTGTTGGGCAACGTGCACGGCGACCGGATCGTCTTCGATGGCCAGGTCGACGTCGGCCTGGATGAGCTGCGGACGGTCTGGGAAGGGGCGCTTCTGTGACAAACTCCGCGAGTTTTTCTGGAAACTCGGGCTTTCCGGGCCCCTCATTAGCCCGGATTTCTGGAAAAAGTCGGGTCGGGTAAGCCGATGTGCGGCATCTTCGGCATCCACTCGCGCGAGGTCGACGTCGCTAACCTGACCTACTTCGGCCTCTTCGCCCTCCAGCACCGAGGCCAGGAGTCGGCCGGGATCGGGGTTGGCAACGGCGCCGAGGTGCGCATCCACCGCGACATGGGTCTGGTCGCCCAGGTCTTCACGCCGGGGGTGATGGCCGGCCTCAAGGGCGAGGCCGCGATCGGCCACACCCGCTACTCGACCACCGGCGCCAGCCGGGCCGAGAACGCCCACCCGCTGCCCTTCCGCCACCCGCAGCTGGGCCCCGGCGCCATCGCCCACAACGGCAACCTGCTCAACGCCGATGGCATCCGGCGCGATCTGGAGGCGGCGGGCGCCGAGTTCGCGACCGCCCTCGACACCGAGGTCATGGCGCGATTGATCGAGCACTCCCACGGCAGCTCTTGGGAGGAGGTGATCACCAAGGCCTTCTCCCGGATGGTCGGTGCCTACTCCTGCGCGATCGTGACCTCCGACTCGGTGATCGCACTCCGCGATCCCTTCGGCTTTCGGCCGCTCTGCCTGGGCTTCATCCCGCGCCACAGTGGCAACCCGGCCCATGTGGTCGCCTCCGAGACCTGCGCCCTCGACACCGTCAACGCGCGCTTCGTGCGCGAGGTGCAGCCTGGCGAGATGGTGGTGCTGGACCAGCACGGCGTCCAGACTTCGCGCTTTCAGGAGAGCCGCGGCCGCCACGCCATGTGCGTGTTCGAGTTCATCTACTTCGCCCGTCCGGACTCGATCATCAAGGGCTGCGAGCTCGAGGAGGCCCGGATCCAGATGGGGCGCGAGCTGGCCGCCGAAGCACCGGTCGAGGCGGATATGGTGATTCCTCTTCCGGACTCAGGCACGCCGGCCGCGATCGGCTACGCCGAGGCTTCGGGCATCCCCTTCCGCGAGGGTCTGATCAAGTCGCGCTACATCAACCGCACCTTCATCCAGCCCGACCAGTCGCTCCGCGAGGCGGGCGTGATGCTGAAGCTCAATCCGCTGCGCCGCTCGATCTCCGGCAAGCGCGTGATCGCGGTCGACGACTCGATCGTGCGCGGCACGACCTCGCGCCGCATCATCGATCTGCTGCGGCGTGCAGGCGCGCGCGAGGTGCACCTCAGGGTCTCCTCGCCGCCCATGCGCTATCCCTGCTTCATGGGCGTGGACATCGGATCGACCAAGCAGCTGGTGGCCGCCGGCCGCAGCGTCGAGGAGGTGCGGGCGCACATCGGCGCCGACTCGCTCGCCTATCTTTCCATCCCGGCGCTGGTGCGCGCGATCGGCCGCGGACCGGCCGGCGAGTTCTGCCGCGCCTGCTTCGACGGCAGCTACCCGGTGCCGGTCCCGCAGCAGCTGGAGATGGACAAAATGCAGTTCGAGGATTTGCCCGAGCGGCCGCGTGACGCCGTCGCCGCGGTCCAGTGACCGACACCACCGAAGGCCTTTCCTACGCTGACGCCGGGGTCGACATCGGCGCCTACGAGCGGATGCTGGAGCGGGTCAAGCCGCTAATCGCCGGCACCCAGGGCGAGGCGGTGGTGACCGGGGTCGGCCCCTTCGCCGGGCTCTACCGCGTCCCGGGGGGTTATCTCGCCGCCAGCGCCGACGGCGTGGGGACGAAGATCAAGGTCGCGGTCGCCCACGGCCGCCACCGGGGCATCGGCGCCGACCTGGTCAACCACTGCGTCAACGACATCGCGACCGCCGGCGCCCGCCCGCTCTTCTTCCTCGACTACTTCGCCGCCGGCCGGGTCGATGCCGGCGTCTTCGAAGAGGTGATGGCCGGGCTCGCCGAGGCTTGCGCGGCCAACGGGTGCGCCCTCCTGGGCGGCGAGACCGCCGAGATGCCCGGCGTGTACGCGCTCGGCGACTACGACCTGGCCGGCTTCATCGTCGGTTGGGTGGATGCCGGGCGGTGGCGCCATCCCGTGCGCGAGGGCGATCTGCTGGTGGGGTTGCCATCCACGGGGCTGCACACCAACGGCTACTCGCTGGCGCGCCGCGTTTTCGAAGAGGTGCCACTCGACCACGTCTACGACGAACTCAGCCGGCCGCTGGGCGACGTCTTGCTTGAGCCGCACCTGTCCTACCTCGCCGAGCTGCAGCGGCTGGAGTGGAAGGCGGCCGCCCACATCACCGGCGGCGGCCTGCTCGGCAACCTCCCCCGCGTGCTGCCGGAGGGCCTGGCGGCCCGCCTCGACCGCGGCAGCTGGCCGGTGCCGCCGATCTTCGGCCTGATCGCCGAGCGTGGAAGGGTGCCGGAGGAGGAGATGCTGGGGACCTTCAACATGGGCCTCGGGATGGTGCTCGTCTGCTCGAAGCCGCCGCCCGGCCATCCGGTGGTCGGACGGGTCGTCCCGCAATCCGGTGCGCAGCGGGTGGTGCTGGCCTAGAGATGCGCTTGGGCGTCCTCGTCTCCGGCAAAGGCTCCAACCTGCGCAACCTCGTCGAGCGCGGCTTCGAGGTCGTGGCGGTGGCCACCAACCGGCCCTCCTGCGGCGGTGCCGCCTTTGCGCGCGAACGCGGCCTACCGCTCGGCGAGCTGTCTCAGCGCGGCTTCGCCTCGCTCGAGGGGCGCGACGCCGCGATGCGAGACTTCCTCCTCGCGCACGAGGTCGAGCTGGTCGTCAACGCCGGCTATGACCGGATCCTGACCGGCCCGATGCTGGCGGCGTTCCCCGGCCGCATCCTCAACATCCATCCCTCTCTCCTGCCGGCCTTCGGCGGTCGCATGGACGCGGTGGCGCGGGCGCTGGCGGCCGGCGTCAAGGTCAGCGGCTGCACGGTGCACGTCGTCACCGAGGAGCTCGACGGCGGGCCGATCCTGGCCCAGGCCGCAGTCCCCGTCCTCCCCGGCGACACCGTCGAAACCCTGCACGCGCGGATCCAGGTGGAGGAGCATCGGCTTCTGCCCCAGGTCATTCAGAGTTTGCTTGATGCCCCGAGCCCTGCTCTCCGTTAGCGACAAGGCGGGGCTCCCCGCATTCGCCCGCGGCCTCCGCCGCGCCGGCTTCGACCTCTATTCGACCGGGGGCACCCAGCGCGCGCTGGAAGAGGCGGCGGTCGACGTCCATCCGATCACCGAACTGACCGGGTTCCCGGAGATCCTCGACGGCCGCGTGAAGACGCTGCATCCCGGTGTCCACGCCGGCCTGCTCGCCCGGCGCTCGCTGCCCGAGCACATGGCTGCGCTCGAGGAGCATCACCTGGAGACGATCGACCTGCTCTGCGTCAACCTCTACCCGTTCGCGGAGACGGCCGCGCGCACCGGAGTCGCCTTTGACGAAGTCATCGAGCAGATCGACATCGGCGGGCCGGCGATGATCCGCTCGGCCGCGAAAAACCATGCCGACGTGGTGGTGGTGGTCCGGCCGCAGCGGTATGGGGAGGTCCTCCAGGCGCTGCAGGAGGGCGGCGTGGATGCCGAAATGCGTCGCCGGCTGGCCGCGGAAGCCTTCGCCCACACGTCCGGCTACGACGCACAGATCGCGCAGTGGTTCCGGAACCAGCTCTCAGAGGCCGCGCTCTTCCCTCCCGAGCTCTCGATCGCCGGAACCCTCGCCCAGCCGCTGCGCTACGGAGAGAACCCCCACCAGCGGGCGGCCTTCTACCGCCTCGGACCGGACCCTGGCGGGCTCGGGTCGGCCGAACAGCTGCACGGTCCCGATCTCTCCTTCAACAACATCCAGGACGCGGCCGCCGCCTACGCCCTCGTCAACGAGTTCATCCAGCCCGCGGCGGCGATCATCAAGCACACGAACCCCTGCGGGCTGGCGCTCGGCGACACCCTCGCTGAGGCCTACCGGCGCGCCTACGACTGCGACAAGGTGTCGGCCTTCGGCGGCGTGGTTGCGGTCAACCAGGAGCTGGACGCCGAGACCGCAGGCCACCTGGTCGAGATCAAGACGGACGTCGTGATCGCGCCCGCCGTGACTGAAGAGGCGCTGGCGGTCGTGTCGCGGCGCAAGAACACGCGGTTGCTGCGAGTCGGACCCGTCCACCTCTTTGGCCTCGACGTCCGGAGCGTTCCGGGCGGCTTCCTGGCCCAGACCTGGGACCGGTCGGGCTTCGACCGGTCATCGACCCGGGTGGCCAGCCGCCGCGAGCCGACCCCCGAAGAGTGGGCGCAGTTGGAGTTCGCGTGGCTGGCGGCCAAGCATGTGAAGTCGAACGCGATAGTGCTCGCCCGCGAATTCGCGACGGTCGGCGTGGGCGCCGGGCAGATGTCACGCGTCGAGGCGGCGCAGATCGCGGTCCGGCGCGCCGGCGATCGCGCGCGCGGCTCGGTGCTGGCGAGCGATGCCTTCTTCCCGTTTCCGGACGGAGTCGAGGAGGGATTGCGGGCGGGTGTGACGGCGGTCATCCAGCCCGGTGGCTCGGTACGCGACGACGAGGTGTTGGCGGCGGCCGACGAGACGGGCGCGGCCATGGTTGTCACCGGCGAGCGGCACTTCCGGCACTAAAAAAGGGCAGGCGCGCTGCTCCTCGTCGTTGCGCAGTCGGCTGCCGACCTGGACGTGACGAAGACCACCTCGCTTTTAGGCAGCTCCACCCGACAAATTCAGCGAAAGGCTCAACCAAAGCGGCACCCGATAAGCCGCTGGGCTTATCGGGAGTTATTCGCCGGCTACCTGAGATAAGTCGCGGAGATTATCCTTCGTTATCAAGATGGCCGACGCGGCGAGTCCCTACCGTCCGGGCACCGGCCTCGAGCCGCCCTATCTCGGCGACCGCCAGCGCCAGCTCGAGGACTTCCGGCGCTTCGTTCAACACCCCCAGAATCCGCGCAACGTCCTGGTGACCGGGCTGCGCGGCGTCGGCAAGACGGTCCTCCTCAACCACTACACGACCCTGGCCGAGATGGCCCGCTGGGCGGTGATCGAGCGAGAGTTCAGCGACGCCGACTCCGAACCCTCGCTGTTCGCCCGCACCGTTCTCTCCGATCTGGCCGCGCTCACCCGCCGGCTGTCGCTGCCGGCGCGGTTGGGGGCGGCGGCGGCCGAGCTCGCCGAGGGCGTCCAGGACTTCATCGGATCGGTGTCGATCGGCTACGGCGAGGTCAGGGTCAGCCTCGATCCGCGGCGTCCGGCGCCGCCGCCGCGGCGGCTCGACGACGACCTGCGCGAGGCGTTGGTTCGCGTGGGGGGGCTCTGCCGAAGCGGCGCCCACCGGGGCTTCGTGCTCCGCTACGACGAGTTCCAGGTGGTGCGCGAGCGGCGCGGCGAGCTGACGGTCAGTGCGCTGCTGGCCGCCATCGCCGGTGCCCAGCAGCACGGGGTGCCGCTGATGCTGGTTCTCTGCGGGCTGCCGCCGCTGGTCGAGAACCTGTCTCGCTCCAAGAGCTACTCGGAGCGCATGTTCGTCGCCGAGCGGCTGGGCAACTTGCGCCCGCCGGAAGATCGCGCCGCACTGGCTGACCCCGCCGTGCGCAACGGCCGCCGCTTCGATGACGACGTCATCGATGCCGTGATCGAAGATACCGGTGGCTATCCGTTCTTCCTCCAGCTCTACGGCGACACCCTTTGGAGCGGATCCACCGGCGCCGCGATCACGATGCGCGACTTCCGCCGGCTCCGGCCGGGCATCCTCGAGGCGCTGGACGCCGGCTTCTTCGAGGCGCGCTACCAGCGCGCGGGGCCGGTCGAGCGACGGATCCTGCACGCGATCGCCGACCAGGGCCGCGAGGAGGCGACGACCGAGCAGGTCCAGATGCGAACCGGGTGGACCAACAGCGAGCTGCAGCCACGGCTGAGCGCGCTGCTGGCCAAGGGCCTGGTCTATCGCCCGGCTCGGGGCCGGATTGCCTTCACAGCGCCGATGTTCGGTGCCTTTGTGCGGCGGCGGGGTGCAGACTCGAACGGGCAATGAGTGGCAGCTTTCCCGGCGAGGACCCGAAACGGCTGATGCGGAAGCGTCAGCGCTCCAATCCGAAGGTCAGCTGCGGCTCGTGCCGGATGTTCGACGGCCTGGCCTGGTGCCGGCACTGGAACTTCCACACCGATGCGATCTCGCCGATCTGTGGTGACTACCGCCCGCTAAGTGGTGACGTCCCGGCGCTGAAACAGCGTCCCTGAAAGCACTGCGAAGCCCGCGCAGTACAGCAGCACGACCACCACTCCGTGCGTCGCGTCGCGGTAGGGATGAGCGCGAGCGGCGTCCGCCACCGGCGAAGGGCTGCCAAACGAGCCGACCACGTAGGACGTGTTGGCGAGCGGGAACCACTGCTGCACCTGGCGCACCGGGTCGCCGCCGAACTGCCCGGCGATCCCGAAGATCAAGCCCTCGATGACCAGCGCGTAGGCCAGGCCGAGACCGATCGCCAGCGCCGACTGGCGGAAAAGCGTCGCCAAGGCCACCCCGAACCAGGACCAGAAGACGAGGATCAGCCACAGCGCGAGGAATCCCTTGACGACCGTGGAGCCGCTCGGGAATGGGCTGCGCGCCCCGTCGATGGTCGCCAGCAGGTAGGACGTCCCGGCGCCCACCGCCAGCAGGACCGCCGACACCACCATCGCCAGCGCCGCCACCGCGAGCAGCTTGGCGGCCAGCACGTGGAGCCGGCGCGGCTGCTGCGTGAACAGCGTCTTGACGGTTCCCCACCCATACTCGCTGCCCTGCAGCAGGACGCCGACGATCAGCATGATGACTCCCCCCAGCTGGGCGGCGCCGCTGAGGGTGTTCTGCACGAAGTGCGCGGGGTAGATCTGCTGCTTCAGTTGCTCCGGCGTGACGCCCCTGGGCAGCTGGGCGGCCGTCTGCGGGCTGGGATGGGAGAGCACGAGCCAGGTCAGCAGGTAGCCGAGCAGGATGACGATCAGGAGCAGGATGCCGAGGCAGACCCACACCGCGACCCGGCGCTGCAGCTTGAAGACCTCGACGCCGAGAGCGGCGACCATCAGAGGCCCATCTCGCCGCCGGTCAGCTCGAGGAAAACGTCCTCCAGCGAGCGCTCAGCGGGTCGGAGCTCGAAGACGCCGATCCCGGCGGCGACCAGCTCGCGGTTGATCTCAGGCGCGCGGCCGGGGTCGGCGGTCACCCGGAAGCCGCGGTCGGCATCGGGCTTGACAGCGTCGGCACCGAGAATGCGCTCGAGTACCGCCTTCGCCTGATCCTCCGGCTGCGCCCGCACGTAGATGCCGGCCTCGCCGCGCAGCTCGTCGATCGCGCCCTCGGCCACCAGCTTGCCCTTCTGGATCACGCCCACCCGGGTGCACATCTGCTCGACCTCGCTGAGCAGGTGGCTCGAGACGAGCACCGTCCGGTCGCCGCGGCCGAGCTCGATGATCAGGTTGCGCATGTCGATCATCCCCTGGGGGTCGAGGCCGTTGGTGGGCTCGTCGAGGATCAGCAGGTCCGGCTCCTTGAGCAGCGCCGCGGCGACGCCGAGCCGCTGCTTCATGCCCATCGAGTAGGTGCTGAACTTGTGGCCGGCGCGAGGCATGAGCTCGACGACGTCGAGCACGTGGTCGATGCGCGGGGCGGGCGCTCCGGTCAGCGCGGCGATCACGCGGAGGTTGTCGCGCCCGGACAGGTACGGATAGAAGGCGGGCGACTCGACCATCGCCCCGACCCGCGCCAGGCCGGAAGGCGCGCCAGGTGGCTGGCCGGCAACGGTGGCGGTGCCCGCGGTCGGCTTGATCAGCCCGAGCAGCATCCGCAGCGTCGTCGTCTTGCCGGCTCCGTTGGGCCCCAGGAATCCGTAAACCTCCCCGCGACGGACGCTGAGGTCGAGCCGGTCGACCGCCACGATCGCGCCGTAGTGCTTGGTCAGGCCGCGCGTCTCGACGAGGTCGTCTCCGGCCACGGCGGCTAATTGTGAGCGCTGCTAAACTGCGTTAGGTCCTTTAAGTCCGGTCCTGCGAGGCCGGGAAGGAGGTTTTTTTGTGGCCATAGGGCAGCGTCTCCGGCATGTAGTCGAGTCCCAACAGTTCTCGCGTGAGCTGCTCGAAGAGGTCTTCGAGCGCGCCGATCAGATCGCCGCCGAACCGCACCGCGCGGCCGGCCGGCTGCAGGGCCGGGTGATGGCGGCGCTCTTCTACGAGCCTTCGACGCGGACCCGTCTCTCCTTCGAGTCGGCGATGCTGCGGCTGGGCGGCCGGACCATGGGAACGGACAACGCGCGCGAGTTCTCCTCGGCGGCCAAGGGCGAGACGCTGGAGGACACGATCCGGATCATCAGCGGCTACTCCGACGTGATCGTCCTCCGCCACAACGAGGAGGGCGCGGCGCGGCGGGCGGCCGCGGTAAGCGAGGTCCCGATCATCAACGCCGGCGACGGCAAGGGCCAGCATCCGACCCAGGCGCTGCTGGACGTCTACACGATCCGGGCCGAACTGGGGCGGCTGGACGGCGTCCGGGTGGCGATGGTGGGCGATCTCGCCAACGGGCGGACCGTCCGCTCGCTCGCCTACCTGCTCAGCAAGTACCGGGACGTCAACGTCTTCTTCGTGGCCCCGCCACAGGTTGGGATGCGGGAGGACATCAAGGCGCACCTCGACGAGCACCAGGTCCGCTGGTTCGAAGAGGCGAGCCTGGAGGCGGTCCTGCCCCAGGTCGACGTGGTCTATCAGACCCGGATCCAGAAGGAGCGCTTCGAGCGGCCCGAGGATTACGAGGCCGTCCGCGGCGTCTACCGGATCGGTCTCCGGGAGATGGAGCTGCTGCCGCGTGCGGCGATCGTGATGCATCCGCTGCCGCGAGTGGACGAGATCGACCCCGCGGTCGACGCAGATCCCCGCGCCGCCTACTTCCGCCAGGCCAAGAACGGCGTCCAGATCCGGATGGCCCTCCTGGACATGCTGCTCGCATGACCGCTCCAACCAAAGAGCGCCAGGTCCGCGCCACCGTGATGGACGCCGAGGCCATGCGCCGCTCGCTGCAGCGGATCGCCCACGAGATCGTCGAGCGCAACAAGGGCGTCGAGGACCTGGTCCTGGTCGGGATCGTGCGCCAGGGCGATGTCCTCGCTCAGCGCCTGGCGACGCTGCTGACCAAGATGGAGCGCTGCCAGGTTCCGGTCGGCCGCCTCGACATCACCGCCCACCGCGACGACCTCCATCTGCGGCGGCCGGACATCGAGCGGCCACCGACGGAGCTGCCTGACATCGACGGCAAGGTGGTCGTGCTGGTGGACGACGTGATCTGGCACGGCCGGACCGCCCGGGCGGCGATCGACGCCCTGCTCGAGCACGGGCGGCCGCGCGCGGTCCAGCTGGCGGCTCTGGTCGACCGCGGCCACCGCGAGCTGCCGATCCGGCCCGACTATGTCGGCAAGAACGTGCCCACCGCAGCCGGCGAGATGGTCCGGGTGTGCGTGGCCGAGCACGAGGGGGTCGACGCGGCCGTGATCCTTCGATGACCCCTCCCCAGAAGCGCTTCGCGGCACTCGTCCTCGAGGACGGCCGCGCCTTCGTCGGCGAACCTCTGGGGGCTGACGTCCTCGGCCAGGGCGAGGTGGTCTTCAACACCGCCATGACCGGCTACCAGGAGATCCTGACCGACCCCTCCTACGCCGGCCAGATGCTCTGCATGACCTACCCGCTCCAGGGCAACTACGGGACCCGGACCGCGGACAGCGAGTCCTTCCGGCCCTGGGCTGAGGGCTTCATCGTGCGCTGGCATTCCGAGCACCCCTCGCACCACTCGAGCACGGAGTCGCTCGACGAGTACCTGTCGCGGCACGGCATTCCCGGCATCAGCGGCATCGACACGCGCGCTCTGACCCGGCACCTGCGCCGGCACGGCGCTCTGCGGGCGGTGATCTCGCACGAGGCGGTGGCGCCGACCAGGGAGCGGCTGTACGAGCTGGCGGCGCTGGCGAGGCGTGTCAAGCCGGTCGAGGAGCAGGACCTGGTGGCCGAGGTCTCCCGCAAGCGGACCGAGGTCTGGGAAGAGCCGCTGCCGCCGGAGCTGGTGACCGGCGGCTACGCCGACGGGTCGGGGCTGACGATCGCGGTCCTCGACTACGGCGTCAAGCAGAACATCCTCCGCTCGCTGCGCCAGCGCGGCTGCCGGGTGCTCGTTCTTCCCCACACCGGCACCTGGGACGACGTCCGCGGCACCGGCGCCGATGGAATCGTGATGAGCAACGGTCCCGGCGACCCGGCCGTCCTGGCGGCGCCGGTCGAGATTTGCCGGCGGGCGCTGGAAGCGGAGCTGCCCTTCTTCGGCATCTGCCTCGGCCATCAGATCCTGGGCCGGGCGATCGGCGGCACGACCAGCCGTCTGCCCTTCGGCCACCACGGCGCCAACCACCCGGTCAAGGACCTCGACACCGGCCACACCCACATCACGAGCCAGAACCACGAGTTCCAGGTCGACCGCGACTCGATCCCCGAGGGCGACTTCTTCGTCAGCCAGGTCAACCTCAACGATGGCTCGGTCGAGGGCCTGGCCCACCGGCGGCTCCCGGTCTTCAGCGTCCAGTACCATCCCGAAGGCGCACCCGGGCCGACCGACAACCAGCACCTCTTCGATCGCTTCGTCGAGATGGTTCGCGCGCGCAAGCCCGCGCTGCGGGCGGTGACCGGCGCCGCCGAGCCGGAGAAGCCGAAGAAGGTGCTGATCGTCGGCTCCGGTCCGATCGTCATCGGCCAGGCGGCCGAGTTCGACTACGCCGGCACCCAGGCCTGCAAGGCGCTGCGCGAGGAGGGCGTCGAGACCGTCCTCGTCAACTCCAACCCGGCCACGATCATGACCGACGAGGAGGTGGCCGACCGGGTCTACATCGAGCCGCTCACGGTCGAATCGCTGGCCAAGATCATCGAGCGGGAGCGGCCCGACGCGCTGCTGCCGACCCTCGGCGGCCAGACCGGCCTCAACCTGGCCATGGACCTGGTCGCCGCCGGGGTGCTCGAGCGCTTCGACGTTCGCCTGCTCGGGGCCGACCGCGAGACCATCCGCAAGGCCGAGGACCGGCAGGCATTCAAGGAGATGCTGCTCGAGATCGGTGAGCCGGTCCCGCCCTCGCAGGTGTGCGACAGCTTCGAGGACGCGGTCGCCTACGCCGAGCAGATCGGGCTGCCGGTCGTCATCCGCCCCGCCTACACCCTGGGCGGCACCGGGGGTGGCTTCGTGCGCACACGCGACGACCTGGAGCGGGTCGCCCGCTCCGGCCTCGCCGCCTCGCCCATCCACCAGGTCCTGGTCGAGCGCTCGCTTTGGGGCTGGAAGGAGCTCGAGTACGAGGTGATGCGCGACGCGGCGGGCACCTGCATCACGGTCTGCAACATGGAGAACCTCGACCCGATGGGCGTGCACACGGGCGACTCGATCGTGGTCGCGCCCGCCCAGACGCTCTCCGACCGCGACCACCAGATGCTGCGCACGTCGGCGATCAAGATCATCCGCGCGCTCGGCATCGAGGGCGGCTGCAACATCCAGTTCGCGCTCGATCCCCAGTCCTCGCACTACTACGTGATCGAGGTCAACCCCCGGGTCTCGCGCTCCTCGGCCCTGGCCAGCAAGGCGACCGGCTATCCGATCGCGCGGGTGGCCGCCAAAGTGGCGGTCGGACGCAAGCTCGAGGAGGTCGTCAACCAGGTCACCGGCCGCACCTTCGCCGCTTTTGAGCCCGCCCTCGACTACTGCGTCGTCAAGATCCCGCGCTGGCCCTTCGACAAGTTTCCCGGTGGGCGCCGCGTGCTGGGGACCCAGATGGCATCGACGGGCGAGGTGATGGCGATCGAGCGTACCTTCGAGGCGGCGCTGATGAAGGCCATCCGCTCCCTCGAGCAGCGGCAGCCGGCGGCCGCCGAGCTCGACGACCCCGAGCTGATCGACACGCCCAACGACCGCCGGCTCTTCGCCCTCTTGCACGCACTCCGCGAGGGCGCGCGCCCCGAGGAGCTGGCCCAGCGCAGCGGCTGGGACATCTGGTTCCTCGAGCGGCTGATGCGGATCGTGGAGATGGAGCGCTCGGCCGACGTGGGCGAGATGCGGCGAACCGGGTTCTCTGACGGGCGCATCGAGGAGCTGACCGGGAACCGGCCCCAGCCGGCGCGGCCGACATACAAGCTGGTCGACACCTGCGCGGCTGAGTTCGAGGCCCAGACGCCCTATTACTACAGCTGCTGGGAGGAGGAGTCGGAGGCGGCTCCCGAACGGGTGGAAGGGGGGTCCTCCCCCACGAACGGACGCACGGCTCTGGTGGTCGGGTCGGGGCCGATCCGCATCGGCCAGGGCATCGAGTTCGACTACTGCTCGGTCCACGCCGCCTGGGCGCTCCGCGACGCCGGCGCCAGGGCGGTGCTGACCAACTCCAACCCGGAGACGGTTTCCACCGACTTCGACACCTCCGACCGCCTGTACTTCGAGCCGCTCGATCTCGACGCCACCCGCCAGGTCGCCGACACCGAGAGCGTCACCGGCGCCATCGTCCAGTTCGGCGGCCAGACCTCCATCAATCTGGCCCAGCCGCTGGCCGAAGCCGGGGTCAAGGTGCTCGGCTCCTCGGTCGAGGCCATCGACCTCGCCGAAGACCGCCGTCAGTTCGCCGGCGCCCTCAATGCGCTCGGAATCCCGCAGCCGGTCGGCGACAGCACGACCACGCTCGAGGGGGCGGCCGCCATCGCGCAGCGGATCGGGTACCCGGTGCTGGTGCGGCCCTCCTACGTGCTCGGCGGCCGGGCGATGGAGATCGTGCGCAACCCGGAGGAGCTCGAGCGCTACATGACCTGGGCGCTGCGGGCGCTGCCGCGGGGCGAGGTGCTGGTCGACAAGTACCTGGCCGGGGTCGAGATCGAGGTCGACGCGATCTCCGACGGCGACACGGTGGTGATCCCGGGGGTCATGCAGCACGTCGAACGGGCGGGCGTCCACTCCGGCGACTCTTACGCGGTCTACCCGGCCCCCGGCCTCGAGCCGTGGGAGCAGAAGGACGTCGTCGACTACACGATCCGGATCGCGCGCCACCTCCAGCTGCGAGGGCTCGTCAACGTCCAGTACGTCGTGCACCGGGGGCGGGTGTACGTCCTCGAGGTCAACCCGCGCGCGTCGCGGACGGTGCCCATGCTCTCCAAGGTCACGGGCGTGCCGATGGTCAGGCTGGCGACCCGGGTGATGCTCGGCGAGCACCTGGCCAACCTGGGCTGGAAGACGGGGCTCGTCCCGCCCCGCCCGCTGGTGGCGGTGAAAGCGCCGGTCTTCTCGATGAACAAGCTGCCCGCGGTCGACTCCTACCTGGGCCCGGAGATGAAGTCGACGGGTGAGGTGATGGGCGTCGACCGGACGCTCAACGGCGCACTGCGCAAGGCCTTCCAGGCCGCCGGCGTGACGCTGCGATCCTCGGGCACGGCCCTACTGACCATCGCCGACGCCGACAAGCCGGAGCTGTTCCCGATCGTGTCGGGGCTGGTCCAGCTCGGTTATCAGCTGGCGGCGACGCCAGGCACTGCGCGCGCGCTGCGGTCGGCCGGATTCTCGCCGCGCGAGGTTGGCAAGATCGGCGAGCGGGCGAGTCCCACCGTGCTCGACCTGATCCAGAACGGGGAGGTCGACCTGGTGGTCAACACGCAGTCCAATCTGCCCGAGGAGTCCCCGGGCGGGGTCGTGATGCGGGACGGCTTCAGCATCCGGCGGAGCGCGGTGGAGCGCCGGATTCCCTGCCTCACCTCGCTCGACACGGCCGCCGCGCTGGTCGAGTCGGCGGTCGCCAGCGGCGGTGAGTTCGAGGTGCGGACGCTGGCCGAGTGGCGCGATGCATGAGCTGACGGCGGAGGTCGTCTCGGTCAGGCAGCGCGGCGAGCACGGTTTCTGGGTGACCGGCTTCGCGGCTGCCGAGGTCGCCGAGTCGGTTCGCGCCGGCCAGTTCGTCAACATCCTGCTCCGGCCGGGACCGCTGCTGCGCCGGCCGTTCTCCGTCTACACGGCGTCGGCGGAAGGCGTGGTCGAGGTCATCTACAAGCCGGTCGGCGAGGGCACCGAGCTGCTGGCGTCGCTGCGCATCGGCGACCGCGCCTCGCTTCTGGGACCCCTCGGCCGTCCCTTCTCGTTCGACTCCGCCTGGGGATCGGTGGCGCTGGTCAGCGGTGGCCTCGGCGTGGCGCCGATGCCGCTGGCGGCGCGCGACGCGAAGGCGGCCGGCCTGCGGGTGGTCTGGGTTCACGGCGCCCGCACGTCGGGCGAGCTGCAGTCCGAGTGGAGCGGTGACGAGCTCGTCGAGGCCACCGACGATGGTTCGGCGGGCTTTCACGGAACGGCCGTGGCGGCGGTGCCAAGCGGCGTTGGAGCGGTGCTCGCCTGCGGTCCCAACCGGATGCTGGCGGCCGTGGCCGAGCGCTGGCCCGAGGCACAGGTCGCGGTCGAAACCTACATGGGGTGCGGCACCGGCGTCTGCCTCGGCTGCGCCGTTCCTAAGCTAGACGGCGCTTACGACCGGGCCTGCAAGGAAGGCCCGGTTTACCGCGCCGCCGAGGTCGACTGGGCCGCGCTGCCGTCGCAGCTGCATTACGCAGTGGCGTGATGCCGGATCTTGGCGTCGACCTCGGCAACCTGAAGTTGGGCGGTCCGGTGCTGGCGGCTTCCGGGACCTTCGGCTACGGCACCGACGTGCCGCTGCTCGACCGCGCCAAGGTGGGGGCGATCGTCTCCAAGGGCATATTTCTGCGTCCCCGGCCCGGCAACGCGCCGGTCCGGATCGCCGAGACGCCGAGCGGGATGCTCAATGCGATCGGCCTCCAGGGTCCCGGTGTCGAGGCGCTGATCCGTGACTACTGCCCGCTCTGGGCGCAGTGGGAGGTCCCGGTCCTGGTCAACCTCAATGGCGAGTCGGCGGACGAGTACGGCGAGCTGGCGGCGCGCCTGGATGGAGTGCCCGGGGTGGCCGGCTTCGAGATCAACATCAGCTGCCCCAATGTCGAGCAGGGCGGCATCTACTTCGGCAACGACCCCCGGGCGGCGGCCGAGGTGACGGCCGCGGTCCGCCGGCGGACCCAGCTCCCGGTCTGGGTGAAGCTGACGCCGATGGTCCCCGACATCGGGGTGATCGCCCGCGCCTGCGTCGGCGCCGGCGCCGACGCGCTCTGCGCCGTCAACACCTTCGTCGGCATGGCGATCGACCTGCGCGAGCGCCGCCCCCGGCTGGCTTTCAAGACCGGCGGGTTGAGCGGGCCCGCGATCCGGCCCCTGGCGGTCCACCTTGCCCACCAGGCGGCGCGCGCGGTGTCGATCCCGGTGATCGGGATTGGCGGAATCATGTGCGCCGAGGACGCGCTCGAGTTCCTGATCGCCGGCTGCGCCGCGGTCCAGGTCGGCACCGCCACCTTCGTCGATCCGCGCGCGATCGCGCGCGTCCATGACGGGATCGGCGAATACCTCGAGCGATCGGGCCTGGCGACGCTGGCCGGCCTGCCCCGCTACCTACCGCGTGATTGAGCTCGACTCAAGCCACGGCGCCGGCCGTGAAGGTCTGGAGCGTCGCCTGAAAGATCTCCTCCTGGAGCTCAGACTGCTCGGAGGGCTGCATGGTGTCGTTGGGGTTCTGGTCGATCCAGGGCGGCGTTCCCTCGCGCAGCATCCGGCCGTCGCGGAGCAGCTGCAGCACCGGCGGCTCGCCGGCATTCACTCGCAGGCTGATCATCGTCAGGTAGCCGTTGACCGAGTTGGCCGACCAGACGCACTCCCAGCCCTGGTGCCGGCCCAGCTCCTTCCGCTCGCGGATCAGCCCATGCTTGTCGACGAACGCGTTGCGATGCTCCGCGTACACCCGCTTGAGGAGCTCGATCATCCGCTGGTCCAGCGATTCGGCCAGCCGGAGCAGGAGAGGTAGGGCGCGGTCGTCGACGCGCGGTGGCGGGACCTCGAAGATCGAGCCGACCCGCTCCACCAGCATTCGCACGATCGCCGAGTGACGGCGGCAGAAAGGAGCGCCATCGATCACGTGCACGTGCTCGGGGCACCACCAGCTGTGGCACTCGGCGCCGTGGGTGTCGACGTAGCTGCACTGCCAGCCGTGGGAGCGACCGCAGCCCGCAAAGCAGAGCGTCCCGGGGCGGTTGCCCGGTGGGGTCGACGGCCGCGAGCCTCCATCCGCCCGCTTCTTGAACAGGGTGAAACCCAATCCGTTCTCCTTCTTCTGCTAGATGCGCTGGGTCGGGCGGAATTTTGCCTGTTCGTCCCGGCGATCGGTACCTAGTAACTGCTGGGACCTCGATGTTTTTTGATCTGGCAAGGATCGGGATGCCTCCGAGTTAAGGTTTCGCGGATGCCGCTCTTCGGACGCAAGAAGGGTCGCAAACAGGGCGATCCGCTGGCCGGCCTGAGCTTGACCCAGGAGCAGGATCTTCCGGACTGGGTGGTGCGGGACACCCGCACCAACCCGAACATACGCCGCCCGGAGGACGCCATCGTTCGGCCCGAGGTCGCCAGGGCGCGAGCCGAGGCCGAGGCTGCGCGCTGGTCCGACGAGCCGCCGCCCTGGCTGTCTGAGCTGCCGGCGTCGATGCGCCGCTGGTCGCCCGAGCAGCAGCGCGCGCGCGCCAACATCAAGGCCTTCGTACGGCAGACGCCAGAGCAGCGGAGCCAGGCGCGCCGGGGCTGGCTGGCGCGGCTGTTCCCGGTCTCGGCAGCCAAGGTGCCGGCTCCGCTGCAGGCGGTGGCCCCTCCGGCTCCGCCTCCGGCTGCGGTCGCGCCCCCGGCTTCGGCGCCGGTCGCGCCCCCGGCTCCGGCGCCGGTCGTGCCGCCACCACCGCCGCCCGTAGTCGAGGCTCCTCCACCACCGCC
>DASUWN010000007.1:0-9027 GCA_036378395.1 Candidatus Dormiibacterota bacterium | reverse complement strand
CACGAACGGCGACTCCTCCCCACCTCGCACCTGCCAGCGCACGCCCATCGACTCCAGGCGGCGCGCCGTCTCGTGCCACAAAAAAGGGATCACCTCGACGGGCAGCACGCCGGTCCCCAATTGGTCGACCAGCTTGGAGCTGTCGGCGACCACCACGAAGCGACGGGCCGAGGCGGCCACCAGCTTCTCGCGCACCAGCGCGCCCCCGCGGCCCTTGAGCAGGTTGAGCGCGGGGTCGATCTCGTCGGCGCCGTCGATGGCGAGGTCGAGAGGGCGGTCGATGCTGTTCAGGACCGTGATCCCGCCCTCGGCGGCGAGGTGAGCCGAACCCGACGAGGTCGGGACGCCCTGCACTCGAAGTCCCTGCTTCACCCGCTCCCCGAGCAGCCGGATGAAGATGCTGGCGGTGGTGCCGGAGCCGAGCCCCAGCAGCATGCCGTCCTCGATGAGGTCGAGCGCGCGCCGCGCGGCCGCTTCCTTGAGGGCGGCCTGGTCAGCCAAGGGCCGCGCGCAGCGCCCGGACGCCCGCTCCCGGACCCTCGGGATGGCCGAACACGAACGACCCCGCGACCAGCACGTTGGCGCCGGCGTCGCGCACGACGCACGCGGTCTCGGCGTCGACCCCGCCGTCGACCTCGATGTCGAGGTCGGGGGCCAGCTCGCGCACGCGCCTGATCTTTTCCGGCGTCGAGGGTATGAAGGGCTGGCCGCCGAACCCCGGCTCGACCGTCATCACGTTGATCTCGTCGACGTAGGGCAGGATCTCGATCAGCGCCTCGACCGGGGTCGCTGGGCTGAAGGCGACGCACGGGCGCTTGCCGAGCTCGCGGATGCGGTGGACGACCCGGTAGAGCTGGTAGGTGGCCTCCGGCTGCACCTCGATCACGTCGGCGCCGGCCTCGGCGAAGACCTCGACGAACAGCTCCGGCCGCTCGACCATCAGGTGGGCCTCCAGCGGCAGCCGCGTGACCCGGCGCACGGCCGCCAGCACGGCCGGTCCCATGGTCAGGTTGGGTACGAAGTGGCCGTCCATGATGTCGACGTGGATCCGGTCGGCGCCGGCCGCCTCGACCGCTTCCACCTGCTCGCCCAGCCGGGCGAAGTCGGCGGAGAGGATCGATGGTGCAATTTCAATCTGCACTCGCCGCCTCCTGGTCGAGCAGCCACTCGGCGCGCGGGATCATCCCCGACGGGACCGAGCCTTCGCGCGCCAGCCGCACCGCCTCCGCCTTGTCCCGCCCGGTGGCCAGGATCACCACCCGCCGTGCCGCGCGGAGCGTCCGCAGCGAAAGCGAGACCCGGTCGGGCGGCGGCTTGGGGGCGTCGTGGACCGGGATCGCCAAGCTCGAGGCCTGCAGCTGAGGATGCCCCGGGAACAGCGATGCCGTGTGTCCGTCTTCGCCGATGCCGAGCAGGACCAGGTCCAGCCGCGCCAGCCGCGCCAGCAGGCGCGAGTACTCGGCGGCGGCAGCCTCTGCCCCCAGCTCGGCGGGCATCCGGTACACGGTCGCCGGATGGACGCGGCTGAGCAGCGACTGGAACGCCATCTGGTAGTTGCTTTCGGCGTCGCTCGGCGGCACGCAGCGCTCATCGCCGAAGAGCACGCTGACCCGGCCCCACTCTATGCCGGGCATCTCGGCCAGCAGCTCATAGCACCGGCGCGGAGTGGTCCCGCCCGCCAGCACCAACAGCCGCGCGCCGCCCGCGAGCTCGGAGCGAACCAGCTCGGCGGCGGCCGCCGCCACCGCCTCCGCGTCGGGAAAGGTCTGCGCCTGCATGGTCGCGGTCCTCAGCGCAGCGCGCGCAGCAGCTCGGCGGCGGCGTCCAGCGACCGGATGTAGATCGGATCCCGGCGACCCATGGGCACCAGCTCGACCAGCAGCTCGGCCTCGTTGGGAACGTCGAGCGGCATCCAGTGCTCGAGCGGCTCGGACTCGCCGATCGCGGTCCGCATGTGCGCTCGGGTCGGCTGCTTGGGATTGCGCTCGATCGCGAGCCGGGCAGTGCGGGTGCTGGCGGCCGCTTCCAGCCGCAGCGCCGCAATTTCGCCTTCGACGACTCCCTCCGCCGGCACCGACCGGAAATCGACCTCGACCGGATGGCCGCGGTGGGCCTCGTAGTAGGCCGCGACAGTACCGCCATCGCCGCCCGCCGCCCGCCGCAGCTTCCACTTCAGGGTGGACGCCATCCAGCCCACGAGCAGGGCGGCCGCGACCCGGTTGCCCCGCCCTTCGCCGACGTAGTCGATGCCGACCGCGTTGATCCCATTGAGGAAACCGCGGCGGTCGGCGGGAGAGAAGAACTGCGCAACCAGCTCGCGAACCGTCCCCAGCCGCTGCCAGTGGAGGTCGTTCATCCCCACCCGTGACCCGAGAGCCGCAGCCAAGCCGGCCAGCTCGAGGGTGGTTATGAAGGGGCGCTCGAAGGTGGCGGAGTCGACCACCAGGCAGTCGATCACCTCCAGCATCTGGATGAACCAGTCGTCGGTCACCGGCGGGGAGCCGATCCACCACATGTAGGTGGGCACGTCTGGCACGAGCAGCGGCTCGACGATGGTGACCGGCTCGGCCGCCGCCGTGCCCGTCACGTGGAGGCGGACCATCTCGAACTGGATCGGCATGCCGCCGGGCAATTCGTGCGCCTCGCTCTGGATCCAAGCGTCGATCCGGCCCACGTTGTGGGCCTCCTCCAGCTCGAGCGTGAGCAGCCGCATCGGGTGGTGCGGCGCCAGGTCGGTGGCAGCCTGCTGCACATGCCCCGCCTGCTCGGCGCCGGCGACGACGGCGACTAGGTTCATGCAGCAGTTCCGCGGGTGCGGGTGCTCGTCTTCGTCCCCGACGTCCTGGCGGCCGAGCTCGAGGTGGATGCGGGTCAGCTCGGCCATTACCTCGGGCAGGGTCACCCCCACCTCGTGCCACTCGAGCTGGCGAACCCGATCCGGATGCTGGCGGATCACGACACTAGGGCCGGTGCCACTGGTGGCCGTCGGTGGCGACCAGCCGGTCGGCCGCCTCCGGGCCCCACGTCCCGGCCTTGTAGAACTCGAGCGGCGGCTCGCCCTTCCGCCAGGCAGTCTCGACCGCGTCGACCAGGGTCCAGGCGGTCTCCACCTCGTCCGAGCGGGTGAACAGCGTGGGGTCGCCGAGCATGCAGTCGACCAGCAGCCGCTCGTAGGCGTCGGGAGCCTCGGTGAGGAAGGAAGAGGCGTACAGGAAGTCCATGTTCACGCTCCGGATCTTGATGCCGCCGCTCGGCACCTTGGCGCCGAAGCGAAGCGAGATCCCCTCCTCCGGCTGGATGCGCAGTGTGATCGCGTTCGGCTCCAGCTCCTTCGTCTGCTCGCGCCCGAAGGTCAGGTGAGGCGGCCGCTTGAACTGGACCCAGATCTCGGTGGCGCGCTTCGGCATCCGCTTGCCGCTGCGGATGTAGAAGGGGACGTCCGACCAGCGCCAGTTGTCGACCCGCACCTTGACCCCGGCGAAGGTCTCGGTCGGCGAGTTGGGATCGACTGAGGGCTCTTTGCGGTAGCCCACGACCTCCTGCCCCAGCACGTGGCCCGCCGTGTACTGGCCGCGCACGGTGTGGGTCGCCATCTCGTCGACCGCGATCGGCCGGATGGCGCGCAGCACCTTCACCTTCTCGTCGCGGACCGGCGTCGCCTCGAAGGCGACCGGCGGCTCCATGGCCACCAGCGCCAGCAGCTGGAGAGCGTGGTTCTGGACGATGTCGCGGAGCGCTCCGGCCTTGTCGTAGTAGGCCCCGCGTCCCTCCACTCCCAGCTCTTCGGCGACTGTGATCTGGACCTGCTCGACGTAGTGGCTGTTCCAGACCGGCTCGAAGATCGAGTTGGCGAACCGGAAGGCGAGGATGTTCTGGACCGTCTCCTTCCCGAGGTAGTGGTCGATCCGGTAGACGGAGTCCTCGTGGAAGACCTTCTGGACCTCGACGTTGAGCGAGCGCGCGCTCTGGAGGTCGGAGCCGAACGGCTTCTCGATGATGATCCGGCGGTAGCCATGCTCATCGCGGTTGAGGCGCACAGCCCCAAGCTGCTGGACGATCAGCGGATAGGTGGGCGGCGGCGTCGCACAGTAGAAGACGACGTTGCCGCCGGTCTGGCGCTGCTGCTCGAGCTCGTCCAGGCGGCTCTTGAGCGCCTTCCATCCGTTCTGGTCCTGGAACTGCAGCGACTGGTAGAAGAGCGAGTCGACGAGGCCCTTGAGCACGTCCTCCTCGATCGGCTGCGTCCGTGAGAACTGGCGGATCGCGGCCTCGGCGCGCTCCCGGAACTGGTCGTCGTGAAGCTCGTCCATGGCGGCGCCGACGACCGCGAAGCCGGGCGGCAGCAGCCGCTGGCGGGCCAGGTTGTAGATCGACGGCAGCAGCTTGCGCTTGGCGAGGTCGCCGGTGGCGCCGAAGATCACCATCAGCGCCGGGTCGGCGGTGCGGTAGTCGCGCAGCCCGGCCGCGAGCGGGTTGGTTTCGGCGGTGACCGTCATCGGGTCAGCGCGTCACCGAACCGGGGCCGACGGGGGTGGCGGCGGGACCTTTTCGCTGAGGACGCCGTGGCCGCCGAACTCCTTGCGCATCATCGCGATCAGCTTGTCGGCGAAGGTGTCCTGCATGCGGGAGCGGAAGCGCGCATACAGCGCGTGGGTGATGACGGTCGCCGGCACGCTCTCCTCGACCGCCGCCTCCACCGTCCAGCGGCCCTCGCCCGTGTCCTCCACGTAGCCGCGGATCTGGCTCAGCTCAGGGTCGTCGGAGAGACCGTCCGCGATCAGGTCGAGCAGCCAGGAGCGCACGACCGAGCCGGTGCGCCAACACTCGGCGATGGCCTTCATGTCCATGCCCGGGAAGTGGGTCGCGTGCTTCATGATCTCGAAGCCCTCGGCGTAGGCCTGCATCAGGCCGTACTCGACGCCGTTGTGGACCATCTTCACGAAGTGCCCCGAGCCGACCGGCCCGGTGTGGGTCAGGCCGCCGCCGGCGTCGGGCGCCAGGTCGCGAAGCAGGGGCAGGCAGTGGTCGTACACCTCCTGCTCGCCGCCGACCATCAGGCAGTAGCCGTTCTCCAGGCCCCAGATGCCGCCCGAGGTGCCGGCGTCGAGGTAGCGAAGGCCTTTGGCCTGGAGGCCGGCAGCATCCTCGAGGGCCAGCTGCCAGTTGGTGTTGCCGCCGTCGATGACGATGTCGCCGGGTTCGCCGAGCTCGCCCAGCCGCTGGATGGTCTGCTTGGTGGGGTCGCCGGAAGGCACCATCACCCACATCACCCGCGGCCGCTGCTGGAACTTCTGGACGAACTCCTCCAGCGTGTGGGCGCCGGCTGCGCCCAGCCCTTCGTAGCGGGCCACGGCGTCGGCGGACATGTCGAAGGCGATCATCTGGTGGCCCTTCCGGAGCAGGCGCTCGACCATGTTCCCGCCCATCCTGCCGAGGCCGACCATCCCCATCTCCATGGCCGGCTACCTTAAAGCCGCCTGGACGGCTTGCGTGAGCGCCTTCCAGCCCTGCGCGTGGTTGCGTCCGATCGAGACCCGCAGCAGCGAGTAGCGCCGCGACCGCAGCGACTCGAAGTCGCCCAGCGCCTGCGCCTGCTTGAGCGTGCTGAAGGTGTAGGGCTGACCCGGAATCTCCACGTCCTCGCCGTCGGTCTGGACGACCTGAACGAAGATGCCGGTCTTGGAGCCGCCCTTGTGGAGCTGCCCGGTCGAGTGCAGGAAGCGCGGCCCGTAGCCGGCCGTGGTGGCGAACTTCGTCCTGTTCCGCACCGCCTCACGCATCTCCCGGAGGGCCTTTTCCGACTGGGGGCTGCTTGCGGTGTAGGCCATTAAGGCCACGTAGCTTCCGGTCTTGCCCTTTTTCACCAGCTCGGCCAGCCGCCTGCCGGCCGCCTCCGGCTCCAGGGTCTCCGCCTCCGGCAGCCGGCCGGACTTCCGGTAGCCCTCCAGCACCTTCTTGGTGTTGTCCTTCGACTCCTGGACGTTGGGCTGGTCGAAGGCGTCGATGCCGAGCACCGAGCCGGCGACCGCGGTCGCGATCTCCCAGCGCAGGAACTCACCGCCCAGGTCGAGCTTGTCGCGCAGGGTCAGGGTCACGGTCGGGAAGCCGGACTTCTCGAGCGCCCGGACTCGCGCGTCATCCGGATCCGTGTCCATGCGGACGTGGACGAAGAGCCGGTCTTTGCCGTAGCTCTCGGGATCGCCCACCGGCTCGCCCTCGATCGGCACGATGCCGGTTCCCTGCTTGCCGGTGCTCTCCGCGATCAGCTGCTCCACCCAGTAGCCGAAGGTCTTGACCTTGGGCGACACGATCAGGGTCAGCTTGTCGTGGCCGAGCTTGGCAAGCCGGCCGAAGACGGCTCCCAGCCACACACCGGGGTTCTTCTCGACCGGCACGCTGGCGTCGCAGGAGTGGGTCATCTCGATCGCCCGCTCCAGCATCTCGCCGACCTCGATGCCGGCCAGCGTCCCGGGCACCATTCCGAAGTAGGAGAGCGCCGAGTAGCGGCCGCCGATGTCGGGCGGGTTGAGGAACGTCCACCGGAAGCCGCGTTCGTGGGCCAGCTTTTCGAGCGAGGTCTTGGGATCGGTGACGGCGGCGAAGTGGCGCCCGGGCTGCTTCACCTTCGCCTTCTCGACCTCGCCCCAGAAGTAGGCGAAGTGGGACAGCGTTTCGGTCGTCCCGCCGGACTTGCTCGAGATCACGAACAGCGTGTCGGCGGGATCGATCCGCCGCCGCAGCGCCAGGATGCTGCCCGGGTCGGTGGTGTCGAGGACGTGGAGGGCCGGGTGGCCCCTGACCTGGCCGAACGTGTTGCGGAGCACGTCCGGGCACAGCGACGAGCCACCCATCCCGCACAGGACCACGTCCGAATAGGCCTTGCCGTCGCGCGCCAGGCCGCGGAAGGTGTCCTCCTGCTCGCGCATCTTCTCGGGCACGTTGAGCCAGCCCAGCCAGCCCGCGATCTCCTTCTGCTGTGCCGGCTGCGGCGACCAGAGGCTCCCGTCCTTCGACCACAGCCGCTTGGGCGCTTCCTGCTTCTGGAGCTCGGCGACGGTAGCGTCGACCTCCGGTTGGAGCTCGCCCAGGCTGTACCACTGCCGCGGGCCCTTGCCGGCGCGAATCGCCCGCGCCTGGTCGGCCAGCGCCTTGCCCAGCGCCTGGTAAGACTTGGCGAAGGAATCGACGCCCTCGACCTCGAGCTGCTCGGTCACCTCGTCGAGCAAGATCCCGAGATCGGCGAGGGCCTTGAGCCGGCGGCGGGCGGCTTCGACGTTCTCGTCCAGCGAGCGCCGGACCTCTCCGTGCTCGCGGAAGGCGGCCAGAGTCGCCGGTGGGACGGTGTCGACGGTGTCGGGTCCGATCAGCTCCTCGACGTACATGGTGTCGGGGTAGCGCGGGTCCTTGGTCGAGGTCGAGGCCCAGAGGCAGCGCTGGCTGCGCGCGCCCGCCTTGGCCAGCGCCTCCCAGCGCGGCCCGGAGTGGAGCGCCTGGTAGCGCTCGTAAGCCATCTTCGAGTTGTCGATTCCGGCGTGGCCGAAGAGCTTTTCGATCTCGCGCTTGCGCTTGGGATCGGTCTCGGCGTCGAGCTTGGCCTGGAGCAGCTTGTCGACCTTGGTGTCGACCCGGCTCACGAAGAAGCTGGCCACGCTCGCCACCCCGGAGATGTCCTTGCGCCTGGTGCGCAGCTGCTCCAGGCCCTTCATGAATGCGTCGACCACGGCCTCGTAGCGCTCGACCGCGAAGATCAGCGTCACGTTGATGTTGACGCCGCGGCTCAGCATCTCGGTGATCGCGGGCAGCCCCGGCTTGGTGGCCGGGATCTTGACCATCACGTTGGGGCGCGCGCAGCGATCCCAGAGGTCCTGGGCCATGGCGATCGTCTTCTTGGTCGAGCGCGCCATCGCCGGCGAGACCTCGATCGAGACGAAGCCATCTCGGCCCTTGGTCTTGTCGTAGACCGGCCGGAACACGTCGGCCGCGGCCTGGATGTCCTCGACCATCAGCTCCCAGAGCATCTGGTCCGGCGTCTTCCGTGCCCGCACCAGGCGCACCAGTGCCTCGTCGTAGTCGGTCGAGCCGGAGACCGCCTTCTCGAAGATGGTCGGGTTGGAGGTGACACCGGTGACCCCCTCGTCGCGGAGCCGGGCCAGCTCGCCCGAGGTGATCAGCTGCCGCCGGATGTTGTCCAGCCAGAGGCTCTGACCCTCCTTGTGAAGCAGCTTGATCGGGCTTCCGTTGGCCGCCATGGCTACGCCTCCCGGACCAGCCGGCGCGCGGCCTCAGCGATATGGTCGGCGGAGATCCCGACGTCCTCCATCAGCTCCTGGGGAGTGCCCGAGCCGGGGAGCTTCGACACCGCGCAGTGGGCGACCCGCGGCGGGATCGGCTCAAGGCTGAGCGCCTCCATCACGGCGGCGGCCAGCCCGCCCTGCGGGTAGTGGTCCTCGGCGACGACCAGCCGGCCCTCGGTCACCACCGAGGCCTCACGGAGGGTGTCCGCGTCGACCGGTTTCACCGAGTAGAGGTCGATGACCCGCGCCCGGATCCCCTCCTGCTCGAGGGTGGCCGCCGCTTCCAGGCAGTTGTGCAGTGTGACGCCGGCGCCGATCAGCGCCACCTCGTCTTGGTCCGACTGCTTGAGCACTTTGGCACCGCCGACCTCAAAGGCCTCGCCCGCGTCGTAGAGGACGGGGTAGGCGCCGCGTGTCGTCCGCATGTAGACGATCCCAGGCGTGGCGGCCATGACCTCGACCAGCTTGGCCGTAGAGACCGCGTCGCTCGGATAGAGGACGGTCGAGGTGTTGATGGCGCGGATCGAGGCGAGGTCCTCGAGGGCCATCTGGGAGGGCCCGTCCTGCCCGATCTCGACGCCGGCGTGCGAACCGCAGAGCTTGATGTCGACTTCGGAGATGCCGGCCATCCGGATGAAGTCGTAGGCGCGGCTCAAGAAGGCGGCAAAGGTGGAGGCGAAGGGGCGGTAGCCGCGGACCGACAGGCCGACCGCTGCGGCCAGCATCTGCTGCT
>DASUWN010000006.1:0-17567 GCA_036378395.1 Candidatus Dormiibacterota bacterium | reverse complement strand
GCCTCAGCTTTGGCGAGCGCATCTGGCTCTCGGTCTCCATCATCGAGGCCGGCGGCGGCGGGAAGAGGCCGAGCGGGAGTTCGCGGCTGCGCGCGCGATCGTCCAGGAGCTCGCTCGGGGCATCCCGGATGAGCCACTGCGCGGGAGCTTCGAGCGAGCCGCGGGAAAGGTGATCCCACCTCCCCCGCGCCGGACCGGGCGCCGGGCGGCGAAGGAGACGTTCGGGGGCCTGACCGTGCGCGAGCGCGAGGTCGCGGTCCTCATCGCGCACGGCCACACCAACCGCGCGATCGCTGCGACCCTCTTCCTCAGTGAGGAGACGGTCGTAACCCACATCAAGCACATCTTTTCGAAACTGGGCTTCGAGTCCCGCGCCCGGGTCGCGGCCTGGGCCGCCGAGAAGGGCCTGATCTCGCCCGGCTGAGGTCAGAAGAACTTCCCCAGCGCGGTCCCGAAATCTCCCCATTTGAGGGGATGTGCCCACCCCGGCGTCGGCACCACGATTTGGGCCATCACACGGAGGAGGGCAGCCCAGTGGCAATCCAGGCACGTCAGGTTGATCAGGCAAAGCTCGAGGCATTCATGGGACGGGTGGTCGGCGACTTCGGAAGCGTCATGAGCTCAGCGCTGGTGGTGATCGGCGACAAGCTGGGCCTCTATAAGGCCATGGCCGGCGCCGGCCCCCTAACGCCTGCCGAACTCGCCGGACGCACGACCACCAGCGAGCGATATGTGCGCGACTGGCTCGTCAACCAGGCGGCCAGCGGCTACGTCGACTACGACCCGCAGACAGGGCGGTACACGTTGCCCGACGAGCACGCGCTCGCGCTGGCCGACGAGGACAGCCCGGCGTTTGTGGCGGGCGGCTTCCAGAACCTGACGTCGATCATCAAGGCGGAGCCGCGGATCGCCGAGGCCATGCGCAGCGGCGGGGGCCTGCTCTGGGGCGAGCACGACCCGGGTGTGTTCGAGGGGACCGAGCGTTTCTTTCGGCCGCTTTACACGGCCAACCTGGTAGCGAACTGGATCCCAGCGCTGGACGGGGTGGAGGCGAAGCTCGCCGGTGGCGCCACGGTGGCCGACGTGGGCTGCGGCCACGGTGCCTCCACGATCATCCTCGCCCAGGCGTACCCGCGCTCGCGCTTCTTTGGCTTCGACAACCACGCGCCGTCGATCGCGCGGGCGCGCGAGGCAGCGGCCCAGGCCGGCTTGGGTGAGCGTGTGGTCTTCGAGGTCGCGGAGACGAACGGCTATCCCGGAGGGGACTACGACTTGATCGCCTTCTTCGACTGCTTTCACGACCTGGGCGACCCCGTCGGCGCCGCACGGCATGCCCACGCGGCCCTGGCGCCGGATGGCTCGCTGCTGGTCGTCGAGCCGATGGCCGGCGAGCGCGTAGAGGACAACCTCAACCCCGTCGGGCGGATCTTCTCGGCCGCCTCGGTGCTCATCTGCACCCCCAACGCGCTCGCGTCCGGCGCGAGCGCCGACACCGCGCTCGGCACGATCGCGACGGACGAGCGTCTGCGCGCGGCGCTGGCGGCGGGCGGATTCAGCCGCTTCCGTCGCGCGACCGCTACCCCCTTCAACCGGGTCTTCGAGGTGCGCAAATGACGGAACGGCTCAAGATCGGAGTGGCCCTCCACCCGCAGCACACCGCGTTCGCCGATTACGCCCAGAGCTGGCGGCGGGCCGACGAGTTGGGCGTGGACTCGATTTGGAGCTGGGACCACTTCTTCCCCCTCACCGGGGACCCGAACGGCGCGCATTTCGAGGGTTGGACCAGCCTGGCCGCGCTCGGCCCGCAGACTCGACACGCGCAGGTTGGATGTCTGGTCCTCTGCATGGCCTACCGCAACCCGGCGCTCCTCTCCCAGATGGCCAAGACGCTCGACCACGCCACTGGCGGCCGGCTGATCCTCGGCCTGGGCGCCGGCTGGTTCCAGCGCGACTTCGAGGAGTATGGCTACGAGTTCTGTGCACCCGGCGAGCGCCTGCGTCACCTGGAGCGCGGCATCGAGATCATCAAAGCGCGCTGGGCGCGGGACGAGCCCAAGCCCATGCGCGCCACGATCCCGATCCTCATCGGAGGGGCTGGGGAGAAGGTGACCCTCCGCATCGCAGCCCTCCACGCCGACCTCTGGCACGGGTTCGGGTCGCCGGCGGAGTGGGGACGGAGCAGCCGGGTCCTCGACGATTGGTGCGTCCGGGTCGGCCGTGACCCGGCGGCGATCGCGCGCAGCGTCTTCATCGCCGAGGAATGGCGCGAGGATCCGATCGCCGACATGCGCCGGCATCACGCCACGCTGGACGCCTACGCGGCCGCGGGCGCGACGCACATCTTGTACGGGCTGGGCGCGCCTTTCAACTTCGCCCCGGTCGAGCAACTCCTCGCCTGGCGCGACGCGTATCGGGGGTGACCGCGTGTGGAACTTGGTGGACCCAGAAATAGACTTCTCGAACCTTTCGCGATGGGCCGCAGGCGCCCTCGTCTTGGGCTCACCCAAGCCCGGATTCCCGAACGACGAGGCCCTCGCGGCGCTCCGCAACTTCATGGTCGAACATGGTCGGCCGCCGACCGCCAACTCCTGGACCCCCGCAGGCATGACTCCCTGCGAGAAACGATCCGGAACCGCTTCGGCAGCTTTAGGAAGGCGATCGCGGCGGCGCGCTTGTCATGAGCCCAGGTCGCTCCCACTGGGCGTGGCGCCCCGCTCCAGTTGACGCTCGAGCTCGTCTGGAGGACTCTCCACTCCCCAGGCGAGGTGATGCGCCTGCGGGTAGAAGAACAGCTGGCCTACAAGGGTGGGCACCAGGGCGGTCATCACGACCACTGTGACCAGGACCGAGTATTGCGCTCGGCTGATGTAGCCGTGGTTGTATCCAAAGAGCGCGGAGATCGTTCCGAACGTCAAGCCGGTCGACATCATCATGGTGGTGTACAGAGCCTGCTTGCCGCGCACTTTGAAGGCAAGCGTGGCCGGGTACACGCCCGCGAACTTGGCCCCGATTTTCACCCCGAACAGAAGGAGAACGGCGCCGAGTCCGGCGATGACGGCCGTGAAGCTGACTAGCGTTCCAGCCCGCAAGAAGAAGAACGGGGTCAGAAATGAGAACGCGGTGCCCCGGAGCCGGCCGAGCAGGCGAGGGTCACGATGGAAAGCGCCGGCGGCGACGAGCCCGAGCAGGTAGGCGGGGAGCACAGCTTCGGACCGAGATGCGGATGCGAGGCCGCCCAGGGCAAATAGACCAAGAAGGACGAACTTGACCTCGGGCTCGCTGACGGCGTGCCCGAAGATCTTCACCACCCATTCGAGAACCCGACTGAAGAAGATCATGACGACCGCCGTCGCGATCGCGAACGCGACCAGCAGGATGTTGTAGTGGGCGAAGAGGACGCCGAGCGCTCCAACCGTGCCGATGTCGCAAACGAAGCACGCTGTCAGGATCAGCTTGCCGACGTCGGTCTTGTTGAGCCCCGTCTCGATCATCACCGCATACACGACGGCGACCGAGGTCGTCGACAGGGCTATGCCGGCGATCTGGCTCGCATGCCACTGCCAGTGGAGCACGAGCCACGCGAAGGCCCAGGCGCCGGCAAAGGGAAACGCGAATCCGATGCCGCCGATGGCCAGGCTCGGCTTCAGAAAGCGCCGGAACGACTCAGGATCGATCTCCGCCCCGGCAAGGAATGTGAGCAGCACCGAGCCGAATCCAGCCAAGAAATTGATCCAGTCGTTGGCGGCGAGATGGAACAGGTTGCCGGCCAGAGAACCGACAACGATCTCTGCCAGCGCCACCGCTAGGCCGATCCGGATCGAGATCAGGCTGGCGAACAGCGCCAGGGCGATCCAGGCGGCGGCGATGGCGTAGACGTTGTTGAAGTCGTTCGCCGAGACGCCCTGGAGCAAAGCGGACATGATGGCCTCCTACCTCCGTGATCGGTAGGGCCCATCAGCCCTCGAAGGGCACGGGGCGAGACCCATCGCCGGCGGCAGCGGCCGCCCCTCACAGACTATCGGATTCGCCGATCAGAGGGCCCGTCTACCGGGGCGGTTCGAGAACTGTACGGGGATGGTTGTTTGAAGTGGGCCGCGGTGGACTCGAACCACCTGCCTCCGCGTTATCAGCACGGCGCTCTGCCAGTTGAGCTAGCGGCCCCCGTTGGCTGGCAGGGGCGGAAGGATTCGAACCCTCGGCATCCGGTTTTGGAGACCGGCGCTCTGACCAGACTGAGCTACGCCCCTAGGCCGTCGCCAAGTTTACCCGCGAAGACGGCCGGCCACTCCGGCCTCGCCCCCCTCGCCGCGGCCACCCGCTCGCGCAGCCAGCCACCGATCTCCGGCGGCGCCACGCGGAACCCGGCGAACCTGTCCTCGCGAACCGAACCCACCGGATAGGTCGCCCGCGCCTCGACCATGGCATCCCGGTCGACGCCGTCCGCCGTCTTGACCTGCAGCCCGACACCGGCAGCCCGCTCGCCGGCCCGCAGACGAGGTCGACGTGGTCGTCGTCGATCACCGGCGCGAACAGCTCGACCGCGCCGTCCGACCCGACCAGGGCATAGAGCGACAGCGCCAGCTCGGGGGCGCGGCCGAGCGCGCTCTTATCCGTGGGCCGCCGCGGCGACCTCCAGGCCGCCAACCGCCGCGTGGCACCGCGACGAGGTCGCCACCAGCACCCGTGAACCGCGCCCCAGCGCCCGCACGCGCGCGCGCGCTTCCAGCAGGGACGCCACCGGCACCGTGCCGATCCCCCTGGCGAAGTGCAGGCAGCGGAACAGCACCGGCTCCCACCCGCGCTCTCGCGCGCCCACCTCCAAGAGCACCCCGAGGTCCCAGTCTCGCGGTGCGTGCAGCACCGGGCAGTGCGCCGGCTCGACGCAGGTCGCCGGGCAGAGCCAGCCCGACGCGGACACGAACAGCGCGCCGTCGGGCGCGACCACCTCGTAGGGCAGCCGCCACCCAGTCAAAGGGGCCACCCGCCTGAGCCCCGACCCCGACGCAAGCCAGTCCCAGAGCACGTGGGGCGCGAAGGGCGCCGGCACCACGTGGTCCCCGGCGACCAACGACGATCCCACCTCTGACTCCAGGAACCGATCCCACTCCGCCACCACCGGCGTCACCGCTCCCCCCAGCTCGGCAAACGCGCGGCACCCGCGGTCGCGATCGACCACCACGACCTCGCCGACCCGCGCTCCAACCAGCTGGCGCGCGTGGTAGGTGCCGAACTCACCACCGCCGATGACCGCCAGCCTCACCGGGTGCCCTGCTCGCTCAGCTGGTCGGCGTAGCTGAGACCGGCGGCCGCCTTGCGCAGCCGCTTGGGCGAGGTGCCGGCGAGCAGCGCGGCCGCCAGCGTCTCGAGCAGGAACGCCTTGCACACCTGGAGCGGCCAGCCGCAGCGGACTCGCAGCGAGAGGAAAACGGCGTGGCTGTTGATGGTGGTGAGGATGTCGGTCGCGCGGTCGATCGACAGGCCGGGTTGCAGGGCGCCCAGCTCGTCGAGGTGCTCGACGACGCGCCGCTGCCCCGCGTGCCTCCCGTCCGAAAGCTCCTGCCAGCGGGCCGCGAACTCCCCGTCCAGGGTCGCCGCGGCGATCGCGGCCGGCTCCAAAGCGGCGATGCGCTCGTAGATGTCGACGCCGTGCTCCATCGCGATGGCGAGGCTTCGGAAGGGATCGCTCGCCTCGAGCACGTCACGGATCCACGCTCGCTGCATCACGGGCGTGGCGCCGGCCTCCCCGGCGGCATAGGTCTCGATGACCTCGCTCAGGAGCCGCGCCTTGGTGTGGAACGTGAAGTGAACCGTCTGGACGGCGACGCCGGATTTTTCGGCGATCGCGCCCATGCTGGTGGCCACATAGCCCTGCTCGACGAACAGCTCGTAGGCGCCGGCCAGCATCCGGCGGCGAGTCTCGGCCGCGCGGAGCTGACGCTTGGAGGGCGGTCGCGAATTGACAGGCGGCAACGGCTATGACATAGTACTGCACTATCTCGCTAGCGACATTCACTAGCGACATTCGCCAGGAGGCCGCTATGAGCAAGACCGTCGTCCCCGGCCTTCACCTTCTCAGCCTGGGGGCCGCCAACGCCTATCTGCTGGCGACCGACAGAGGGCTGACTCTCGTCGACTGCGGCACTCCGGGGTGCGGACGCAGAGTCGCCTCCGAAATCGCGGCCGCAGGCCACCGGTCCACCGATGTGTCGCGGATCATCGTCACCCACGCCCACGCGGACCACTTCGGTGGGCTCGCCGAAGCCAAGGCGCTGACCGGCGCCGAGGCGTGGATGCATCCCCTCGACGCGGAGATCGTTCGCGGCGGCCGCCCGATCCGGCCGGCGACGCCCGCCCCCGGGCCGGCCGGGGTTCTGTTCCCGCTCGTTCGCGGCATGTTCCACCTGGGCGGGCTCCCGCCCGTGCCCGTCGAGCACGAGCTCGTGGATGGCCAGGTCCTGCCCGGGGGGATCGCGGTGATCCACTGCCCGGGAACCGCCGCTGGCCAGGTCGCCCTGCTCTGGCGGCGCAACCTGATCGCCGCCGACGCGTTTGCGAACATCGCGCTGCTGCGCGGGCATCAGTTCGGCTACGAGGACCTCGACCAAGCGCGCGCCTCGATGCAAAAGCTGCTCGCGCTCGACTTCGACAACGCCGTCTTCGGCCACGGCCGCCCGATCGTCGGCGCCGCGCGGGAGAAGATGCGCCGGCGCTTCCGGTGGGCCGTCGGGGCGACGGCGGGCCCGAGCGCGGCATGACCGTCCTGCCCTACGTACTGTTGCTCTGGATCCACGTTTTCTGCATGGCGTTCTGGATGGGATCGATGGTCTTCGGGCTCATCCTCGGCGGCGCCGACGGGGTCCAGCAGGCGCTCACGGGCGACGCGCGTACCACCCGGCTGCTCCGCCGGCTCCCCCTCGCCTACGGCATCGCGATCCCGCTCGGCATCGTCACCGGCATCCTGCTCGGCACCGTGTTCGGCCCGGTGCGCAGCCTGGCGGCGCTGTTCACTCCGTACGGCTTGACGATGGCGGCGGCGTTTCTGCTGGTCGCCGTCGCGGGCGCGGGCGGGACGGCCGCTGCCGGATTCGACGCCGAACCGCGCGCGGCGCTGGCACGTGGGCGAGATCGGCATCCTCGGCGCCTTCACCTGCATGATGCTGATGCGCTACGGGCTCTGACGGGACCGCCCTACTATCGGACCCTAGACCCCATGGCCGCCTTCCTAGCCAACGTCGGCGCCAACGCCTCCCACCGCGTCCAGTCCCCGCTCCACGCCGACGGCAGCTTCACGCTCTACCCGATCCCCGAGACCATTCCCTGGGCGCCGCCCATGCTGCGAATGCCCGAGATCTGGAAGGAACGAGCCGTCCACCTTGACCCCGATCTCACCAGCCCCATCCCGACCTATGGCGACAACTGCTCCACCGCCGGCCGCGCCTACAGCCTCCGCCAGGCTCGCCCGGGCGACCTGATCGCGTTCGTCGCCCGCCTCTGCCCAACCGACAACAGCAGGCCACCCAACCTCCACCTGGTCGCGGCGCTCACCATCGAAGACGTCAAGCCCAACCTGCTCGCCGACCCCGGCGCTGGCTGGTGGGACGCCAACGCACATATAAGACGCGCGCGCGCCACCCGCGAACACTGGAACGGCTTCTGGGTTTTCCGCGGCGACCGCGAGCGCACCGGCCACCTGCCCAAGGCCGTCGCCCTCGACCGCCGCCTCGCCGCCGAGCTGATTCCGATCACCTGGCACCCAGCGCGCACCGAACAGCAGACGATCGCCTCTCACACCCGCGCCGTCCGCCGCCTCACCGGCGAGCCCGAAGCCCTCCTCCGCCAGCTGTGCCCGACCTCCCGGTCCTGATCGCTGGCGACGTCCACGGCGACCTCGAGCGCCTTTTCGCCGGACTCAAGCCTTACCCGCCCGACCGCTGGCGCACGGTCTTCCTCGGCGACCTGGTCGACGGCGGCGCCTTCGGCGTCGGCGCCCTGCGGTACGCGCGCGACCGCCCCAACAGCGAGGTCATCCTCGGCAACCACGAGGTGATGATGCTGTGGGCCCTGCGCGACCGGGCGCGCCTCCCCTACTGGCTCGGGATCGGCGGCCAGCTGCACGACCTCCAGGAGCTGGCCCGCGACGAGCCGCTCGAGCACTGGCTACGACATCGCCCCGCCCTCCTCAAGCTCGAGGACGGGACGCTGGTGCAGCACGCCGACACCGACCACTACGCCCGCCTCGCCGACCTGGATGACGCCCACGCCGACATCGTGAAGACGGTCAACCAGGAGGCACAACGCCTTCTTAACAACGAACGCGAAGATGTGCTCTGGGACGTCACCTCGCCCGGCGGGGTCTTCCGAGCGGGCCGCTCGCGCCTCGACGCCTGGCTCCGCGAGACCAGCTCGAAGCGCTTGGTCCATGGCCACGTCCCGCACAACCAGTCGAAACCGCTTGTCTACCAGGAGGGCCGCGCGCTCAACTTCGACGGCGGCCTCAGCCGCTTCTACGGCTCCCGCTACCGGCGCCGGGCGCCGCCCTCGGCGAGCGTTGGACCGCTGCCGCCACTGGTAGACTGAACGGCCCATCCATGACGGAGGTCCTCGCACTCCCAGCCGCCGGTCCGCAAGCTCCGGCGAGCACGGCGGCGAGCACGGCCCCGACCACGGGCAAGCCGATGATCTCCTCGCGGCGGATCGCCCGCCGCGTCCAGCAGCTGGGCCGCGAGATCAGCGAGCAGTACCGGGACATCGACCAGCCGCTGGTGCTGGTCGTGATCCTCAAGGGCGCCGCCGTTTTCGCGGCCGACCTCCTGCGCAGCCTCAGCATTCCGGCTGAACTCGAGTTCGTGCGCGCCTCCAGCTACGGCGGCGGCACCGCCAGCTCGGGGCGGGTCAAGTTCGCCCACATGGTCGACGGGCCGCTCACCGGCCGCCACCTGCTGCTGGTCGAGGACATCGTCGACTCCGGCCGGACGATCAACGTCATCGTCCAGCGCCTCAAGGCGTTCCGGCCCGCCAGCGTCCGCCTGGCGGCGCTGCTCGACCGCCCCGCCCGGCGCGAGCAGCCGGTCGACATCCACTTCACCGGCTTCGTGATCCCCGACCGTTTCGTGATCGGCTACGGGCTCGACTACGCGGGACTCTACCGCGAGCTGCCGGCGATCTACTCCCTAAGCTAGGCCGCAGCCACCGGCCGGCAGTGCCGGCAGGGCCGGTAGCCCGCAGCCTCGGCCTCGGCCTCGGTCCGGAATTCCACCCGGTGCCGGTCGGTGACCCGCCGCGCATCCCGGCAGGTCGGCACGCAAAACACATGCGTGGTGTCGGAGCCGATGAACCGGGTCCGGCGCCGGGCCAGCTGCTCGAGCTCCTCCACCCGCACCCCCTCCAGCGCCAGCAGCCGCTTCTTGGCCACCGGCCCGCCCGCCCCGTAGTTGCCGATCACACCGTCGGAGCGGACCACCCGGTGGCAGGGGATGAGCAGCGGAATCGGGTTGTTGGCCAGGGCGGTGCCGACCGCGCGCACCGCCCGCGGGGCACCGATCTCGCGCGCCACCCAGGAGTAGGTGCGCACCTCGCCGCGCGGGATCTCGAGCGTCTTCATCAGGACCGCCCGCTCGAAGGGGCTGATCGAGCTCAGGTCGTACACCAGGTCACGCCCGCGCATCTCGAGCACCCGCTCCCGCACCCGGTCCGGGACCGACTCCACCCTCCGCAGCGGCCGGCGCGTCTCGCGCTCGAACCAGGCCACGAACTCGGCCTCCTGCATCAGTTGGACGGCCGAGATCCGGCTCCCGTTCCAGGCTACCCAGAAGCGGCCGATCACAGTGTCGACCGGCGCGTAGGCGTCGCCCAGCGCCGCCCCGATCACCCGCTCGGCGAATCCCGCCGGCGCCCGCTCCGACCCCAGCGCCCGCAGGCGCTCCTCGACTTTCGGCATCACGCCACCTCCTGGTCCAGCCGCCGCCGGAGGGCCGCCAGCCCTCGCGCCAGGTGGGACTTGACCGTGTTCTCCGGGACCGCCATCAGCGCCGCCGTCTCCGCCGTCGACCAGCCGCCGACGTGCCGCAGCACAACGGCAGAGCGCTGCGGGACCGGCAGCGAACCCAGCGCCGCCATCAGCTCCTCACGCTCGGCCAGGCCTTCGACGCCGGTACCGCCAGGCACCTCGTCGGGCAGCTCGTGGAAGACGCGCACCCGGCGCGCCCGGTTGCGGCAGACGTTGAGGCAGATGCGGTGGAGGAACGCCGACTCCCTGAGCTCGGCCAGCCGGACAGCGTCCCAGCCCGCCATCGCGCGGTAGGCGCGCAGAAAGGTCTCCTGGGTCGCGTCCTCGGCGTCGCCGCGCGAGCCGCACATCCCGAGCGCGAAGACGAAGATCCGGTGCTGGTGCTCTCGCACCATGCGCTCGAAGCGCGCGCTGACATCCATCACTCACTTCAACCCCGCGCGCATGCGCGCGGTTGCGGCTAGCCCGCCCCCGCCATCAACATGGCACGAAACTAACAGCCGGTGAAGTTCGATGCGCTGAGCGTCTACCTCGACCAGCTGGAGGCCACCCGAAGCCGCAACGAGCTGGTGCGGATCCTGGCCGAGCTCTACGGCCATACCTCCGTGGCCGAGATCGAGCCGGTCACCTATCTCATCCAGGGCCGGCTGGCGCCCTTCTTCGTCCCGGTCGAGATCGGGCTCGGCGACCGCCTCCTGATGACCGCGATCGCCCGGGCCTACGTCACACCGAAGGAGGACGTCGAAGCCGCCTCCCGGCGGAGCGGCGACCTTGGGCTCGCCGCCCTGGAGGTCGCGCCCGCCGAGCCGCCCGGCGAGGCCCCGCCCATCGCCGACGTCCACCGGCGGCTGTCGGACATCGCATCGCGTTCGGGCACCGGCAGCCAGGAGGCGAAGCTCGAGCTCTTCGCGAACCTCCTCAGCGAGCTCGACGCGCCTTCGGCCAAGCACCTGGTCCGGATCACGCTGGGCAAGATGCGACTCGGGATCGGCGACCCGACCGTGCTCGACGCGCTGTCGGTGGCCCGCCGGGGCGACCGCTCGCTGCGCCCGCTGCTCGAAGGCGCCTACAACCGGACCTCCGACCTGGGCCTGATCGCAAGGACGCTCTTCGAGGCCGGCGAGGCGGCCGTCGAGGTGCTCAAGGTCCAGGTCGGCCGGCCCCTGCGCCCGCAGCTGGCCGAGCGCCTTCCCAACCCGGAGGCGGTGATCCGCAAGCTGGGCCTGGTCGGCGTCCAGCCCAAGTACGACGGCCTCCGGGTCCAGGTTCACCGGCGCGGCGACGAGGTGGCGATCTTCTCGCGCAACCTCGAGACCATGACCGAGATGTTCCCGGAGCTGGTCAAAGCCGCCCGCGCGCTGCCCGGTGAGAACCTGATCCTCGACGGCGAGGCGATCGCCTACGACCCCGGCACCGAGGAGTACGTGCCCTTCCACCAGACGACGACCCGGCGCCGGAAAGAGGGGATCGAGGAGCTGGCGGTCGCGATGCCGCTCCGCGCCTTCGTGTTCGACATCATGTACCGCGACGGCGCCGACCTCACGCCGCTGCCCTACACGGAAAGGTTCGCCCTCGTCGAGGAGGTGGTGGCCGGCTCGGAGACGCTGGTCGCGGCTCCCCTGACCAGGACCGACTCCACCGAGGTCCTGACCCGCGAGCTCCTCGACTACATCAGCCGCGGCCTCGAGGGCGTAGTCGCCAAGCGGCTCGACTCCCCCTACCAGGCGGGCGCGCGCAACTTCAACTGGGTCAAGCTCAAGCGCAACACCAGCGGCCAGCTCACCGACACCATCGACGTCGTCCTGATCGGCTACTACCGAGGCAAGGGGAAGCGGGCGGAGTTCGGCGCGGGCGCCCTGCTTGCCGCCGTCTACGACACTGAACGCGACCAGTTCGCGAGCATCAGCAAGCTCGGGACCGGCCTCTCCGATGCCGGCTGGCGAGACCTGCACGAGCGCCTGCGGCCGCTGGAGAGGGCCGAGCGGCCCGCGCGCGTCAACTCGCTGCTGGAGCCAGACGTCTGGCTCGAGCCGGCGGTCGTGGTCGAGGTGCTGGCCGACGAGATCACGCCCAGCCCGCGCCACAAGGCGGGCATGGCGGAAGGCCAGGTGGGGTTCGCGCTCCGCTTCCCGCGCATCGTTTCCTTCCGCGAGCACGACAAGCGGCCCGAGGACGCGACCACCGTGCGCGAGGTCCGGGAGATGTACGAGCAGCAGCGCCAGCGCGCCTGACGGAACCAAGCGCCCCTGGCCGGCGTAGCAGCAGATGAAGGTGGAGGGCCGCCCACTGGATGAATCGGAGCTGCTGGCGCGCGCAACCGCGGGCAACCAGCGCGCCTATGAGGAGCTGGTGCACATCTATTCCGAGATCGCGTTCCGGACGGCCTTCGCGGTGCTCGGCAGCGCCGCCGACGCCGAAGAGGCGGCGCAGGACGCGTTCGTGAAGGCGTTCCACGCGCTGCCGCGCTTCCGGCGCGGCGAGCCCTTCCGGCCCTGGCTGCTCGCGATCGTCGGCAACGAAGCCCGGAGCCGCCGCCGCGCGGCGGGCCGCCGCGTCCGCCTCGAGCTCCGCGCTGCCGAGGCGGCACGCACCGGGGACGCGGCCCCGTCCCCGGAGGCGGTCGCCCTGGCGGCGAGTGAGCGCCAGGAGCTGCTGCGCGCCGTGGAAAGCCTGGAGCCGCTCGACCGCGACGTGATCGTCCTCCGCTTCCTGCTCGAGCTCTCGGTGGCGGAGACGGCGGCGACGCTCGGAGTTGTGGAGGGGACCGTGAAGTCGCGCCTCAGCCGCGCGCTGGGCCGGCTGCGAACGCAGGTCCGGGAGCCGGCCAGTGCCTGAGCTCGAGCGCGCTCTCGCCGAGCTGGCGGCCGAGCTGGCCTGGCCGGCCACGCCCGACCTCGCCGCCCGTGTGCTGCCGCGCCTCGGTGAACGCCGGGGCAGCCGCTGGTGGTTCGGGGCGCTGGCGGCGGCGGCTGCGCTGGGGGCGGCGGCGGCGGCGGCCACCGCGACCAACGACGTCCTCCACACGGTGTCGGTCGTCCGCGTCAGCGCGCTGCCCTCGGCGCCCGCGACACCGACCGAGTACGGCACCCCAGAGCCGAACCTGGGTGCTGGCGCGCGCAGCTCCGGGATCCAGCTGGCTGCTCCGTCGGCTCTGCCGCCGCCGAACAAGGTGTACTCGCGCACGGCTCCGCGGTCCGTCACCCTGCTCTACGCCCCCGGCGGCGTGCTCCCGCCAAGCCCGGTCGATCCCAGCGTCGGGGCCCTGGTCGTGGAGGGCATGGGCAGCCAGAACGACCCTCTCATCGCCGGCAAGCTGGTCGGCCCCGGGACGACGGTCAGCCGCGTCGACGTCGCCGGAGCGACCGGCATCTGGATCGAGGGCGCGCCGCATGAGGTCTTCCTCGACAACCAGCCGGACACGCTGCGCCTGGCCACCAACACGCTGCTCTGGTACCGCGCGGGCGTCACCTACCGGCTCGAGGCGCACATCTCGGAAGAGGAAGCGCTCCGCATCGCGGAGAGCTTCCAGGAGGTCAAGCCGTGAAGCGTCTCGGCCTGCTCATCCTGCTGCTCGCGACGGCCTGCGGGGGACCGGTCACGTCGCCGGCGGCGGCCACCGCCCATTCTGTGGCCTGGATCACCGGCGCCGGCTACAGAGAAGACTTCATCGCCGAGGTTGAAGCCGCGTCCGGCCGCGAGCTGGCCGAGATGCCGCTCGGCGCCGTCGCCTCCGACCTCCGGCGCGAGTACGTCGTCAGCACGCCGGCGCAGCAGATGCAGACCATCGACCTCAACACCGGACGGGTCGTGCGCAGCCTCCCCCTGGGTGGCGAGTACCGCTTGCCCATCGACGCCACCGGCATGCCCGCCGGCCTCTCCGCCAACGGACGCTGGCTGGTGCTGACCGGACCCGATTTCCGGGTCGTCGACACCACCGGCGCCACGCCGCCGCGGCGGCTCGCCTTCGAGGGCCAGATGGACTTCGACGCGATCTCCGACGACGGGAGCCTGCTCTACGCGATCCAGCGCCTCGGCCAGCAGTACGCGGTCCGCGTCTACAACGTCCCCGCCGGAATGCTCGATCCGAACGTCGTCGTCGGCAAGGGGGAGCCGCCAGTGATGGCGGGCGTGCGCGGCCAAAGCGTGTTCAGCCCCGATCACGCCTGGCAGTTCACGATCTACCGGGGCGGCCCCACCGGCGCCTTCATCCACGCGCTCTACCTCCGCCAGCCGATCGCCTGGTGCGTCTTCCTGCCCCAGTCACCGTCCACAGCCGCCTACGGCTGGTCGCTGGCGGCGGCAGCCGACCGTCTGTACGCCGCCAACACCATGCTCCGGCTCGCAGTCGCGATCGACTGGCACGGCGCGGCGAGCCCCTGGGAGGAGCCCGAGATCGTCAAGACCGGCCACCTGCCCGCCACGATCCCTGCCGCCAACGCTTTCCTGATCAACGCCGAGGCCAAGGAGATCGGGGGCAGCCTGGCGGTCAGCCCGGACGGCGCCACCCTCTATGCAGCCGACGCCGCCGTCATCCAGGCGATCGACACCAGTTCGATGGCGGTCCGCGCGCGCTGGGGCGCCGGAGTCTTCAGCCGGATCGCCCTCGGCCCGCGCGGCGACACGCTCTACTGGGTCAACCCCGAAGGCCAGCTGGTGGGAATCGACACCCAGACCGGAGCCGTCCGCACGCACCCGCGCCTCTACTTCGGCGCCCGCGCCGTCCTTGGCGTGCGCTAACCCCGCGTTTTTCTAGAAATCCGGGCTTATAGCCCGGGCGGTAGGCCCGAGTTTCTGGAAAAACTCCCGGTAGCGGGCCGAGCCCGGCGAAGCCATCCTCCAAGAGCTGACGGAATGGATGGCCACCCAACTTCAGAACTGACTGCGCGAATACCCGCTCCTATACTCGACCCACAGCTCTAAAAAACACCCGGGGGAAGTGCATATGAACGGGCGCAATCTGGCCCTGGTGGTGGCAGGTCTGCTCTTGGCCGTGGCGTGCGGCGGCAACAATTCGACCGGCACCAGTACCGGCGGAGGCAAGCACGGCGGCACCCTGAACGTCGCCATCGGGATCGATCCCGACACCCTCGACCCGGCGGCCCAGACCACGACCACGGCCTCCCAGATCGTCGACATGATGGTCGAGCGGCTCTACACGATGGACTCCAGCGGCAACACCGTGCCCCAGCTGGCCAGCGGCGACCCGCAGGTCTCGAGTGACGGCCTGACCTACACCATCCCGCTCCGGACCGGCGTCAAGTTCTCGGACGGCACTGCCTTCAACGCCGCCGCCGCCAAGCAGAGCATCGACCGCCTGCTCGACCCCAACACGTTCAAAACCCAGCCCGGCGTGCTGAGCGTGATCGCCAGCACCAGCGCCCAGGACGACAGCCACCTGGTGGTCAAGCTCAAGTCGCCCTTCGCTCCCTTCGTGGCGGCGCTGACCCAGACCAACGCCGCCATCCTTTCGCCGGTGTCGCTGACCCAGCAGGGCAACACCGCGCAGAAGGTGGTGGTCCCGGTCGGCACCGGCACCTACGTCTTCAAGGAGCGCGTGGCCGGCGACCACATCACCCTCAGCGCCAACACCAACTACTGGGGCACCAAGCCGAACTACGACACGCAGGTGATCAAGATCGTCCCCGACGACCCCAGCCGTGAAGCGCTGATCCGCTCCGGGGGCGCGGACGTGATCATCTCGCCGCCGCTCTCCGACCTGCCCGCGCTGTCCAAGGACTCGACGGTCAAGGTGCTGGCGGCCAAGGCCGACCGGACCATCTTCATCTCGATCGACACCGTCGACCAGAACGTCGCCCTGCTCCAGAAGCCAGAGGTGCGCCAGGCCCTCAACTACGCGGTGGACAAGAAGACGATCATCCAGAACGTCATGTTCGGCCAGGCGGTCGAGCTCGACGCGCCGATGTCGAAGACCCTCTTCGGCTATTGCTCGGTCGGCACCTACAACTACGACGTCAACAAGGCCAAGTCGATGCTCCAGGCCGCGGGCGCGAGCGGGATGACCGTCAAGCTCGGATCTCCGACCGGCCGCTACCCGCAGGACATCAAGGTCGCCCAGGCGGTGGCCGGCTATCTCCGCGACGCCGGCCTCAACGTGCAGGGCCCGATGACCAGCGACTGGCCGACCTACCTGGGCAGCGTCAACGTGCCGCCCGCCCAGGCCAAGTACGACATGCACCTGCTGGGCTGGGCGCCCGCCTACCTCGACGCCTCCCAGCAGTTCGAGCAGTTCCGCTCCGACCGGATCCCGCCCAAGGGCCTGGAGACGTCCTACTACTCGAACCAGCAGGTGACCGACCTGGTGGTCAAAGCCGGCTCCGAGACCGACCAGAACCAGCGCAAGACCGACTACTGCAGCGCCTCCAAGATCGTCTGGAACGACGCGCCCTGGATCTTCCTCTACAACCAGTCCTTCCCGATCGTGTACTCGTCCAAGGTGACCGGGGTGGGATCGTTCCCCAATGAAAAATTCGACACGAGGTACGCGTCTCCGGCGTAAGGCATAGGAGGACCCGGCAGTGCTGACCTATCTCGCCCGCCGGGTCCTCCTCGCCGTCCCGACGCTGATCGGCGTCGCCACCGTGATCTTCATGCTCGTCCGGCTGCTCCCGGGCGACCCCGCCCGGACCATCGCCGGCGTCCTCGCCTCCCCTGAGGACGTGGAGCGCATCCGCCACCAGTTCGGCTTCGACCAGCCGCTCTACGTCCAGTACGTCGAATTCATGAGCCGCCTCCTGCACGGCGACCTCGGCATCTCGACCCGCACCGGCGCCCCGGTGACCCAGGAGATCCTGGGCCGCCTCCCCTACACCGCCGAGCTGGCGGTGATCAGCACCGTGATCGCAGTCGGCGTGGGCGTGACCCTGGGCGTGATCGCGGCGACGCGCCGCGGCAGCCTCCTCGACCTGGGTATCTCTGGACTCGCCGTCTTCGGCCTTTCGATGCCGGTCTATTGGCTGGGCCTGATGCTGATCATCCTGTTCGCGATCCAGCTTCACATGCTGCCGGCGGCCGGCGCCCAGGACCCGCTCGGAGTGATCCTGCCCAGCGTGACCCTGGCCGCCTTCTCGATGGCGCTGGTCGCGCGCCAGGCACGCTCGGCGATGCTCGAGGTACTGGGCCAGGACTACGTCCGGACGGCGCGGGCCAAGGGCGCCCCCCGGCGCTCGGTCCTCCTCAAGCACGCGCTGCGCAACGCGCTCCTGCCCGTGATCACCGTGATCGGGCTCCAGTTCGGAAGCCTGCTCGGCGGGGCCGTCCTGACCGAAACCGTATTCAGCTGGCCGGGCGTCGGCCGGCTGCTGGTCGACTCGATCTTCTCCCGCGACTACCCGGTGGTCCAGGGGGTGGTCCTGATGCTGGCGGTGGCCTTCATCGGGGTCAACCTCCTGGTCGACCTGATCTACGCCTATGTCGATCCTCGCATCCGATACAACTGAGCAGCTCAGTGGCCTGACCTCGCCCGAGGTCCAGGAACGTGCCGGCCGCGAGGCGGCGTGGCGGCGGCTGCTGCGCTCGCCGAGCGCCGGCGTGGGTCTCCTCA
>DASUWN010000005.1:0-2639 GCA_036378395.1 Candidatus Dormiibacterota bacterium | reverse complement strand
TCCTCGAGCTGCTGCTGGTCGCCAAGGGTCGCGTCGTAAGCGCCGAGGAGCTGCTCGAGCGGGCCTGGGACGAGAACGCGGATCCCTTCACCAACGCCGTCCGCATCACGGTCGCGCGGCTGCGCCGCAAGCTCGGCGAGCCGCCCGTCATCAACACGGTGGTGGGCGCCGGCTACCGGATCGCATCGTGAAGCGCCTCTCCCTGCGGACCCGGCTGACGCTGGCCTTTTCGGGCTTGTTCGCCCTGATGGCGGCCGCTCTGCTGGCGCTCGACTACACCCTGCTCGAGCAGAACCTGCCTCGGGGACCGAGCCCGAACGCGATCGTCCAGAGCGGCCTGGCGACGACGGTGGTGACGGGCGGCGGCGGGGCGCAGATCACCGGCGGCGGCCCGAACACGGGCTTCGCGGTCATCGCCAAGGACCTCAGCGAGCAGACGCTCCACCAGATGCTCATCCAGTCCGGCATCACGCTTGGCCTGGCCACCGTGCTCGCCGCGCTCCTGGGCTGGCTGCTGGCGGGCCGCGTGATGGATCCGGTCAAGGCCGTCACCGCTCAGGCGCGCCGGATATCCGAGCGCAACCTGCACGAGCGCATCGGGCTGGCGGGCCCTCAGGACGAGGTCAAAGACCTCGCGGACACCTTCGACGCCATGCTCGCCCGCCTCGATGCCGCCTTCGAGGGCCAGAGGCTGTTTGTCGCGAATGCGTCACACGAGCTGCGGACGCCGCTTGCCATCACCCGCACCGCGATCGACGTGCAGCTGCAGCGGCGGCATCCGACACCGGAGCAGTGGGAGGCGATGGCGGACCTGGTCCTGGAGTCGACGGCGCGCAGCGAGCGCCTGATCGACAGCCTCCTGATGCTGGCGCGAATCGAGCAGGGCAGCCCTTTGCAGGTCGACGTCGACCTGGGCGCGGTGCTCGAGGAGGTGGCCGCCGAGTCGCGAGACGCGTTGGGCGATGTGCCGCTGCGGGTAGAGGTGGGGGAGGGCTCGGGGCGGGCGGTGGTGCGCGGCGATCCCGAGCTGCTGCGCCGCCTGGTCGGCAACCTGCTCGAGAACGCGGTTCGCCACAACCGGCCGCTGGGTTGGGTGCGGGCGTCGCTCGCGGTGGAGGGGCGCTCCGCGGTGCTGACCGTCGCCAACAGCGGCGAGCTGCTGTCGGCCGAGACGGTGGGCTGGCTGAGGCAGCCTTTCCACCGCGGCGGTGCCTCCCGCTCGGCGGGGGGCGGAGTGGGGCTCGGGCTCTCGATCGTGAGCTCGATCGTGGAGAGGCACAACGGGAGCCTCGAGCTGCGCCCGCTGCCGGAGGGCGGGCTGCTGGCGGTGGTGCGGCTGCCCCTGGAGGAAGGCGGCGGGGTGGCTAGTCCTCGCGCAGCGGCCGCTGGAGCAGCGTGATGTCCATCCAGCGGTCGAACTTGTAGGCGCCGTCCTTGATCGTCCCGACGGGTTTGAAGCCCATGGCCTCGTGGAGCTTGAGGCCGCCGCGGTTGTCGGTGGCGACGGTGGCCACGATGGTTCGCCAGTCCGGGCGCTCGCTTGCGACCTCGATCAGGCGGCCGAGCAGGTCGCGACCGACGCCGCGTCCCTGGTGGACCGGGTCCACGTAGACGAGATCCTCGACCACGTCGAAGCCGCGCTGCTTCCAGGGGAGCAGCCGGGCCCAGCCGATGACGCCGCCTTCCTCGACCGCGACCAGGACGATGTTGCGGCTGGCGTGGGTTTGCCACCAGGCCTCGGCCTCCTCGCTGTCGAGGGGCTCGGAGTCGATGGTGGCGAAGGTCTGGTTGACCGCCCAGTTGTAGATGCCGTGGATCGCGGGCAGGTCGTCGCGGGTCGCCGGCCGGATCTCGTAGGTCTTGGTGGCCATCAGGGAAATGCTAGCTGGGGCCTCAGGGGCCGGGCGGTGGGGGGGCGTTAGCGCCCTTGACAGTACCGTTCTGTCTGCTACAATTTGAACATAAGTTCGCGGGAGAAAGGGGGCGGTGCGCTCTCCGCTCTGGTACAGGGGATCGATGCGGTCGCGGCTGAGGACATCGATGGCTTCACCGATGCCGCGCTGGGCGAGGACCTGGTCGAGCTCGATCGGGCGATCAACCGGCTGGAGGGCGAGCGGCTGCGCCGGCTGCGCCGCTTCCATCGCCTGGACGGCGCCGCCAGGCGGGGGCTGTCGACCCACCACTGGCTGTGCGGCCAGACCCGCATGACCTTCGCCGCCTCCAAATCTCGGGTCGAGACCGCCCGCGCTTTGGAGGAACTGCCCGAGACCGAGGCCGCCCTGCTCAAGGGCGAGATCCGCTACGAGCACGCGGCCGAGATGGCGAGGACGGCCGAGATCGTGGGAGCGGAGGTGATGGCAGGGGCGGAGAAGATGCTCCTGCCGGTGGCGCGGGAGATGAACGTGGTCAAGCTGCGGCTGGCGACTCGCTTCCTGCGCCACTGCATCGACCCCGATGGGACTCTCAAAGAGAGCAACGAGGCTTTCCGGCGCCGGCACGTGCACCTGAGCCAGCTCCTGGACGGGATCTGGATCTTGGAGGGCGTGCTGGACGCCGAGGGCGGCGCGGTGCTGGCCACGGCGCTGGACGCGATCGCGGGTCCTCGCCAGGCGGGCGACGAGCGCTCGCCGGGCCAGCGG
>DASUWN010000004.1:0-9462 GCA_036378395.1 Candidatus Dormiibacterota bacterium | reverse complement strand
AGTTTTGCTATCAGATAAACCGCTGCGATGGCTGCTGCAGAAGAAGTCCAACCCACTCCCCCGCCGGAAGGCGATTCCGAGCGAGCTCATGCCTACGAGTCGCTGCGCGATCTGCGGGCTCGCCTGGCGCGCCTCCGGCGCGAGTTCAAGGATCTCAACCGGCGCGATGTGCGCGATGGAGGTTCACAGTAGACCGCACTTAGACTGTCGCCGTGGCCCTGACGGCGATCGGCAGTGTGGTCCTCGATCCTGGCGGCATCTTTGCGTGGTTGATCGTCGGACTGATCGCGGGGGCGATCGCGTCCCGCCTGGTCGCCGGCCGCGGCCTGGGCTGCATCGTCGACATCGTGGTCGGCATCATCGGTGCCTTCATCGGCGGTTTCTTGGTCAGCTTCTTCGTGCACGGCACCGTGTACGGGTTTCTGGGCAGCATCCTGGTCGCCATCCTGGGCGCCACCGTCTTCCTGGCCGTCCTCCGCGGCCTGAGCGGCGGCCGGGTGTGATCCTCGCCGAGCAGCTAGCCGGCGCCCGCCTCTACGACCTCGAGCAGCCCCGGACCGCCGGCGCGCCGATGCACCCCGCGCACGTGCCCCCAGGCTTCTCCTACCTCCTCCACCGCCGCCACGAACCGGGCACCAGCACCGACGCTCGGACCGGCGCGGCCGGCGTCATCGTCAGCAGCGACCACGCCGGAACCCACATTGACGCGCTCGCCCACCAGGCCGAGAACCTCTGCCTGTACGGAGGGCGCGGCGTCGACGCCGGTCTCCAGACCAGCCAGGGCTTCCGCGAGCTCGGTATCGACAGCGTGGCCCCGATCGTCGCCCGCGGTGTCTTGATCGACCTGGGCAGCGTCGCGCCCGAGCGAGCGATCTCGCTGGCGGAGGTCCAGGAGGCTGCGCGCGAGCAGGCGGTCGAGCCCCGGGCCGGGGACGTCGTGCTGGTCCGAACCGGCAACGGCGCCAATTGGGACCGGCCGGCGGACTACCTGCGCGGATCCGGAATGGCCGGCGAGGTGTCGCAGTGGCTGGCCGACGTCGGCGTCCGGGCCGTGGGCGCCGACAACGTCGCCTGGGACTGGATCGAAGGCATCGACCCGGCGACCACCACCACCCTCCCCGGCCACGTGATCCTGCTGGTTCGCAGCGGCATCCACATCCTCGAGCACCTCTACCTGGAGGAGCTGGCGGCCGACCGCGTCCGCGAGTTCGCGTTCGTCTGCCTGCCGCTGAAGATTCGGGGCGCCACGGGCAGCCCGGTACGGCCGATCGCACTGGTGTAGCGGTGGCGTCCACGACGGCGCTGGAGCGGGACCTCGAGCGCCTCCTCGGCCGCGAAGCCCTGATCGAGGACCAGCGCGAGTACCTGCACGACTCGACCGAGATGCAGGGTCTTCAGGGCCGCGCCGACGCGGTGGTCGCGCCCGGAAGCGTCGAGCAGGTGCGGGAGCTGGTGGCCTGGTGCTATCAGGCCGGCGTGGCGATGGTCCCCCGCGGCGGCGGCACCGGCTTCGCGGGGGGCGCCGTGCCCCAGGGCGGGATCGTGGTCAGCTTTGAGCGCCTCGACCGCGTCCGCTCCTTCCAGCCCGAGTTCTGGCGCGTCCACCTCGACTCGGGCGTGCCGACCGGCAAGGTGCACAAGCTGGCGCGCGAGAGCGGCCTCTATTTTCCGCCTGACCCTGGCGCCAGCGAGCAGTCGCAGATCGGCGGCAACGTGGCCTGCAACGCGGGCGGTCCCCACAGCTTCAAGTACGGCGTCACCGGCGACTGGGTGACCGGTCTCGAGGCGGTGATGGCCGGCGGTGAGCTGATGCGCTTCGGCGGCGCCGTTCGCAAGGACGTGGCAGCCTACGACCTCCGCTCCCTGCTGATCGGCTCGGAGGGAACTCTGGGGCTGATCACCGGCGTCTGGCTGAAGCTGATTCCGGCCCCGGAGGTGCAGCTGCCACTGGTCGCCGCCTACCCGGGTACGCCCGAAGGCGTCGCCGCCCTGCGCCGGGTCTACGGGTATGGGCTGCGCAGCGCCGTGCTCGAGTACCTTGACGCCGGCGCTCTGGAGGCGAGCCGCGCCGCCTTTCCGGGCGGGCTGGACGAGCGCGCCCGCTTCCTCGTGCTGGCCGAGGCCGACGGCAGCCAGGCCGAGTCCGCGGCCCTCGCGCAGGAGCTGGAAGAGGCGCTCGCCGAGGCCGCGCTCAGCATCAGAGCCGTTCCCACGCCGGCCGGGCAGCGCGACCTCTGGCGCTGGCGCGGCGGCGTCTCCTATGCGGTGCGCAACCAGCGCGGCGGCAAGATGAGCGAAGACATCGCCGTCCCTTTCGACCGGCTGGAGGAGGCGCTGGCGCTCGGCGAGGAGGCGGGCCGGGCGGTCGGGCTGCCGACCTCCAGCTGGGGGCACGCCGGCGACGGCAACCTCCACGCCACCTTCATGATCGACGCCACCGACCCCGATCAGATCGCGCGCGCCGCGCGCGCCGCGGAGATCCTCTTCGAGGGAGCGGTTGAGCTGGGCGGCACCGTGAGCGGTGAGCACGGACTGGGCCTGGTCAAGCGCGGGCAGCTCGCCCGCCAGCTCAACCCCGCCCAGCTCGAGCTCCAGCTCGAGCTGAAGCGCGTCTTCGATCCCAAGAACCTCTTCAACCCCGGCAAGAAGGTGGTGCTCAGGTGACATCGGCGCTCGACCCGACGCCGCTGCTGCCGATGCTGCGGCGGCTGGCCGACCAGTTGCTGGTGGGCGAGCTGCCGGTGGTGGCGCTGGTCCGCCAGCCGGTCGACGCCCCGCGCCTGGACCCTGTCGAGCCCGCCGTCCAGGCCGAGATGGCGCGTCTGCTGAGCAGCCTCGACCGCAGGCCGGGGCCGATCGCGGTCGGCGTCGGAAGCCGCGGCATCGCCAACCTCGAGCCGATCGTTCGCGCCGTGGTGGCGGAGCTCCGCAGCGCGGGTTGGCAGCCCTTCATCGTGCCTGCCATGGGCAGCCACGGTGCTGCCAGCGCCGAGGGCCAGGCCGCGGTCCTCGCCGGCTACGGGATCACCGAGGAGCGGGTCGGCGCGCCGGTCCGCGCCACCATGGAGACCCGGGTGGTCGGCGAGCTGGACGGCGTTCCCTATCACGTCGACCGCCACGCGGTGGACGCGGGTGCGCTCTTTCTGGTCGCGCGCGTCAAGCCGCACACCAGCTTCCATGGGCCGGTCGAGAGCGGTCCCGCCAAGATGTGCGCGATCGGCATCGGCAAGCAGCCCGGAGCGGCCCTGGTGCACAACCAGGGCGGGCCCGGTTTGACGCGCCGGGTGCCGCTGGCGCCGCGCGTCGCCGAGCGGGCGGGACTGCTGGTGGGCGCGCTGGCGATCGTCGAGAACCAGCGCGACGAAACCGCCCTCGTCCGCGCGCTGCCGGCGTCCGAGGTCGGGGCCGAGGCCGAGTCGGAGCTGCTCGACACCGCGCGCCGCCTGATGCCCCGGCTCCCCTTCGAGGAGGTTGACGTCCTGGTCGTGGACCGGATGGGCAAGGACATCAGCGGCACCGGCATGGACACCAACGTCATCAACCGCTTCCGGATCGTCGACCTGCCGGAGTCGGGCACGCCATTCGTCCGCGCCGTCGCCGTCATGGACCTGAGCGCGGCGACGCACGGCAACGCGATGGGCATCGGCAACGCCGACTTCGTGCCCGCGCGGCTGCTGGCCAAGGTCGACCTGGAGTCGGTGTACACCAACAGCGTCACCGCGGGACCGATCGCGATCGAGCGGCCCAAGATCCCGATGGTCCTGGCCAGCGGCCGCGACGCGATCCGGGCGGCGGTGACCATGACCGGCCGCACGGCCGCCGACGTGCGCTTGGCATGGATCCACGACACGCTCCACACCGAGGTGCTCGCGGCCTCTCCGGCGCTGCTCGCGGCGGCGTCCGGGCTGGAGGTGCTCCGCGAGCCCATGCCGCTGCCCTTCGACGCGGAGGGCGAGCTGAAGCCCCTGCTCCAGGACTGAAATCGGGCGCGTTGAGCGCGCGGCGGTGACTAGAGCGTCGCCCGCAGCTGCTCGAGGTGCTCGCGCTGGTGGCGCAGCATCGCGCGCATTCCGGCGTCCACCGGCCACCCCGCAAACGTCCCGGCGGCCATCTCCCGGCTGAGGTCGACCTCCCGCAGCGCGATGTCGATCTTGGGCCCCGCACTGCCGACCTCAGCCCCCAGCTCGGCGGGCGAGCGCTCCATCCGACGCCGGAGCTGCGAAGCATTCCAGCGATCGGAGTCGAACGGCTCGCGCGAGCCGCCGGGGGCTACCGGCTCGGGCACAGCGCGAATCACCGCCGGCATCGCCGCCTGGGTGCTCGAGAGATGGGCGAGCAGGTCCTTGGCCGACCAGCCTTCCATCGGCGCCGGCCGCGACCAGTCGCCGTCCAGCTCGGCCACCGCCCGCGCGACGTCGTACAAACCCGCCCGCAGGCAGAACCGCTCCACGTCGACCGCCAGCTCGTCGGCGCGGATGAGCGGGATGTCGTGGTCCGAGTCGTACCAGCGGATGTCGGCCTCGGGTGCCAGCTCAGCCACCGCCCGGGCGCCCGCCTCCTTCCAGCTGCGCATGCCGGAGTCGGCGCCCGCCAGGGCGACGAACGCCGGCGCCGCGACCTGCGGCCAGAGCAGCTGGGGCTGGAAGGAGAAGAGCTCGCGCAGGATCTGGAGCCGGACGTCGGCGGTCAGGGTCAGCACCCAAGCGTCTGCGTCGCGCAGGTGCATGTCCTCGACGAAGAGCTCGAGGTCGTCTGCCCACGCCTCGCCCAGGTATGTCTTCTGGGTGGCGTAGGCCTCCGCCAGCGATCGGTAGCGCGGCAGGGGCGGCTGCATCAATCGCGCCGCGTCCTCCCAGGTCATGCGCTCGCTGATCGGGGCCACCGGGCCGTCGATCACGGCCAGGCCGGAAACCTGGGCCGGCTCGGTGGCAGCGAGCTCGAGTGCCACCGTCGCGCCCCACGAGTGACCTGCCACGGCGGGCCGGCGCATGCCCAGCTCGCTCACCACCGCCGCCGCGTCCGCGGTCAGCTCCGCCATCTCGTAACCGCTCGGAGGGCGATCGCTGCGTCCGTGCGAGCGCTGGTCGAGCGCGACCAGCCGCCGGTGCGGGAAGCGCCGCGATAGCCGCTCCCAGTAGCGCGCATTGGAGCTCAGCCCATGCAGCAGCAGCAGCTCGGTGCCATCGGCTTGATCCGGCTCGAGCACGGGCCACTCGAGCACGCGGAGGCGCACGCCCGCGCGCTCGATCCAGTGCTCGACGAATTCGCGCAAGGCTAAGGCGCGGCGGCCGCCTTCACGGTCGCCGCACGGTCTTCCCGCGACCGCCGCCTGATCGCCAGGCAGCTCAGCGCGCCCACCAGCAGGACGACGAGGGGCACCACCAGGGTGGCGCGCATGGCGTCGATGTAGCCGTCGGCGAAGACTTCATGGGCGAGCTGCTGTAGCTGGTGCGCGACGGCGGGCGGCAGGCCCGCCGGGAGCGAGCCGCCGACCTGGCCCCGGCCGACCTCGAAACCGCTCTTGGCCGCGTGCGAGAAGCCGTCGATGAACTGCTGCCGGAACTGCGGCGGCAGGCCGGCCGAGCGGGTCACCGCCTGGTCGTGGAGCGCCATCGAGAGCCGGTTCTGAAGCACCGCCCCGACCACCGCGCTGCCGAGGACGCCGCCCAGCTGGCGCGCGGTGTTGAAGATCCCCGAGGCGGCGCCTGCCATGCGGGGCTCGATATGTCGCATCGCCACCGTCGTCATCGGCGCGAAGGTGCAGCCCATGCCGAGCCCGGCGACCATGACCGGCAGCGTGAAGTCGTACCACTGCGAGTTGGTGCTGGCGACCCAGTCGACGAGCCCGAAGCCGGCCGCGAACATGGTCAGGCCGAACATCAGGATGTACTTGCCGCCGATGCGGTCGGCCAGGCGGCCCGCGAAGGGGGCCACCGGCATCGAGACCAGTGACATCGGCAGCATGGTCAACCCCGCCTTGACGGCGGAGAAACCGAGCACCGACTGCAGGTAGATGACCAGCGGCACGATCATGCCGAACATGCCGAAGGCGACCGCCGCCGAGACCCAGTTCATGAGCGAGAAGTTGCGGTCGCGGAAGAGCGAGAGCGGAACCAGGGGCTCCTGCTGCCGCGGCTCCCAGACCGCGAAGAAGACGGCGATGATCGCGAGCCCGGCCACGATGACCTCGGGGATGGTCAAAAAGCCGGCAACCGTCCCCCAGTCGTAGCGCTGGCCCTCGATCAGGCCGAAGCAGATCCCGAAGAGACCGGCCGTTGCGAGCAGGACCCCGATCGGGTCGAGCCCGTGCCGGCGGCCGGGCCGGAGGTCGGGGATGACCAGCAGTCCGGCCACGATGGTGAAGATGCCGATCGGGACGTTGACAAAGAAGATCCAGCGCCAGTTGACATAGGTGACCAAGAACCCACCCAGCGTCGGCCCGGTCATGGCCGCGATCCCGGCCACCGCGCCCCAGACGCCGAAGGCGGCGCCGCGCCGCTGAGGCGGAAAGATCGAGGTGATGATCGAGAGCGTCTGCGGCGTCAGCAGTGCGCCCCCGAAGCCCTGGACCACGCGGGCCGCGATCAACTGGCTGGTGTTCTGGGCGGCGCCGCAGGCGGCGGAGGCGAGCACGAAGACAGCCAGACCAAGCACGAACAGGTTGCGCTGGCCGTAGATGTCGCCCAGCCGGCCGGCGGTGATCAGCAGCACCGCGTAGACGAGGATGTAGGCGTTGAGCACCCAGAGGATCGAGTCGAGCGAGGCGTGGAGCTCGTCGATGATGCTGGGGATCGCGATGTTCACGATCGTCGTGTCGAGCAGGATCATGAAGAACCCGAGGCTGAGCAGCACCAGCACCGCCCACGGGTTGTCTCGCAACCTAGACATCTAGCCGAGGATACGTAGCAACGGCGGCGCTCATTCCACTGGCATTGCTGGCGGGCCTGCTCAGCTTCTCCAGTCCCTGCACCCTGCCGCTGGTCCCGGGCTACCTCGGCTACATGTCCGGGGTCTCCGCCTCGCGGGGCAGAACGCTCGCGGCGGCGGCGCTTTTCGTGGCCGGGTTTGCAATCGTGTTCACCTTGCTGGGGGCGGCCGCGACCAGCGTTGCCGAGCTGCTGGCAGCGCATCGCGTGCTCCTCGACCGCCTGGCCGGCGCGGTGATCGTGGCCCTCGGCCTCTTCCTCCTCGGCCTGGTCCGGTTGCCGGTCCTGATGCGGGAAGGCAGGCCGCTGCTGGAGCGGGTCCGGCCCGGTCCCTCAGGGGCGCTCTTCCTCGGCATCGCGTTCGCCGTCGGCTGGACGCCCTGCGTGGGGCCGATCCTGGGCGCGATCCTGCTCCTCGCCTCGAGCACGCGCACCGCCAACCAGGGCGCGCTGCTGCTGCTCGTGTACTCGCTCGGCCTCGGGCTGCCCTTCCTGGCCGCGGCGCTTTTCCTGGATCGCTTTGGCGCCGCGTCAGCCTGGCTGCGGCGCTGGGCGGTTCCGATCAACGGCGCGGGGGGCCTGCTGCTGATCGGGATGGGCGTGCTCGTCTTCACCGAGCGGCTGCAGTCGCTGCTGGCGCCGGCCCTGTCGCTTTATGCGCGCCTGGGCTGGCCGCCCATCTGAGCGAGCCACTCCTTACAAATTCTTGACCCGGCACTCAGCAAACCCTCGGCCCGTCCGGTTGTAATCGGTCAGCCGCGCGAGGGTTTCCCTCGGCGCGCGCCATTTCTTTCGCCACCGAGGAGCCGTATGTCGCTTTTCCAACGCCAGTACATCACCGTGGCCGCCCTGGCCTTCGTGGCCATCGCCCTGGCCGTCCTGATCGGCCGCGACGTGCTCTTCCCAGCCGCGCCGGCGGCCGCCAGCGTCCGGACCTACACCGTCGCGGTCGGGTCTGTCCGCTCCGCGGTGACAGCCACCGGTTCGCTGGTCCCGGCGGCACAGGTCAACGTCGGGTTCAAGACCGCGGGCACGCTGACCGAGGTCGACGTCCACGTCGGTGACAAGGTCACCAAGGGCCAGGTGATCGGCAAGGTCGACGACACCAACTACCAGGCCGCGGTTCAGCAGGCGCAGGCCAACCTGGACAGCGCACAGGCCAGCCTGCAGGGAACGCTGACCGGGACCTCGCTGATCCAGGCCCAGCACAGCCTGAGCTCGGCCCAGCAGTCGTATGCCGACACGCTCAACAGCGTCAACCTGACCAACTCCCAGGACCAGGCCGCGCTGAGCGCCGACCAGGCGACGCTGGCCGCGGACCAGGCGCAGCTCAACGCCGACCAGGCGAGCTACGGCTACCAGCAATACCAGCAGACGATGCCGCAGTACCAGGCCAAGCTTTCGTACGACAACGCGCAGTTCATGACCTACAACTGCAACCCGACCCAGAACTACCAGGGCCCGCCGCCGCCTGGCGCACCGTCCAACTGGACCTACTGTTCCAACGCGCAGCAAAACGTCCAGCAGGATCTGACGGCAATCAACTGTGCCCAGACCGGCGCCGGCGCGGGCTGCACTCCGCAGCAGCAGGAGATGGCGAGCGCTTACAGGGCGGTCCAGGCCGACCAGCCCAAGGTCAACGGCGACCAGGCGAAGGTCAACGGTGACAACAGCAGGATCGCGATCGACCAGCAGTCCGGCCAGCAGCGCGCGAACGCGGCTCAGAACTCCGTCACCGCCGCCCAGGACTCGGTGAACCAGCAGTCGGTCCAGCGCCCGATCACCGTCGCCCAGCAGGAGGCGGCGGTCCAGAGCGCGCAAGCCGCCCTCCAGACCGCGCAGGCGAACGAGGCGGGCACCACGCTGCTGGCGCCGATGGACGGCACCGTGATGGCGCTCAGCGGCCAGCCCGGCGAGAATGTCAGCGCCAGCGCGCCGCCGACGGCGCTGGCCCCGGGTACCACGGCTCCGGCTCCCAGCACCGCCTCGAGCAGCGGCTCCAGCGCCAGCTCTACATTCATGGTGCTCAGCAACACCGCCACCTACCAGGTCGTGGTGCCCTTTGCCGAGGCCGACGCGTCCCGCCTCCAGAACGGCCAGACCGGGACGGTCACCTTCGACGCCATCCAGAACCTGACACTGCCCGCCCACGTGCTCGCCGTCGCCAGCAGCTCGACCGTGGTCTCCAACGTGGTCAACTACAACGTCACGCTCAGCCTCGACCAGACTGATCCGCGCTTGAAGTCGGGGCTGACCACCAATGCCACCATCGTCGTGGCCAGCGCCAGCAACGTGCTGGTGGTCCCCAACTCGGCCATCACCCGGCTCGGCGGGCGGGCCTTCGTCACCGTGCTCGACCCCAACGGCCAGCAGGTCCGGACGCCGGTCACGCTGGGCGTGCAGGGCGACTCCACCACCCAGGTCACCGCGGGTCTGAAGGCGGGCGACAAGGTCGTCCTGCCCCAGCTGCGAGCCGGCGCCAGCGGGACCCAAAACCAGCGTGGGGGCGGCGGCTTCGGCGGCGGCACCATCATTC
>DASUWN010000003.1:0-9754 GCA_036378395.1 Candidatus Dormiibacterota bacterium | reverse complement strand
CGAAGACCTCTACCGCCGAGCCTCGATCTACTGGCACGCCGCCGGCTGGGGCATCGACCCCGAGCAGAAGCCGGCCGAGGTCGAGCACTTCGGGATCACGATCGCCGAGGCGATGGGCCGTGGCGCAGTGCCGGTCGTCCTCGACGCCGGCGGCATGCCCGAGGTGGTCGAGGACGGCGTCAGCGGGATGGTCTGGGACAGCCTTGACGGGCTGGGCGCGAAGACCCGCGAGCTGGCCGCGGATCCACGGCTGCGCGAGCGGATGGCCGCCGCCGCGCGCGAGCGCAGCCTGCGCTTCTCGCGGCCCGAGTTCGCGCGCCGGATCGTGGCCGTCGCGCGGCCTTACGTCGAACAGCTGGCAGCAGTTGGCTGAGAGCGCCCGAGTCGTTCTCGATGCTCGCGGGCTCCAGGGCGCCGACGCCCAACGCGGGATCGGGAGCTACTCCCGAGGCCTGATCAGCGGCCTGCTGCGCGCCGGCTGGGGCCCGCGGCTGGGTCTGCTGCTCGACGGCGGACTGCCCTTTCCGGAGCTGCCGGCTGAGACCGGCATCGTCGTCTACTCGGTTCGCCGCCGCTACCGGGGCCGGCTGGCGACCTGGGAGGACGCGGTCGCGCTGGGCAGCGACCTGCAGCGCATTCGTCCCCGCCTCTATCACGCACTCGGACTCGCTCTGCCCGGCCGCGCGCCCTGCCCGGTGGTCGTCACCGTTCACGACCTGATCCCGTGGGCCTGGCGCGAGGGCGCGGCCGCCATGCGCGGCGAGCGCCTGCGCTATCGCGCCGCCCGCCGCCGGCTGCCCCGGGCCGACCGCGTGATCGCGGTCTCGGAGGCGACCGCACGCGACGCCGGCCGGCTGGCCGGCGTGGCCGCGGACCGGATCGCCGTCATTCCCGAGGGCGTCGACCCCCGCTTTCGCCGCCAACCCGGGGCTTCGGGCAAGAAGTGGGGGATCGAGCGGCCGTATCTCGTCTTCGTCGGTGCGCTCGACGCGCGCAAGGATCCCGCCGGACTGCTCGCGGCCTGGCGCGCGGCTCAGGCGGCCGGGGCTGACTGCGAGCTGGTCCTGGCCGGCCCCGCCAGCCGGCAGGCGCCCGCAGCGATGGAAGGCGCGCTGCGGCTCGGCTACCTGTCCACCGAGGAGCTTGCCGAGCTGCTCTCGGCGGCCGCCTGCCTGCTCTTTCCGAGCCGCTACGAGGGCTTTGGACTGCCGGTGCTGGAGGCGATGGCCTGCGGCTGCCCGGTCGCCGCCTATGACAACTCGAGCCTGCCCGAAGTTGCGGACGGGGCCGCGACGCTGGTCGCTGACGGCGACGCGGTTGGCCTGGGACGGGCGGCCGCGGCCTATGTCCTCGACGCCGAGCTCGCCAAGTCGTCACGCTCCAAAGGACAGGGATGGGCGAAACGGTTCACATGGGATCGCGCGGCCGAGCAGACGATCGAGCTCTATCAACCGCTGCTGGGCTGACTCCGGCCGCCCTGATCGCGGCGGCCATCGTCGCCAGCCGGCTGGCGTCGATCGCCGGACTCTCCAGCTTCGGAGCCCGCGGCCTCGATTGGGTCGTCCACCTGGCGACCACCGCCTACGACGCCAGCTGGTACCGGATCATCATCAACCGCGGTTACTGGTCAGCCGGAGTGGCCGACCAGGCGTCCGGCTTCTACCCCGGCTATCCGATCGCGGTGCGGGTCGCCGAGCTGGCGCTGCCGTGGCCGCTGGCCAGCCTCGAGGCCGCGATGCTTCTCGTCTCGGCGGTCTCGGTCGTATTCGCGGCCTGGTGGCTGCATGAGCTCTACGCGCCGCGATTCGGTCCGCGCGGCGCCGTGATCGGGGTCGGACTGCTCGTCTGCTCGCCGCCCGCGTTCTTCCTCGGCCTTGGATTCTCCGAGGCCCTTTTCCTGGCTCTCGTCGCCGGCACCTTTCTGGCGGCGGAGCGTGGGCGCTGGACCCTGGCCGGACTGGCTGGGGGCGGCGCCTGCCTGGTGCGCTCCAACGGTCTCGAGCTCGCCCTGCCCCTACTCATGGCCGCGGTCTCGGCTCGGGCCTGGCACTCGCCGCGCAGCCTGCTGCCTGGTGTGCTGGTGTTCGCAGCGGCGGCGGCTGCTTATCCGCTCTACCTACTCGCGGCCTTCGGCGACCCGCTCCGCTACTTCCATCTGCAGGCGACCTACTGGCACCACCGCTTCACGTCGCCGGTCGTGTCGATCGGGACCGGGCTTCACCGGATGGCGGCTGCGGCGCATGCCTGGGTCGCGGGCCACAGCACCTCGGTCCGCTATGTCGATGCCCCGGCCGTGATCGATGACGGAGCGGCGGTCGTGATCGGCGGCGTGGTCAGTGCCGCGGGATGGCTCGGCTTGCGGCCGCACGAAGTGGTCTGGGTCCTTCTCGTCTGGATCACGCCGCTGCTCGCGTTTCCGGTGCCCGACAGCGAGGGCCGCTATCTCCTGGCCGCCTTCCCGATCTTCTTTTGGGTGGGCCGCCTCCTGGCCAGGCTCCCCGCGGCGTCGGTGGCGCTGATGGCGGCCGGGCTCATTTACCAGGCCGTCCTGTGCTTCCGGCTGGCCGAGGGCTACTTCGTGGGCTGACCGCGAAGCGGCGGTCGAGCTCGAGAGTTCGGATCAGCCAGTCGTAGAAGCGGACGTAGCGCGGGTCGTCCCACTGAGGCCGGAGCGGATCCACCATCAGCGGCAGGATCTCGGCATCCGAGCGGACGCGGTGGTCCTGCAGCCAGCGCCGCTTGCCGCCCATGCGATCCAGGGCGTGCGCGAACTCGCTGAGCCCGACCCAGTGGCTGAGCGCGAGGCGCGGAACCACCGCCTGGTCGGGGGGCAGGGGCTGCCCGTGGCGGAGCCGGGAGAGCTTGCGGCGCAGCCATGATCGCTGGTCTTCGGCATCCGCCCGATCGACGGCGAACTCGTCGCGGTCGACTCCGGTGTGCAGCAGAGCCCGCTCGTTGAGCAGGTAGAGGGCGGCCGGCAGCGCCGCCGCCAGGTTGGCGCCGTCGAGGCACTTGTAGATCACGAAGAGCGCGTTGCGCTCGTACAAGACGCGCACGCGGGAAGCGCGCATCCGGCTCGTGGTGGCGTGCAGCCGGTGGTAGGCGGTGGCGCGCGGGTTGTACCAGACGTCGTGGCCGAGAAGGTTCAGCCGCCAGCCCAGGTCGACGTCCTCGAAGTAGGCGAAGAAGTCCTCGTCCCAGCCCTCCAGGCGCTGGAAGAGGTCACGGCGGACCAGCATCGCGGCTCCACAGGGCGCCAGCAGCCGCCGGTCATCGCGCTCCAGGTCGGAGCCGGCGCGTCCGAAGTCGATCTGGTAGCCGTGGCCCTGGAAGTTGACCCCCGAGCCGACGAAGTCGACGGCGCTCCCGTCCCAGCTCATGATTCGGGAGGCGATCGCGGACGCGTCCGGATGGGCGTCAAGGGTCGAGAGCATGTCGCGAAGCCAGTTCGGCTCCAGCCGCAGGTCGTTGTTGAGGAAACCGATCCATTCGCCGCTGGCGGCGGCGGCGCCCCGGTTGTTGCCTCCCGCAAAGCCCTGGTTCCGGTCCAGCGCCACCAGCTCGACCTCGGGATGGCTGCGGACGAAGTCGGCCGAGCCGTCGCTGGAGCCGTTGTCGCAGACGATCACCTGGAGCCGGCCGCGCGGGAAGTCGAGCGCCGCGATCGCGGGCAGAAGCGTGGCCAGGTGCTGGCGACCGTTGAAGTTGAGGACTACGAGGGAGACGGAGGGCTCGGCTGTCACCTTGCGATAATGCCCGCGTTTTGAGCAGGGTCGCCATCGCGGGCGCCGGCTACGTCGGACTCACCACCGCCGCCTGTCTGGCCGACCTGGGCAACGAGGTCGCCGTGGTGGACGTCGACGCGGCCAAGATCCAGCAGCTTCGCCGCCACCGGGTCCCCTTTTACGAGCCGGGCATCCAGGAGCTGGTGGAGCGCAACGCCCGCGCCGGCCGCCTCCGCTTCGCCACCTCCTACCCGGACGCGATCCCGGGCGCCGAGTTCGCCTTCATCGCCGTCGCCACCCCCGAGGGCGAGGGCGGCGAGGCCGACCTCCGCTACGTCAAGAGCGCGGCCGCCTCGATCGCCGAGACGATGGACGGCTACCTGGTGATCGTCAACAAGTCGACGGTCCCGATCGGCACCGGCGACGTGGTCACCGAGGTGATCCGGGGGGCCAACGGCGGCCGGGAGTTCGACGTCGTCTCCAACCCGGAGTTCCTCCGCGAGGGCCAGGCGGTCCACGACTTCATGAGCCCCGACCGCGTGGTGATCGGAGCGCACAACCGCGCTGCAGCCGAGCGGGTGGCGAAGCTCTACGAGCCGCTCGGGGCGCCGACGCTGATCTACAACCTCTACACCGCGGAGATGGTCAAGTACGCGTCGAACGCGTTCCTCGCAACCCGGATCTCCTTCATCAACGAGATCGCTCGGATCTGCGAACGCGTCGACGCGGATGCCCGGTTGGTGGCCGAGGGGATGGGCCTCGACAAGCGGATCGGATCCCACTTCCTCGATGCCGGGATCGGCTTCGGTGGTTCCTGTTTTCCGAAAGATGTAAAGGCCCTCGCCGCCATCGCCGAGCGCTTCGACCTCCACCCGTCCCTGCTCTCGGCGGTGATGGAGATCAATCGCGACCAGCGCCACCTGGCGGTGGAGAAGGTCCGCGAGTGCCTGGGCACGCTGCGCGGCCAGACGGTCGGCCTGCTCGGCCTCTCCTTCAAACCCAACACCGACGACATGCGAGAGGCGCCCAGCGTCGACATCGCTCGCAGCCTGCTCCAGGCGGGTGCCCAGGTGCGCGCCTACGATCCGGCGGCCATCGACCGCGCCAAGGCGCTGCTGCCCGAGCTCGAGTACCGGACCAACCCCTACGCCGTCGCGCGAGGCGCCGACGCCCTCCTCCTGGTGACCGAGTGGAACGAGTTCCGCCAGCTCGACCTGGCGCGGATCAAGCGGACGATGCGCCGGCCGGTCGTCGTCGACGGCCGCAACATCTACGACGCTCAGCGGATGCGCGACCTCGGCTTTGTCTACCGCGGGATAGGTCGCAATTAGCCGCGCGGTCGTGAGCGGGGGGGCCGGTTTCATCGGCTCCCACCTCTGCCAGGCGCTGCTCGAGAGCGGCTGGGAGGTGGTCGTCCTCGACAACCTGATCACCGGCCGTCAGGGCAACCTGGCCGGCCTCGACGTCAGCTTCCTCAAGCACGACGTCAGCCGGCCCTTCTCGGTCGAGGGCCCGGTGGACGCGGTGTTCCACTTCGCTTCGCCGGCCTCGCCGGTCGACTTCCCCGAGGTCCCGATCCAGATCATCAAGGTCGGCACCCTGGGAACCCACAACATGCTCGGGCTGGCACTGGCCAAAAAGGCCCGCTTCCTGCTCGCCTCCACTTCGGAGGTCTATGGCGATCCGCTGGTCCATCCCCAGCCCGAGAGCTACTACGGCAACGTCAACCCGATCGGACCCCGCGGCTGCTATGACGAGGCCAAGCGAGCCGCCGAGGCCTTCACCATGGCCTACAACCGAGCCCGGGGCGTGGACACCCGGATCGTCCGCATCTTCAACACCTACGGCCCGCGAATGCGGGTCGACGACGGCCGCTTCATCCCCAACTTCTTCCGCCAGGCGCTCCGGGGCGAGCCGCTCACCGTCTATGGCCAGGGCGATCAGACTCGCAGCGTCTGCTACGTCGACGACCTCGTGCGCGGCGTCCTCGCCGTCTACGAGAACGGCGACGAGATGCCGTTCAACCTGGGCACCGAGTACGAGGTGACGGTGCTCGAGATGGCCGAGCTGATCAAGATGATCACGGGCAGCTCGAGCCAGGTCGAGTTCGGCCCACTGCCGCAGGACGATCCCAAGCAGCGGCGGCCCGACCTCACTCGCGCCCGCGCGCTGCTCGGCTTCGAGCCCAAGGTGGCGGTCGAGGACGGGCTCCGGCGCACCATGGAATACTTCAAGTCCGCTCTGTGAACCTCGCCGACCGAATTCGCACGGTCCCCGACTTTCCGATCCGGGGGATCCTGTTCCGAGACATCACTCCGCTCCTCGCCGATGCCGCCGCCCTGCGGGAATCGGTGATCCAGATGTCGAATCCGTGGCGCGACCGCGGGGTCGACCTGGTGGCCGCCATGGAGGCTCGAGGCTTCATGTTCGGCGCCGCCATGGCGATCGAGCTCGGGGCGGGGTTCGTTCCCATCCGGAAGGCCGGCAAGCTACCCTGGCGCACGCGCAGCGTCGAGTACACGCTCGAGTACCGCAACGACGTCCTCCACATCCACGAGGACGCCATCCAGACCGGCCAGAAGGTGCTGGTGGTGGACGACGTGATCGCCACCGGTGGCACCGCGGCCGCGGTGGTGCAGCTGGTCGAGGCGCTGGGCGGAGACGTCCTCGGCATCCAGTTCCTGATCGAGCTGGCCGCGCTCAACGGCCGCCAGCTGCTCGACCGCTACGAGGTCCGCAGCGTGATCACTTTCGAAGGAGATTGACCCTGGTAATGAACACCACCACCCGCGACTACGACGTGAAGGACATCGAGCTGGCGCCGGCCGGCCAGGACCTCATCGACTGGGCGGCGCGCGAGATGCCCGTAGTGCTCGCGATCCGCGAGCGGTTCGCCAAGGAGCGCCCGCTGGAGGGCCTGCGGGTCAGCGCCTGCCTCCACGTCACCAGCGAGACGGCCAACCTGATGATCACGCTCAAGGCCGGCGGCGCTGACGTCGTCCTCTGCGCCTCGAACCCGCTCTCCACCCAGGACCCGGTGGCGGCCGCCCTGACTCGCCTCCACGGGGTCCGCACCTTTGCCATCAAAGGCGAGGACAACGACACCTATTACTCGCACATCGCCGCGGCGCTCGCGCACCGGCCCAACTTCACGATGGACGACGGCGCCGATCTGGTGACCATGCTTCACCGCGACCGAACCGACCAGTTGGGCGACGTCTGGGGCGGCACCGAGGAGACCACGACCGGCGTCGTCCGGCTCCGCGCGATGGCCGAGCAGGGCGTGCTCCGCTACCCGATCATCGCGATCAACGAGGCCGACACCAAGCACATGTTCGACAACCGGTACGGCACCGGCCAGTCGACCATCGACGGCATCATCCGCGCCACCAACGTGCTGCTGGCGGGCAAGACGTTCGTGGTCGCCGGCTACGGCTGGTGCGGCCGTGGGCTGGCCTCGCGGGCCAAGGGCCTGGGCGCCGACGTGGTGGTGACCGAGATCAACCCGGTCAAGGCCCTGGAGGCGGCCATGGACGGCTTCCGGGTGCTGCCGATGGCCAAGGCGGCCGAGGTGGGGGACATCTTCGTGACCGTCACCGGCGATGTGAATGTCCTCGATCGCGCCCACTTCGAGGCGATGCGGGACGGCGCGATCCTGGCCAACTCGGGTCACTTCAACTCCGAGATCAACCTCAAGGCGCTGGACGGGCTCGCAAGCTCGGTGCGCGACGTGCGTCCTTTCGTGCAGGAGTACAAGCTGGAGGACGGGAGGCGGCTGAACGTGCTGGGCGAGGGCCGGCTGATCAACCTGGCCGCGGCCGAAGGACACCCGGCCGCGGTGATGGACATGTCGTTCGCCAACCAGGCGCTCTCGGTCGAGTTCATGGCGCGGAACCGGGAGTCGCTGGAGCGCAAGGTCTACGACGTGCCCAAGGACATCGACGCCGAGGTCGCGCGACTCAAGCTGGCAGCCATGGGCGTCGCCATCGACACCCTGACCGAGGAGCAGGTCCGCTACCTGTCGTCCTGGGAGGAGGGCACGTAACCGCCGCCCCCGTTCTCGTTTTGGGGGCCGGCCCCGCCGGTCTGACCGCCGCCTATGAGCTCAGCAAGCTCGGGCGGCGGTCGTTGGTCTTGGAGGCCGACCCGCGCTACGTGGGCGGCATCGCGCGGACGGTCGAGCATCATGGCTACCGGTTCGACATCGGGGGCCATCGGTTCTTCTCCAAGAACCAGGAGATCGAGGACCTCTGGACCGAGGTCCTCGGCGACGAGATGCTGGTCCGAGACCGGCTATCCCGGATCTACTACCGCGGCAGGTACTTCGCCTACCCGCTCCGCGCCTTCAATGCGTTGAAGAACCTCGGCCTGGTCGAGACCGTGCTCTGCGTCTGGTCCTACGCGCTGGCTCGCCTGCGGCCGCGGCGGCCCGAACGGAGCCTCGAGGACTGGGTCAGCAATCGTTTCGGCAAGCGGCTGTTCCGGATCTTCTTCAAGACCTACACCGAGAAGGTGTGGGGGATCCCCTGCAGCGAACTCTCGGCCGACTGGGCGGCGCAGCGAATCAAGGGCCTCAGCCTGGTCGAGGCGATCAAGGGCGCGCTGCTGCCTCAGCGGCGGGCCGGTGGCCGGCGCTCGGAGGTCATCAAGACCCTGATCGACGAGTTTCGCTACCCGCGGCTGGGCCCGGGCCAGATGTGGGAGCGGGTGACCGAGCGGCTCCGCGCCGCGGGATCGGAGGTGCGGCTGGGGACGCGCGTGACCCGGATCGGCTGGCGTGGCGGCCTGGTGGTCGGAGCGGGGGAGTCGGAGTGGCGCGCTCCAGACGTGGTCTCGACGCTGCCGATCCGGGAGCTGGTGGCGGCCCTCGACCCGCCTCCGCCGGCGCCCGTCCGCGCCGCCGCCGAAGCCCTCGGCTACCGCGACTTCGTGACCGTGGCGCTCGTCCTCGATCGAGCCCACGTCTTTCCCGACAACTGGATCTACGTGCACGAGCCGGGGGTCAAGGTCGGCCGGCTCCAGAACTTCAAGAACTGGTCGCCTGCGATGGTCGCCGACCCGGCGCGCACCTGCCTCGGCCTCGAGTATTTTTGCTTCGAAGGCGACGGTCTGTGGTCTTCCAGCGACGCCGACCTGATCGAGCTGGGCGCGCGGGAGCTCGAGCAGCTGGGGCTGAGCCGGCGGTCGGAGGTCGTCGACGGCTGCGTGGTGCGGATGCCCAAGGCCTACCCGGTCTACGACGACCACTACCAGCGCAATGTCGAGGTGGTTCGCGACTGGCTCACCGCCAACGTCCCCGGCCTGCACCTGTGCGGCCGCAACGGGATGCACAAGTACAACAACCAGGACCACTCGATGATGACCGCCCTGCTCGTCGCCCGCCGGATCGCCGGCGTGTCGGACCTGGATCCCTGGAAGGTCAACACCGACGCCGAGTACCACGAGGAGGTGCGGTCGGGGGCGGACACGGCGGGGCGGCTGGTGCCGACGCGCGTCTAGCCTCTCCTCTCGGGACGATTTCTAGAAACGCGGGCCTGCCTGTATACATCCGGGCCCGCGTTTCCGGAAACCGACGAGGCGCTCGAGGCGGCGCACAGCCTGGCGGGCGATGAGGGCGGTTGCCCTTGCCCGCGTAGCCGGAGCGGCGCCGGCCGCCGGACTCGTTGTTGCCGGGGCAGACCTTGGCCCAGGAGGCGAGGTGGCGGTCGGTTGGAAAACGGCTCATGTCGGTACCGATCTCGGCCAGGATGTCCGGAGCGGCACGCACGCCCAGGCCGGGGATCTGGTCGAGGCGCTCGATCAGGGGCTCAAAAGGGCGGAAGCGGGCCTCCACCTCCTTGTCCAGGCCGGCGATGCGCTGCTCCAGGAAGTCGATGTGGGACAGGATCTGGTCGAGCAGGAAGCGCTGGTGAGCGCCGACGGTGCCGCGCAAGGCCTGGGCCAGAAGCTCCTGCTTGCGCTGAAGGCCGTAGGTGGCGGTAGCCGCCACCGCCTCGGGGTCGTACTCCTCCTCGAGGAGAGCGGCCAGG
>DASUWN010000002.1:0-23999 GCA_036378395.1 Candidatus Dormiibacterota bacterium | reverse complement strand
CCCTCTTCAAGGCGCACTGGGAGCGCACCGGCGACCTCGACCGGGTGGAGGACCTGAAGCGGATCGCGAGCGAGGTCGGCCTCGACGCCGTCGAGTTGGGACGGGCCCTGGAGGAGGGGCGCTACGAGGCGGCGCTCGACGCATCGCGCCAGGACGCCGAGGGGGCCGGCATCAACGCGATTCCGGCGCACATCTTCGACCGCCGGTTTCTGGTGTTGGGGGCGCAGCCGGAAGAGGTCTTGCGGCAGGTCCTGGCCCGGCTGGAAGAGATTCCTTAGCGGAGGCGGACAGTGCCCGACACCGTCGCCAGCGCGCCGGTGGAGCCGGGCTTCCCTGGATATTGAGGCATTGGGACGTCCCCCAGCTGCAGCGTCAGGTCGTACGGCGGCCCTGGATCGGTACCCACGTCCCAGAACATCAGCAGGCTGTATTGACTGCCGGGAACGACGGGTCCAACGACGCCCGGCGCCCACCCCGAGTTGCCCATCCATGATGTGAACTGCTGTCCGCGGCGGTTGGTCAGGACCATGTGGTCGGGCCGCCAGCCGGAGTAATAGCCGGGATCGACCTCGAACATGACCTCGACCCCGACCACGTTCTGGGTGCCGGGCCCGAGCGGACCCTTGTACCCGACCACATCTGACAGGACTCTGGCGCGCACGCCGGTGCCGACCACGTCGCCGACATCGCTGCCGATTGGAGGCGGCATGCGCTGGCTGGCGGGAGGCGGCGCGATGTTGACGCCGCTGTTGGCGCGGTCGAAGGTGATCCGGGTTCGCACCGGAATCCCCTTCTTGCCCATGGCCACCGCTTGTGCGGCCCGTAGGTCGTTGAGATCTACGCGGAGCGGAAAGGAGTCGCGCTGGCGGATCACGAAGGTCGCCTTCTGCATCTGGTTGAGCATGGTCGTCACGCGCCAGGCCAGGTCGATGCCGCTGCCCTCGGTGCCGGCGCTGGTGGCCGGCGGGTAGGCGGCCCAGGTGTCGGGAAAGTACATCTGGGGTCCATTTGGCATCGGTCCCTGCTGGTTCCAGAGGACGTGCGGCCAGCCGGGCTGCGCCGGCGAGTAGGTCTGGCCGCCCGCCCAGATAGACGTGAACGGCGCGACGCCTTTGCCAGAGTAGGTGCGCGTGATGCGGAGGCCGTGGCCCGGCTTGAGCATCGCACTGCCCTCAGCCGAGCTGACGACGGTCCCGTCGGTGCTGATCCCGACCTCGGTGAAGTGGAGGTCGCGGTAGTCGCCCTGGGCCGGAAGCGCGATGATCTGGGAGGCGCTGAGGTTGCCGGTCAGGCCCGGAATCTGATAGCCCGAGCAGGCCGTTGCGCCGGCGAGCGTCAGCGCCATCGCGACCGCCGCCACCAAGGGACGCGCCATCACCACCACGTTCAACGCGCGCGCGGGCCCACCCGTTTCTGGAACCCGATAATAGGTTGGTGGCGGTCGCCCAGACCGAGACGCTGGAGCGCCTGAACGACCTCCTGGACCGGCTTCGGGAGAACGTTCCCTTCTACCGTGACCGGCTGCCTGGGAAGCCGCTGGGCTCGCTGGAAGACGTTGCCGAGCTCCCCTTCACCGTCAAGGACGACTTCCGCGACAACTACCCGTTTGGCCTGTTCGCGGTCCCGCTCGAGGAGGTGGTCCGCGTCCACGCTTCGAGCGGCACGACCGGACATCCGGTGGTGACTGCCTACACCCGCGAGGACCTGGAGCTGTGGGCCGAGTGCATGGAGCGCGTGCTGCGAGCGGGCGACGTGACGCCCGGTGACGTGGTCCAAAACGCGTACGGGTACGGCCTCTTCACGGGCGGTCTCGGCTTCCACCTGGGCGCCGAGCGGGTGGGCTCGACCGTGATCCCGACCAGTTCGGGGGTCACGCAGCGCCAGGTCATGCTGATGGAGGACCTTGGCACCACCGTCATCTGCTGCACGCCGTCCTACGCGCTGGTCCTGGCGGAGGCGATCGCCAATCTGCCGGCGCGGCCCAACCTAAAGCTGCGGGTGGGTTTTTTTGGGGCCGAGCCTTGGAGCGAGGGGATGCGCCGCCAGATCCAGTACGGGCTGGGACTGGAGGCGTTCGACATCTACGGGCTGACCGAGCTCGGCGGTCCCGGGGTGGCGGTCGAATGCCACGAGCACGACGGGCTCCACGTCAACGAGGACCACTTCTACGTCGAGGCCATCGACCACGATACCGGCCGGCCGGTCGGCATCGGGGAGGAGGGGGAGCTGGTCCTGACCAGCCTGCGCCGCCGCGCCGCGCCGGTGCTGCGCTACCGGACGCGGGACCGCACGATCCTCAACCGCGATCCCTGCCCCTGCGGCAGTCCCTTCGTCCGGATGATGAAGGTTCGGGGCCGCACCGACGACATGCTGATCGTGCGGGGCGAGAACATCTTCCCCAGCCAGGTAGAGACGATCCTGACCGAGATCCCTGGCCTGACCGCCAACTATCAGCTGGTGGTCGACCGCGAGGCGCGCCATCTGGACACGCTCGAGGTGCTGGTCGAGGCCGAGGTGCACGCCGATCGGGACGCGCTCAAGCGGAGCGCGGAGGATCTGATCAAGGAGTCGGTCGGCCTCACATGCACAGTGACGGTGCTGGCGCCTGGGATCCTGCCCCGGAGCGAGGGCAAGGCCACCCGCGTCATCGACCGCCGCGAGCTTTAAGAACCGCTCCTCAGCACGCGTAGTCCTGATCGTAAGTGGCGACGTACTGGACGAGCCAGACCGGCGCCGTCGTGAACGACCGTGAGCAGTAGCCGGCCGCAGTCGAAGCGGAGGCGCCGGCCACCCAGGTCGCGCTGATCCCGGCCGGCGTCCAGCCGGCTCCGGCGATCTGCCCCCACTGACTCCCGGTCGAGTAAACACCGACCCACGCGCCAGTCCCCTCCAGCGTGTCGGCCAGCCCCTGGATCGTGGCCTGGTTGAGCGTCAGGTTGGAGGTCGACCAGGAGTTGGCGGTCTCGACGTCGAGCCACCACACCGGCGGCACCACCCCCTGGCCCGCGGTGTAGGACTCGCTGTACTGCGCCTCGCTGCAGCCGATCGCATACGCCTGCTGCTGGGCAGAGCTCCCCACATAGCCGGCGGAACGGGTCTGGCAGTCGGTGGTGATGCGCTTGGCGTACGTCCTGGCGTATCCCGTGTTGAGGTATGCCCCGCCGCTGCTCGAGGTCGCGTACTCGCCGGCCAGGCAGGGGTTCTGGCTGAAGGGCCGGCCGCCGTTGACGCCGATGACGCCGAAGGTGCCGGTCACGGTCACCCCGCACTGTGGATACGACACGTCGTAGCCGGTCGTTCCCGAGACATAGGGGCCGGCCGCGCTGGCGCCGGTGCTGAGGACGAGGGCGAGCGAGGCGGCGGCAGTGGCGGCGGCGAGCAGTCGGCGCATGCACCTCACCGTGGCGTTCGTGACCGGATCCTTCGGACCCGCGTCCGGGAAGAGTTGTTAAGGCGTCTAGGATTCCGGGCTGACGCGGTCGATCGCCACCGCGAAGACCTCGCGCGGTCCCCGGCGCTGGTAGTCGCGACCGGTGTACTTCTGGGCCATCCGGTCGATGAATTCGAGGTCGTCATCGGGCCGGATATCGACCACGCGCCCGCTGATCGAGACCCAGTGCCAGGGGTCCTTCGTACTCACGATCGATATCGCGACTTGGGGCCGTTCCCGGAAAGCCTGGCCCTTGCGCGAGCCCACAGGCGAGCTGATCAGAACGTGCTCGCCATCGAAGTGGGCCCACATCGGCCAGGTCACGATCTGGCCTTTTCGACTCAGGTACGAAACGTGGGCGAGCGCGGGTTCGTCGAAAACGTCGCGAACGCGGTCCGGAATGGTTGCCATAGCTCCCAGCCTAAGGCTGCTCGGCGTGGCAGCGGCTGACTATCCTTCGAGGCGGTGAGCGACCTGGTCGCCGAGCTGCGCGCGATCTGCGGCGACGCCTTCGTGGTGGTCGGTGAGGCTCTCGAGGACTACACCCACGACGCCACCTTCCTGGAATCGCCCCCGCTGTGCGCGGTGCGTCCCGCCGACACCGACCAGGTGGCGGCGACCGTCGCCGCGTGCGCCCGGAGCCGGACCCCGGTGGTGGCGCGCGGGGCCGGCACCAGCCTGGTCGGAGGGCCGGTGCCGCTGGCGGGCGGGGTCGTGCTCAGCCTCGACCGCCTCGATTCGATCGAGATCGACGCCGGCAATACCGTCGCCGTCGCCGGGGCGGGCGCGATCACGGCTCAGATTGACGCGGCGGCCGGCGAGCACGGCCTGATGTACCCGCCCGACCCCGCCAGCTACGAGATGTCGAGCATCGGCGGCAACGTCGCCTGCAACTCGGGCGGCATGCGCTGCGTCAAGTACGGCGTCACCGCCGACTACGTCATCGGCCTCACGGCCGTGCTCGCCGACGGCCGGATCCTCAAGCTCGGGGGCAGGCTCCGCAAGCGATCCTCGGGCTACCGGCTGCTGCAGCTCTTCGTCGGGTCGGAAGGCACCCTCGGGATCGTCACCGAGGTCGTCCTCAAGCTGGTTCCCCAGCCTCGCTACCGCTCGACGGCGATGGTCGGCTTTCGCCGGCTGGAGGAGGCGGGGGAGGCGGTCGCGCGGGCGCTGGCGGCGGGGCATTTCCCGGCCGCGATCGAGATCATGGACCGCGGCAGCATCGAGCTGGTCGGGGACCGGCTGCCGCCCGGCTTCGCCACCGGCCTGGAGGCGGTGCTGATCGTCGAGCAGGACGGCAGCGACGAGGAGTTCGTGCAGCTCGACCTGCTGAAGATGGTCGAGCTCCTGGGCGGTGCGGACAACCGAGTCGCGCAGTCGTCGCTCGAGCGCGAGCGGCTCTGGGAGGCGCGCCGCTCGTTCGGCAAGGTCCTGATGGCGATGCCGAAGAACTTCTTCGCCGAGGACGTCGCCGTCCCGATCTCGGCGATCCCCGAGATGATCCGCCGCGTCCAGGCGCTGGCCCAGCGCACGGGCCTGCGCATTGTGACGGTCGGCCACGCCGGCGACGGCAACCTGCATCCGACCTTCCTCTTCGCCGACGAGAAGCGCCACCTCGTCAGCGGCGCCGCCGCCACCATCTTCCGGGACGCGATCGAGCTGGGCGGCTCGATCTCGGCCGAGCACGGGCTGGGCGCGCTCAAGCGCGACTACGCGGAGGTCGAGCATGGAGCGCTGGCGATGGCGACCATGCGCTCGCTGAAGCGCCTGTTCGACCCCGACGGCATCCTCAACCCGCACAAGGTCTTCCCCGAGCAGCCGGCCGGCGACGAGTTCCTGAACCAGATGCCGGGCTGGATGCCTGACCCGTCACGCCCGAAGCGCCGGGCCGAGCTCGGCCTCTGACGCACGGGCGGCCGGCAAGCGCTACCATCGCCCGACCTTGATCGAGGTCGCCATCCTCGGCGGTGGCCAGGCCGGTCTCGCGGTCAGCCGCGAGCTGACACTGGCCGGGGTCGACCACCTCGTCCTCGAGCGCCACCGGATTGGCGAGACCTGGCGCCGCCACTGGGACGCCTTCCGCCTGGTCACGCCCAACTGGACCCTGGATCTGCCCGGCTTCCCCTACGCCGGTGACGACCCCCAGGGCTTCGTTCACCGCGACGAGATCGTTCGCTACCTAGAGGGCTTTGCGCGCTCGTTTCGAGCGCCGGTCCAGACCGGCGTGGCGGTGGAGGCGCTGAAGCCGCTGGCGGGGGGCGGATTCGTCCTCGAGACCTCGTCCGGTGCCATCCAGGCGCGGCAGGTGGTCGTGGCAACCGGCGCCTACCAGCGACCGCACCGGCCTCCGGCCGGTGGTGAATTTCCTCACCGGCTGCTGGTGATCGACGCCGAGGATTACTCCAACCCGGCGGCGCTGCCACCGGGCCGGGTGCTCGTGGTCGGCAGCGGCCAGACCGGATGCCAGCTCGCCGAGGACCTCCACCTCGCCGGCCGGGAGGTCTCGCTGGCGGTCGGCCGCGCGCCCTGGGGTCCGCGCCGGCTCGAGGGTCTCGACATCATCGACTGGCTCAGCCGGACCAACTGGTTCGAACACACGCTGAGCTCGCTCGCCAACCCGCTGGCGCGATTGGGGGCCAACATCCTCATCACCGGTCGTGATGGCGGCCACGACCTCAATCCGCGGGTCCTGCAGGCGATGGGCGTGCAGCTGGTGGGCCACCTGACCGGTGTCGCCGGGGGTCGCGTCCACTTCGCTCCCGACCTCGGAGAATCGGTGGCGTTTGGGGACGAGCGCTACTCGGCGATGTGCAAGGTCCTGCGCGACCAGCTGCCGGCCGCCGGCTACGCGGTTCCGGAATTCCCAATTCCCGAGCCGTTCATCGCCGACGCTCCGGTCGAGCTCGACCTGGACGGGTTCGGCACCGTGATCTTCACCTCCGGGTTCCGGCCCGACTATGCGCGCTGGGTCCACGTCCCCGGCGCCTTCGACGAGTGGGGGTTCCCGGTGGCGCCGGACGGCGCCAGCACGGTCGCGCCGGGCCTCTACTTCGTGGGCGTGCACTTCTTGCGCAAGCGCAAGTCCTCGCTGATGTTGGGTGTCGGCGAGGATGCCGCGATCGTCGCCCGGCAGCTGTCGGGGGAGCCCAGCCAGCCGGCGCTCTAGAGCCGGGCGAGCTCCTCCGCGACTCGCGCCAGGAGGCGGTCGGCTGCCCAGTCGCCGTACTCACGGCGGTCGTAGCAAAGGGTAAGGAAGCAGCGGCCGTCCCGGATGGCGCCGGTGGCGAGGATTGCACGCTCGCCCGGATTGATCAGCGGAAACGCCATCAACGTGCCTCCGCCGCCGAGGTTGGTGACCGTCATCGCGGCGCCGCCGGCCTCCTCCGGCTGCAGCTTGCCCTCGCGAGCGCGGCCGGCCAGGTCGGCGGTCCGCGCCGAGATGTCCCCGAGGGACGACTGCCGGGCGTCGCGGATGACCGGCACCAGCAGTCCGTCAGGCACCTCGACCGCGACCCCTACCTGGTCCACCTCGGCCGCGGCGGCGAGCGCCTTGACGAAGTAGGCGGTCCAGCTCCGCTCGCCACGCGTGATCTGAGCGAGATCGACCTCGCGCACGCACGCTCCCTGGGGGATCCGGGCCCGCGCCTCCTGCATCCGCTCGGCGATCCGCCGCCGCATCGGACTCAAGCCCGATTCGGGACGCGGGGCGACCACCGCCTCGTGAACCCCGGCCGGCGTCTCGCCCCGAGCGGGCGCCTCGGACTCGATCCGGGCCAGGACCGCACCGACCGGGACCGTTTCGCCCTCCGGCACCAGCACCTCGGCCAGCACGCCGGACGCGGGTGCCTCCAGCTCGGAGTTGATCTTGTCGGTCTCGATCTCGACCAGCGGCTCGCCCTTGCGCACCGCCTCCCCCGGCCGCTTCAGCCAGCGCGCGACGGTACCCTCGACCAGCGTATCGGCGAGCTTGGGCAGCTCGACGTCCACCGGATCAGCGCTCCCCGGAGGAATGCGCGCGCACCCAGACCAGGCCCGCGACCCAGGTCGCGGCGCCCATCGCGAGCAGCTCCCAGCAGACCAACCGCGCCGCCGGCAGCTCGACGAAGGCGCCGATCAGACACATCGACGCCGCTCCGGCGAGCAGGAAGGCGCCTGGGAAGAGGAGGTAGGCCGAATACCACGGCGGCGCGCCGAGGCCGCGGTCGGAGAGGCGGTCGGCGATAACCAGCGCGACCGCCACCGCCAGGCCGGGCCCAGCCATGCTCGCCGCCCACCGGCCGCCAACCGTGCCCGTCACCGCCGCCAGCACCGGCTGCGCGGCCGCGGCGCCGAGGGCGGCCGGCACCGTGAACGCGAGCAGCTTGAGGATCGAGCGCGCGGGCGGCATCACGCGCGCGCCTCCATCACGCGCTTGACGTGGGTTAGGAAGCGGCCGGCCAGGGCTCCGTCCACGGCACGATGGTCGACGCTGAGCGCGAGCCAGGCAACCCCTCCGCGTGGTTCGCCGACCCGCAGCGCCGCGGTCTGGCCGGGCCGTACGGCGGGCAGCCCGAGCAGCGAGGAGCCGGGGCCGTAGTCGACGACCGTGAAGGTGCCCAGCCCGCGAGCGGGAGCGCGCGGGCCGAGGTCGAGGTCGACCTCCACCCGCGGATGGCGGCGCACCCCATCCCAGCTGAACGCTGCATTGCAGTCCGGAAACTCCGCGCACGCCTCGGCCACCGCGGCCAGCAGCCGCGGCAGGTAGTCGGTGCCGAGCTCGACCTCGAGCAGGCTCGAGGCCTCCGGGATGACTGGGTCGAAGGCCGTAGCACCCGCGGCGCCGGAGCTGGTTCGGCGTCTGACGACCTCGCGAGCCGCCTCAACCACCTGCCGGCGGCCAGGGAGCACCGCGTCCTCCATCCGGTCGGCGACGGGGATCGCCGCGACGTCTGGCGCGGCCACCCGCGCCGGCGGGACGCGGAGCAGACCGGACTCCGCGGCCAGCGCGCAGATCTCGGCGCCTAGTCCCATGGTCAGTGTGTCCTCGTGCGCGACCAGCAGGCGCCCGGTCCGCCGCACCGAGTCGAGGATGCCGGCGCGGTCGAGCGGGAGCAGCCAGCGCAGGTCGAGGACCTCGCACTCGATCCCCTCGGCCGCCAGCTCCTCGGCCGCCGCCAGCGACTCGTGGAGGAGCATTCCCCAGGCGCAGATGGTGACGTCGTCGCCGGACCGAGCCACCCTCAGGTGCCCATCCTCGATGACGTGCTCGCCTTCGGGGACGGGCCCGGTGATCGCGCGGTAGGTCCGCTTGTGCTCCAGGAAGAGCACCGGGTCGGGGTCGCGGATGGCGGCGGTCAGCATGCCCTTGGCGTCATCGGGGAAGGAGGGAGCCATCACCCTCAAGCCGGGCACGTGGGCGTAGTAGGCCTCCACGCTCTGGGAGTGGTACGGGCCGCCCCGGAACCCGCCGCCGTAGGCGGTCCGGACCACCATCGGGCAGGTCCAGTCGCCCGCGGTGCGATAGCGGATCTTGGCCGCCTCGCCCGCCAGGTGGTCCATGGCGGCGTGGATGAAGTCCGCGAACTGGATCTCGGCCACCGGCCGCAGGCCGCGCATGGCCAGCCCGACCGAGATCCCCGCGATCGCCAGCTCCGCCATCGGGGAGTCGATCACGCGCTCGGGGCCGAAGCGGTCGAGGAGGCCTTCGGTAGCCCGGAAAACGCCGCCCAAGCGGCCGATGTCCGCGCCCAGCAGCACCACCCGGGGGTCGCGCTCCATCTCCTCGGCGAGGGCCTCGCGGACGGCTTCGAGGAGGCTAAGAGTACGTGTGCTCATACACCAGCTCGGGGTCGCCCTCCGGCTGCTCCTCGGCCCACTCCAGCGCTTCGGCCGCGACGGTCATGGCCTCCTCGTCGAGGACGTTGGCCCGCACGGGCTCGAGGCGCGCGCGCAGCAGGAGCAGGGGGTCGCGCTTGCGCGCCTCCTCGACCTCCGCCGGCGACCGGTAGCGGGTGTCGTCGTCGTTGGAGGTGTTGGGCAGAAAGCGGTAGCAGCGGGCATCGATGTAGGTCGGCCCCTCGCCGGCGCGCGCCCGCGCGATCGCCGCCTCGGCCACCTCGTACATGGCGACGACGTCCATGGCATCGACCACAACCCCGGGAATGCCGTAGCCGCCGGCCCGGGCGCCGATGTCGAAGGTCGCCGACTCCAGCCGGCTGGGCACCGATTGCGTGTAGCCGTTGTTCTCGGCGCAGAAGACGCAGGGCAGACGGTGGATGGCCGCGATGTTCATGGCTTCGTGGACCTCGCCCTTCTGGGCGCCGCCGTCGCCGAAGCCGATCCAGGTCACCTGGTCGGTGCCCAGCAGCTTGGAACCCCAGGCCACGCCCACGCCATGGGTGACCTGGTTGGGCTGCGGGCCCTGCTGCGAGATGATGCCCAGCCGGCGCGAGCCCCAGTGCGCGTAGGGCTGGCGGCCGCCGGCGCAGGGATCGTCGCGACGGGCGAAGAAGTGAAGGCCGATCTCGCGCGGCGTCAGGCCGAGCGCCAGCATCGCGGGCAGGTCGCGGTAGTGGGGCGCGACGAAGTCGTGGCCGGCGCGCAGCGCCAGGCCATAGGCCGTCCCGATCCCCTCGTGCCCGGCGCAGGGGACGGCAAAGTGCGCCCGCCCCGATCGCGCCAGCCGCCACATCCGCTCGTCGAGGTGGCGCGCCAGCGTCATCACCTCGTAGGCGCGGTCGAGATCGAGCGCGGCGGTCACTTCACGGCATAAAGGACGTGGGTCCGGCCCGGCAGCTCCAGCGGCCAGCGCTGCACGCGCTCGCGCAGCCGCTCCTCGATCGCCTCGGCGATCGCGGCCCGCGCCTCCGGCGTCACCTGTTCGAGGCGCCAGGCGAAGTCCCACCAGCTGACGGTGCGGGCGGCGGCATCGGCGGCGGTGGGGTAGGACACCACCTCCTCGTAGGCGCTGACGTCGGCCCGGGCGAAGCCGGCCTCGAGGGCGGCGTCGCGCCAGCCCTCGGGATCGCGGAGGACCTCGACCGTCGCCAGCCGGTCGCTGACGGTGGGGGCGGAAGGAACCGAGTCGAGCAGGTCGCCGATGACCTCTCGGATCCCGCCCGAAAACCCCTCCGCGGGCACGCTGGCGACGTAGCGGCCGCCGGGACGCAGCACGCGGCGCGCCTCACGCAGGGCGGCGCCGAGATCCGGTACGAACTGGAGGCCGTGGCCGCAGGTGACGGCATCGAAGGAGGCGTCCGCGAAATCAAGGTGGTCCATGTCCCCCAGCCGCGCTTCGACGTTGGCGGGCGCGGCCTCCCGCAGCAGCTCGATCATGCCCGGGGCCAGGTCGACCCCGATCACCCGGCCATCGGGCCCGACCGCGGCGCCCACCGGCAGCGTCAGGGTGCCCGGGCCGCAGGCGAGGTCGAGAATACGCTCGCCGGGCTTTGCGGCAACCTTCTCCAGCACGGCCAGCCGGCCGCGGGCCTGGCGCCGGCTGACCACGTCCATGACGCGGTCGCGATACGCCCGCGCGTGGCGGCTGAAGACGCCCGGAAAGACCTCCTTCGACTTCACGCCGGAGCCTGCCAGGCGGCCTCCAGGGCCATCGCCACCGCGACCAGGTCGCGCTCACGCCCGGCGCGGCCGACGACCTGGATGCCCACGGGCAGTCCCGGCGCCGGCGCGGGCAAGGAGATCACGGGCTGGCCGCTGACATTGAAGGGTCGCGTGTAGGCGAGCAGCCGGCCGCGCGGCGCCTGCTCGCCGATCCGGGGCGCCACGAAGGGCGCGACCGGGACCAGCAGCGCGTCCACCCCCAGGCGCTCCATGGCGGCTTCGGCTTCGGTCCGCACCTGGGCCATGGCCAGGAGCGCGACCACGTACTCGGAGCGGGGCACGTCCTCGCCCGAGCGCAGCAGCGCCCGGACGTCCTCGCCATACTTCTCGGGCTGCTCGGTGAACCAGCGCCGGTGATAGGCGAGAGCCTCGGTGAGCAGGATCGTGACCCCCGCGTCATGCATCGACCTGCGGTCGAGGAAGTCGACCTCGGGGATCCCTTCCGCCACCCGCTGCCACACCAGCTCGGTGGTCTCGTCCAGCGCCTCGACCCAGCCCCGCGGGACGCCGAGCCGGAGTGAAGCCAGGTCGGGCACTGCTTCAGGAACGAGGTCGGTCAGCTCGCTCATCGACTCCAGCGCCCGGGCGGCGCCGGCCACGTCGCGGGCCAGCGGTCCCAGCGTGTCCAGGGTTCGGCTGAGCGGGATCACGCCCTCCGTGTCGGCGGTGCCCAGGGTGGGCTTGAAGCCGACCACGCCGCAGAAGCCGGCCGGGATCCGGATTGAGCCGCCCGTGTCGCTGCCCAGGGCCCAGTCGCACATGCCGGTCGCCACCGCCACCGCCGAGCCGCCCGACGAACCCCCAGCCACGCGCTCCTCGTCGTGCGGGTTGCGCACCGGTCCGTAGTGCGGGTTGTCGCTGGTCGCGCCATAGGCCCACTCGTGGAGGCTGGCCTTGCCCATTACGGCGGCGCCGCTCTCGCGGATCCGCTCGATGACCGGCGCGTCGCGCTCGGCGGGGACGTCGGGGAGGATCACACCGCCGCCGGTGGTCACGGTTCCGCGCACGTCGACCAGGTCCTTGACGGCGACGGCGGGCGAGCCCTGCTCTTCGCTCAGCGAGATGAAGGCGTTGAGGCGGGAGAGCTCGCGCGCTCGGCGGCGCGCGCTTTCAGCGTCCAACTCAGTCGGCTTCCACGGGAAGTCCAAACTGCCGGAACAGGAAGGCCGCGATCAGCACGTAGGCGCGGAGCTGGTTGCTGCGCCGGCTGAAGTCGTGACCCTCGTCTTCGAAGACGTGGTATTCGACCTCGCGGCCGAGGCCTCGCAGCCGCTCGACCATCTGGTCCGACTCCGACTTCACGACCCGCGGATCGTTGGCGCCCTGGAGAACCATGAGCGGAGCCTGGATGTCCTCGACGTACGTGATCGGCGAGCGCTCGAGCAGGAAGTCGTGGTCGTCCTCGGGATCGCCGACCCACTTCTTCATCAGCGAGCGCCAGAAGGGCGGGACATTGCGGGCGAAGGTGACCAGGTCGGCGGGGCCGACCAGGTCGATCGCGCAGCGCCAGTAGCCAGGCAGGCGGGTGGCGGCTGAAAGCGTGGCGAATCCGCCATAGGAGGCGCCATAAACGGCGATTCGCGCGGGGTCGACCCAGGGCTGCTCCTGCAGCCAGCACGCGGCGTGCTCGACGTCCTTGAGATCGCCGCCGCCCCAGTCGCGGTGGATCAGCTTCTGGTAGCTCTTTCCGTAGCCGGTGCTGCCCCGGATATTGGGGGCGAGGACGGCCACGCCCCGGCTGAGCAGGTACTGGTAGAAGGGCGAGCTGCGCGTCACCTGCGTCCGCTCCTGTGTCTCGGGACCGCCGTGGATCGAAAGCAGGACCGGCAGCTTGCCGTCGGCCCGGCCGTCCGGCGGCCGGTAGAGCCAGGCGGGGACCTGCTTGCCGTCGAAGGTCGGATAGCGGATCAGCTCCGGTTCGACCAGCTCCGACTCGGGAATGCCGCCCAGGAAGCTGTCGGTGACGCGCGTCACGCGGCCCGCGTCGAGATCGGCCACATAGACGTCGAAGGTGCGGGTGCCGGTACCGATCAGCGCTCCGATCCGCCGGCCATCGCCGGAGACCGCGAACTGCAGGCAGACGCCGCGGGGCAGCTCGGGGACCGGAATCGTCTCGCCACGGTCGACGTCCAGCATCCGGAACACCGAGTAGCCGTCCTCGATCACCTCAAATGCGATTCGCCGCCGGTCGTCGGAGAGGGCGGCATGCTCGACGCCCCATTCGCTCTGCCAGAGCGGCCGGCGGTCGCCGCTCTGGAGCTCGATTGATTCCAGATAGGGAAACTCGTGGCTGCGGTCGGTCACGTTGAAGAGGAGCCGGCCGTCGGCGCTGAAACCGAGCGGGACGTTGAACTCGTCGCTCTCGTGCGGCGTGAGGTCGCGGAGCTCTCCGCTTTCCAGGTCGCAGAGCAGCGTGTGCTGGTCGGTGTTGCCGACGAAGTCGGTCAGTGCGACCTGGCGGCCGTCGGGATGCCAGCCGCCCGGATAGAGCTGGCGGCCCGGGCGGTCGGCGACCAGCGTGTACTGGCCTTCGATGATGTCGAGCAGGTAGGTGCTGACGTCGGTCGAGCGCTCCTGGTTGCCGTGGATCAGCATCCGGCGCCCGTCGCCGGCGACCGGCCCCACGCCGTATTGGACGTTCGGGTTGTTGGTGACTGCCCGCGGCCAGCCGCCCTGCGCCGGCAGCAGGTTGATCTGCCACTGCTCGGCGCCGCCTTGGTCGAGCTCCAGAACGAAGCCGTTGGGCGTCCAGGCGTGGTGGCGAACGACCTGGTCTTCGACTGCGGTCAACTGCTGCGGCCAGCCGCCGGACACCGGCGACGCCCAGAGATTGAACTGCCCCGAGCCGTCGTGGGCGTAAGAGATCTGCGACCCGTCCGGCGAGAAGTCGAGGTTGTTCAGGAAGTAGAAGCGGCGGAGCGCGAAGAACTGCTCGAAACGAGGCGGGGGGCCGGGGGATGCTCCCCCACCGAATGACGGCAACGGAAGCCTATTTTGAGCCGAACAGGCGCCGGATCCGGTCCCAGAGCACGCCGAAGAAGAGCGAGATCGCGTTGACCGGCTTGGCCGGCGCCGGCGCGGCCGCAGGAGCCGATGCCACCGGCGGAGCCGTCTCCTCAGCCATCACCGGGGCCTCGGCCGCGCTCATCTCCGGGATGCCCTCGGTTGCTGGGGGACCCGCCGGCGGTGCCGCGACCTGGGCGCCTTCGAGGTTGTCCTTGATGCAGGTCGCCATCTGGCCCACCAGCCGCCGCGACACGTCCTCCATGACGCCGCGGCCGAAGTTGGCGACGCGTCCGGCCACCGTGAAGTCGGTGCTCAGCGTGACGGTGCTGCCGCTGCCTTCCGGAGTAACCACCATGGTCGCCTTGGCCTGGGCCGAGCCGGGGCCAGTGGTTTCCTTGCCGCTCGCCTCGAGGACCGCGCGCCGCGCTGGCACGTCGCGTTCGACGATGCGCGCGGTGCCGTTGTAGGCGACCGTGATCGGGCCGACTTTGATCTTGACCTTGCCCTTGAAGGTCTCGGGGTCGACCACCTCCGACAGCTCGGCGCCCGGCATGCAGCCCACCACGCGATTGATGTCGAGCAGGAATTCGAAAACCGTGTCCGGGGCCGCATTGACCGCAAACGAGTTCTCGATCTGCATTTCCCCTACGGTAGCGCCAGAATACGGCTGACGGGGTCATGCGACCCGCGCTAAGTGGGGTGACTGCAAGGGCGCTCGGGCGCCGGTGTCCAGAGCGTTAGGCGATTCCTCTGGAGGTGGCGATGAAGCTGAAGGTCTCAACAACGATCAACGGCAAGTCCCGGGCGGATGAGGTCGAGCCGCGGCTCCTCCTCGTCCACTACATCCGGGACGTGGCGGGGCTGACCGGAACCCACATCGGATGCGACACCAGCCAGTGCGGCGCCTGCACGATCCTGGTCGACGGCAAGGCGATCAAGAGCTGCACGATGTTCGCGGTCCAGGCCGAGGGCAAGCAGATCGAGACGATCGAGGGCCTGGCCAAGGACGGCCAGCTGCACCCGATCCAGCAGGCCTTCTGGGACGAGCACGGGCTCCAGTGCGGTTACTGCACGCCCGGCTTCATCATGGCCGCCAAATACCTCCTGGCGACAAATCCCAACCCCACCGAGGACGAGATCCGCAAGGGGCTGGAGGGCAACCTCTGCCGCTGCACCGGCTACGTGAACATCGTCAAGGCGGTCAAGACGGCGGCCGCCACCATGGGCGGCGCCGCGCAGCCGGCAACCAGCAGCCAGCCGGTCGCCACCAGCGGCTCGGGGAGTTAGGGCGATGGCGATCACGACCATGATCGGCGCCAAGATCCACCGCCGCGAAGACCCGCGCCTCGTCTCCGGCTACGGGCGCTACACCGATGACCTGGTGCGGCCGGGAATCGCGTACGCGGCATTCGTCCGCAGCCCCTACGCGCACGCCCGAATCCGCTCGATCGACGTCACCGACGCCGTCAAGGCGGCCGGCGTGGTCGCGGTGCTCACCGCTCGCGACTTCGAAGGAGTCCTCTCGGGTGCGGCGCCGGTGGCGCCAACCTTCGTCGCCGAGAAGAAGACCGTTCCCGACCGGATCTTCATCGCCAAGGCAGAGGCGGTCTACCAGGGAGAGCCGGTGGCCATGGTGGTCGCGGAGGAGCGCTACCAGGCGTCCGACGCCGCCTCGCTGATCAACGTCGACTATGAGCCGCTGCCGGCGGTGATGGACATCGAGAAGGCCCTCGATCCGAGCAGCCCCAAAGCCCACACCGACCTTGCCGACAACATCGCCTGGGACCTCGTCTACAACGACGACGCCAACGCCGCTTTCGAGGAGGCTGAGGTCACAGTCAAGGAGCGGATCCTTCAGCAACGGCTGGCGCCGACCGCCATGGAGCCGCGGGCCGTGATGGCCGAGTACAGCCGGGGCGACGACCAGCTGACGATCTGGCTCTCCACTCAAAACCCGCACTGGCTCCGGCTCTTCGTCGCCGGCGCGATGGGCATGCCGGAGAGCCGCGTGCGCGTCACCTCGTTCGACGTCGGCGGAGGCTTCGGGAGCAAGATCAGCCCCTACTCCGAGGACTACCTGGTCGCGGCCGCCGCCAAGATCACAGGCCGTCCCATCAAGTGGACTGAGAGTCGGACCGAGGCGCTGCAGACCGACAACCATGGCCGCGCGCAGGTCTTCGACATCGAGCTGGCCGGAAAGCGCGACGGCACGCTGCTTGGCATGAAGGTCACCCAGTACATCGACACCGGCGCTTACGTGGGCACCTTCGGCTCCTTCCAGGCCTGCGCCTGCCTGCTCGCCGGCGGGGCCTACAAGTGGCAGCAGATCGCGGCCCGAACCGTCGGCGTCCTCACCAATCGCGTCCTCACCGATCCCTACCGCGGCGCCGGCCGGCCGGAGGCGACACACCTGGTGGAGCGGATGCTCGACATCTTTGCCAGTGAGATCGGGATGGATCCGCTGGCTGTGCGGCGCAAGAACTTCATCCAGCCGGGGGAATTTCCCTACGAGCAGAACTTCGGGTTGGTAATGGACTCCGGCGACTACGAGAAGACGCTTGGCCGCGCGCTCGAGATGATCGGGTACGAACAATTCCGCCAGGAGCAGGAGGCGGCGCGCCAGCAGGGCCGCTATCTGGGGATCGGACTCTCGACCTGGATCGAGATGTGCGGCCTTGGCCCCTCGGCCGCCACCGCACCCGCCACCGGTGGCGTCGGCCTGGCTGAGGCGGCGCAGGTCCGTTTCCTGCCCACCGGGTCGGTGATCGTGTACTCCGGGACCCACAGTCACGGCCAGGGGAACGACACCACCTTCGCTCAGATTGCGGCCGACACCCTGGGCATTCCCTACGAGCAGATCGAGATCCGGCACGGGGACACCGCCGAAGGCACCGGCTTCGGCTATGGGACCTACGGCTCGCGCTCGCTCGCTGTAGGTGGCCTCGCCGTGCGGATGGCGTCGCTCAAAGTCGTCGACAAGGCCCGCAAGCTCGCGGCCCACATCTTCGAGGCGGCCGAGGAGGACCTCGCCTTCGAACAGGGTGACTTCTACGTCAAGGGCTCGCCCGAGAACAAGCGAGGCATCCAGGAGCTCGCTTTCGCAAGCTTCGGGGCGGATCGTCCGGACGGCATGGAGCCCGGGCTGGAAGCGGTCGCCTATTTCGACCCGCCCAACTTCGTCTGGCCGTTTGGGGCCCACATCTGCCAGGTCGAGGTCGACGTCGAGACCGGTGCGGTCGAGATCCTCAAGTACGTCGGTGTCGACGACTGCGGCAATGTGATCAATCCGATGATCGTCGAGGGCCAGCTCCACGGCGGCATCGCCCAGGGCATCGCCCAGGCCCTCTTCGAAGAGGTCATCTACGGCGAAGACGGCACCCTCAAGACGGGCACCTTCCTCGACTACACAGTGCCCACTGCCAACGAGATGCCGCCCCTCTCGCTCGACAGCACCATCACGCCCTCACCCAGCAACGAGCTGGGAGTGAAGGGGATCGGAGAGGCGGGCACGATCGCGGCCAGCGCCGCGGTCATCAACGCCATCTGCGACGCCCTGGCGCCGCTCGGCATCCGCCACGTCGACATGCCGGCCAGCCCCGACCGCCTCTGGGCGATGGTCCAGGAGCACCGGACCGGCCTCGAGGGCTATCACGTGGTGGCGTTCGCCGGCACCCCCGACCGCGCCGGCGTCCATCCCCATGGCGATCCCGACGCCGCGCTCACCGGGAGCGAGGAGGAAGGACGCATCATCGGCACCGGGGGCCGGGCCGAACCCGGTTCCGAGGGCTCTCCGCAAGAGGGTCCCCGCCACCAGGAGGACTACGACGAATGATCCCAGCCGCATTCGAATACGCGCGGGCCTCCTCGGTCGAGGAGGCCTCCCAGCTGCTCGGCCGGTTTGGCGAGGACGCCAAGGTGCTGGCAGGCGGGCACAGCCTGATCCCGCTGATGCGGCTGCGCCTGGCGCAGCCGACGGCGCTGGTCGACATCAACAACGTGCGCGAGCTGTCCTATATCCATCCCGAAGACGGGAAGCTGCGGATCGGCGCGCTGACCCGCCACGTGGAGATCCAGAACTCCGAGGTGGTCAAGCAGCAGCTGCCGATCCTGGCCGAGGTGGCGGGCGAGGTGGGCGACAACCAGGTCCGCAACCTGGGGACGATCGGCGGCGTGATCGCGCACGCGGACTCGGCCGGCGACTATCCGACGATCGCCAAGATGCTCGACGCCGAGATCGTCACCAACAAGCGGCGCTACCCGGCGGAGACCTTCTTCCAGGACCTCTTCACGACTCCGCTGGAGCCCGACGAGCTGGTCTGCGAGGTCGTCTTCCCGGTCGCCAACGGCCCCCATAAGTACCTGAAGTTCAGGCGGCGGCTGTTCGACTGGGCGATCGTCGCGGCTGCCGCGCAGCGCACCGAGCAGGGCTGGCGCGTCGGCCTCACCAACGTCGGGCCGACGCCGGTCCGGGCGCTGGCGGTCGAGCAGGCGCTCGGCCAGGGGGCGTCTCCGGCCGAGGCCGCCGAGCACGCGTCGGACGGCCTCAACCCGAGCGGCGACATCCGGGCCACGCCCGAGTACAAGAAGCACCTGGCGCGGGTGCTGACCCGGCGGGCGATCGAGCAGGCGGGGGCGGGCTAGCCGAGCCCGGCTAGCGGGCGGCGATCCAGAGGAACGCGGTGAGCAATGTGGCCACCGCGTTCACCGCCAGCCCGGCGAAGCCGACCCACACGCGCGACGCCCGCATCGCCCGCACGCCGTAGATCAGACCGAACACCGGCAGCAGCGGAAAGATGATGTGGATCGTGAAGGGGGCGATCAGGCAGAGGACGCCCCAGCCGATGCCGCGAATGGCGGGGTCGGCGAGAAGTGCGAGCCCGCTTCCGCCGCCTGGCCGGACGGCCGCCGGCTGAGGCATCGCGGAGGGCGGAGGCGGGATCGATCCGGGAGCGCTGAGGGCGGCCCGGGCGGCCGCGGCCGCGCCCTGAGCGCCCTGCCCCGCCAGCTCGGCCTGCTGCGCGGCGCGGGCGGCGGTCTCGGCACGGTCAGCGTCTACGCCGAGCTCGGTCCGGGCCCACGCGTACCAGCCGGCGAAGATGCGGAGCCGCTCGTCGATGTTGACCTTGACGCCGCTGGCGGAGGTCGCGGCCTGCTGGGCCGCCGTCGCGGCGGTCGCCGGGTCTGCCCCCTTCGCCAGCGAGTTGACCGCGGTCGCCGCCGCGACTGGGCGCGCTCAGGGTCGCTGACGTGGGGGAGGGCCCAGGCGAACCAGTCGGCGTATTGACGGGGCGAGACAGCCGCTGCCATCGGCCGGGATGCTATCGCGCACTCCTGCCTGGTTCATCCCCGTAAAGCCCACTTCCCAGCACTTGCGGGGCGGCTTCCGCCGGCCGCTTAAGCTGGAGCCAATGAGCTCGGCGCCGGCCTCGATCGACGACGTGATGGCGCGCCTCAGCGAGCGCCGCTACATCGGGGATCGAGCACTTTCGACGGCGATCTTTCTCGCCCTCAAGCTGAGCAAGCCGCTTTTCATCGAAGGCGAGGCGGGGGTGGGCAAGACCGAGGCGGCCAAGGTCATGGCCGACGTCCTCGGGGCGCGCCTGATCCGGCTCCAGTGCTACGAGGGGATCGACCTCGCCCACGCCGTCTACGAATGGAACTATCCGCGCCAGCTCCTGCACATCCGGCTCCTCGGCGAGCGCGAAGACCGCGCCAGCGCCGAGCGCGAGATCTACAGCCCCGAGTTCCTGCTGCGGCGGCCCTTGCTTGACGCCATCGACAACCGAGACGCGGTGCCGCCCGTCCTGCTGATCGACGAGATCGACCGCTCCGACGAGGAGTTCGAAGCCTTCCTGCTCGAGCTGCTCTCCGACTTCCAGGTCTCGATCCCCGAGCTCGGCACGATCAAAGCGGCGCAGCCGCCGTTCGTCGTGATCACCTCCAACCGCACGCGCGAGGTCCATGACGCGCTCAAACGGCGCTGCCTCTACCACTGGATCGACTACCCGACGCTGGAGAAAGAGATCGCGATCGTGCGCGCCCGCGCACCCGAGGCGGCAGACGAGCTGGCGCGCGAGGTGGCGGCGCTGGTCCAGAGCCTGCGCGGCATGGATCTTTACAAGGTGCCCGGCGTGGCCGAGACGCTGGACTGGGCACGTTCGCTGGCGGCCCTGGGCGCGACCTCGATCGATCCTCAGCTGGTCGACGCGACGCTGGGGGCCGCCCTCAAGTACCAGGAGGACCTGCAGAAGGCGCGCGAGAACATCCCCGAGCTGGTGGCGCGGGCGCAAACCAGTGGGGGTTGAGCGGCCCGACCTTCTGCCCCGGCTGGCGGCCTTCGCCCGGCTCCTTCACGACGCCGGGATGGAGGCGGGTCCGGGCCGGCTGACCGACGCCGCGCGAGCGCTCCCCTTCGTCAACCTCTCGAACGCCGAGGACTTCCGGGCCGCGCTGCGCTCGGTCTTCGTGAGCCGGAAGGAGGAGCTGCCGATCTTCGAGGCCGCCTTCGACATCTTCTGGGCCCCGCCCGATCCGCGGATCATCGCCGGCGCGATTCCCGGCCGAGCGCGCTCGCTGCCGCTCAACCCGGAGCGGGCACGGGTCTGGATGAACCTGCTCGGGCTCAACCAGTCCCGGCTTCCTCGCGAGCAGGACGGGGACCCAACGCCCCCCAGCAGCTCGGGCTACAGCGCCCAGGAGCTGCTGCGGCGCAAGGACTTCGAGGACCTGACGTGGCAGGAAACCGAGGAGGTCAGGCGCCTGCTCCAGCAGTCGCCCTGGCGGATCGCCGAGCGCAAAACCCGCCGGCTGCGTCCATCGTCCGGCGGTGCCGTCGACCTCCGGCGCACGGCGCGGCGCTCGATCCGGACCAGCGGCGAAATGGTCTCACTGCTCCATCGCGAGCCGCGGCTGCGGCGGCGCCCCATCGTGCTCCTCTGCGACGTGAGCGGGTCGATGGAGAAGTACACCCGGCTGCTGCTGATCTTTGCCCATGCTGTCGCCCGCCGCGAAGACGTGGAGACATTCGTCTTTTCGACCCGCTTGACGCGGATCACGCGCTTGCTGCGCCATCGCGACCTCGACCGCGCCCTCGACGAGGTCACGCGCAGCGTCCACGACTTCAGCGGTGGCACCCGGATCGGGCAAGCCCTGGCCGAGTTCAACCGCAAGTGGGCGCGGCGGGTGCTCGGACACGGCGCGGTGGTGATCGTCATCAGCGACGGCTGGGACCGCGGCGACCCGGCTCTCCTCGAGCACGAGCTGGCCCGTCTGCACCGGATGGCGCACCGGCTGATCTGGCTGAATCCGCTGCTGGGCTCGGAAGGATATGAGCCGCTGACACGCGGGATGGTGGCTGCGCTGCCTCACACCGACGACTTCCTGGCCGCGCACAACGTGGAGGCGCTGGATGAATTGGGAAGGCTGTTGGGCGGTTTGAATAAGCACCGGCCGGTGCGGCGCGCCTCGCGGGCCCCGGCGGAGGCATGAGATGCGTGAAGTTCTGAGCGAGTACCGGGCGTGGCGGGCGGCGGGCGAGCAGGTCGCGATCGCGACCGTGATCGAGACCTGGGGCTCGAGTCCCCGGCCGCTCGGCTCCAAGATGATCGTCAGCTCGAGCGGCAGGATGGCCGGCTCGGTGTCCAACGGCTGCATCGAGGGCGCCGTCTTCGAGGAGGCCGAGAAGCTCCTCAAGGGGGGCGACGCCAGCGTCATCGAGTACGGCGTCGCCGACGAGGCCGCGTTCGAGGTCGGCCTCGCCTGCGGCGGCCACATCGCCGTCTTTCTGAACCAGGCGAGCGAAGTCCACGATCGGCTGGCGGGGATGCTCGAGGCGGAGCGGCCGGTGCTGCTGCGCACCGACCTCCGGAGCGGCGTCGCCGACCTCGTGGAACGCGCGCCGGACGGCGAGCGGCCGTGGCGCGAGGCAGACAGCTTCTTCGAGCCCTACCCGCGCCCCGCGCAGATGGTGATCGTGGGCGCTATCCACATCGCGATCCCGCTCCACCGCCTGGCCAAGCTGATGGGCTACCGGGTCACGGTGATCGACGCGCGTTCGGCGTTCGCGACACGCGAGCGCTTCCCGGAGGCGGACGAGCTGATCGTGGCCTGGCCGGACGAGGCGCTGGCCCCCCTCCCGATCGACCGCTCGACCGCGGTCGTCATCCTCACCCACGACCCCAAATTCGACCTTCCGGCGCTGCGTTCAGTGGTGGGCAAAGGCGCCGGCTACGTGGGTGCGATCGGGAGCCGGAAGACCAACCAGAACCGCTTCGACGCACTCCGCGAGGAGGGGTTCACAGACGAGCAGCTGGCCGAGGTCCACGGACCGATCGGGCTCGACCTGGGCGGGCAGGGCGCCGAGGCGACCGCGCTCGGGATCATGGCCGAGGTGATGGCGACTCGCTTCGGGGGTTCCGGCACGCCAATGCGATCCCGGGCTTTTTCCAGAAACTCGGGCTAATCCGGGCCGGCGTAGGCCCGGATTTCTGGAAAAACCGGGGGAGGTTTACGCCGCCAGGCGGCGGAGAACCTTCAGGTTGGCCTCGTCCGGGCCGTTGCCGTCCAGTCCTGGCACCTCGAGGATGAACGGCTTGCCTCTCAGCCGCGGGTCGTGGAGCAGCGCGGCGAAGCCGGCCTCGCCGATCTGCCCCAGGCCGATGTTGGCGTGGCGGTCGCGGTTGCTGCCCAGGCCGGTCTGGGAGTCGTTGGTGTGGACGACGTCCAGCCGGTCGAGGCCGACCACGCGGTCCCACTCGTCGATCGTCCGCGCCGCCTCCTCGGCGGTGCGCACGTCGTAGCCCGAAGCAAACGCGTGACAGGTGTCGAAGCAGGTGCCCACCCGCTCGTCGTCGACCGCGTCCAGCAGCGTCCGCACCTCCTCGAAGCGCGCCCCGACGCAGCCGCCGAGCCCGGCGTTGTTCTCGATCAGCAGCCGCGCCCGCTTGGGATCGGCCCGTTCCAGCACGTGCAGGAGGTGCTCGCGGATCTGCGGCAGCACTTTCTCGAAACCGGCGCCTTTGTGGCTGCCGGTGTGGAAGATCACGCCCGAGATTCCGAGCCTGTCGGCCGCCGCCAGGTAGCCGGCGAGCGTGCTCTCCGAGCGCTGGCGGAGAGTCGCGTCATCGCCCGCCAGGTTGATCAGGTAGACGGCGTGGAAGTAGAAGGGCGGCCGGCTGTGGGCGTCAGCGGCCTGCTCGAACCTGGCCACTCGCTCGTCGTCGAGCTTGGGCGACCCCCAGAATCCGGGCGGGGTCGGATGGCACTGGATGGCGTCGGCGCCCATCGCTCGCGCGCGCTCGAAGGCCAGGTGGAGACCGCCCGAGGAGTCAACGTGGGCGCCGATGATGGGCACCAGAGCAGGTTAGCGAGGCCGGCTCGCGGCTGCGGGTCACGGGTCTCTGAGCGTATGGTTCCCCCGCCGTGGCGGTCTTTCTCCTGAGCGACCTCGACCTGCCCATCCGCGACCGCACCTACCGGGAGCCCGAGGGGCCGCACGTGCTCATCGTCCGCGGCCGGGAGCTGGGGGATGCCCTCGACCACCTCGACGCGCGTCCCGACTGCCGCGCCCTGGCGGTGATCGGCCCGCTCCCGGACTCGATCCCGGACATGGCGCAGGTTGCCGGTCGGCGCCTGCTGGTCTGCTGCGGGGACGGTCCCAAGATGCGCGAGATGGCGGAGGCCGGGATGGAGGCCGGCGCCGACGTCGAGTGGCTGCGCTCCGACCGTCCCGACTTCGACCGCCTGGCGGCGTGGGCGCTGCCGGTGGCGGGAGTCGTGCTGGCGGCGGGCTCGGCGACACGCATGGGCAAGAACAAGCTGCTGCTCGACGCCGGCGGCCAGCCGCTCGTCTGCCACGTGATCGAGGCCGCCTCCGAGGGCGGCTGCCACCTGGTGATCGCGGTCTACGCGCAGGACGAGGTGCGGGCGGCGATCGGCAACAGCGCGACCGGCGTCCGCAACCCGG
>DASUWN010000001.1:0-13553 GCA_036378395.1 Candidatus Dormiibacterota bacterium | reverse complement strand
CGTACCGGTGGCGTTGAGGCCGCCCATGTTGCCCCAGCCGCTGCCGCCGTAGTCCTGAGCGTCGCTGTTCAGCAGCTCCTGCCACCAGCCGCCGCGGGGCACGCCGATCCGGTAGCCGTCGCGGGGCACCGGGGTGAGGTTGAAGATGCAGACGACCACGTCGCCGTTGGACGACTTGCGCAGGAAGGACAGGATCGAGTTCTCGCTGTCGTTGGCGTCGATCCACTCAAAGCCCTGGGGATCGAAGTCCCACTCGTGCAGCGCCGGCTGGCCGCGGTGGGCCGCATTGAGGTCGCGGACCCAGCGCTGAAGACCCGAATGCAATCCGTACTGCAGCAGGTACCAGTCGATCTGCGAGTCGTGGTCCCACTCGCGGGACTGGCCGAGCTCGCCCCCCATGAAAAGCAGCTTCTTGCCCGGCGTCGCGTGCATATAGGCATAGAGCACCCGTAGGTTGGCGAAGCGCTGCCATTCGTCGCCGGGCATCCTGGCCAGCAGCGAACCCTTGCCGTGCACCACCTCGTCGTGGGAGAGCGGCAGCACGTAGTTCTCGGTGAAGGCGTAGATGGCCCGGAAGGTGAGCTCGTTCTGGTGGAACTTGCGATGGATGGGATCGCGGGAGAAGTACTGCAGCGTGTCGTGCATCCAGCCCATGTCCCACTTCATGCCGAAGCCGAGCCCGCCCACGTAGGTCGGCCGCGAAACCAGCGGCCAGGCGGTCGACTCCTCGGCGATGGTCTGGACGTCGGGAAAGACGCGGTAGACCTCGGTGTTGAAGCGGCGCAGGAGCTCGATCGCCTCCAGGTTCTCGCGGCCGCCGTAGTCGTTGGGGATCCACTCCCCGGCCTTGCGCGAGTAGTCGAGGTAGAGCATCGACGCCACCGCGTCGACCCGGATCCCGTCCAGGTGGTAGCGGTCGAGCCAGAACATCGCCGACGAGATCAGGAAGGAGCGGACCTCGTGCCGGCCGTAGTTGAAGATGTAGCTGTTCCAGTCGGGGTGGAACCCGCGCCGGGGATCGGCGTGCTCGTAGAGGTGGGTGCCGTCGAAGTAGGCCAGACCGTGGGCGTCGGTCGGGAAGTGGGACGGGACCCAGTCGATGATCACGCCGATCCCGCGCTGGTGCAGGAGATCGATCAGCGCCATCAGGTCCTGCGGCGTGCCGTAGCGGCTGGTGGGCGCGAAGAAGCCCGTCGACTGGTAGCCCCAGGAGCCGAAGAAGGGATGCTCGGTGAGGGGCAGGAACTCGACGTGGGTGAAGCCCAGCTGCTCGCAGTAGTCGGCGAGCCGCGGCGCCAGCTCCTGGTAGCTCAGCGAGCGGTTTCCGCCGTGCTCGTCGCGCATCCAGGAGCCGAGATGGACCTCGTAGATCGACCAGGGGGCGGTCCCGCGCTGCCGCTCGCCCCGTGACCGCAGCCAGTCGCCGTCGTTCCACGTGTAGTCGAGGTCCCAGACCACGGACGCGGTCTTGGGCGCCACCTCGGCGAAGACGGCGAGGGGATCGGCCTTGTCGCCTCGCCAGTGGCCGTCGCGGGCGACGATGTGGAACTTGTAGACGGTCCCCTTCCCCACCCCGGGCACGAACGCCTCCCAGATGCCCGAGCTGCCGCGCGGCTGCAGCAGCGCCGCGCGCGCGTCCCAATTGTTGAAGTCGCCGATCACAGAGACGCTTCCGGCGTTGGGGGCCCAGACCGCGAACAGCGTCCCGCCCGGCATCGGGTGGGCGCCCAGCTTCTCCCAGAGGCGGAAGTGGCTGCCCTCGTTGAACAGGTAGAGGTCCTGGTCCGTGAGCAGGGTCTGGACTTGCGTGTCGGTCAAGGTGTTGCTACCTCCGTCGGCTGTCCGGCCAGCGCGAGCAGGCCGCGCAGCGGGATGCGAACCCAATCCGGCCGGTTGTTGAGCTCGTAGCGCAGCTCGTAGAGCGCTTTCTCGATCAGCATGGCGTCCAGGAGCAGCTTCGTCTCCTCCGGCGTCTTGGGCATGAAGGAGGCACCTGACGCGACCTCCATGTATCCCTGAAGGTACGCATCGGACACCGAAGCTGCCCAGGCCCAGGCCGCCGCCTCGGCGGTCGGGCGCTCGCCCTGCGCCGCCACCGCGGCCGCGTAGTCGAGCGAGCGCAGCATCCCGGCGACGTCCTTGAACGCCCAGCGCTTGAGCCGCCGCTCGCTGAGTGGGCGGGCCGGCTCGCCTTCGAAGTCGATGACGATGAAGTCGGTCCCGGTCCACAGGACCTGGCCCAGGTGATAGTCGCCGTGGACGCGAATTCGCTGCGCGGTCAGCGGCCGCTGGATGATGCCGCGGGCGCGCTCCAGAAGAGCGGCCTGGGTGCCGAAGAGGCGGTCGGCGTCAGCGACGAGCGCCGGATCGAGACGCGGCCGCACCGCCTTGAGTTGCTCGAAGGTCTGCGACTGCAGGCTCCGAATCGACTGGTAGACCGAGCGCGCGTCGAGCATCGACGTCGGCTCGGGCCGGAACGCCGGATCGTCGGGATCGGAGGCGAGCGCCCGGTGCATCTCCGCCGTCCGGCGGCCGAGCAGCCGCGCCTGGTCCTGGAAGCGCGTCGCCACCTCGGGCGAGTTGGGGTTGGCCGTGACCTGGTCGAGCAGCTGCTGCACGTACTCCCACGAGTCACCGCGGTGCGGGATGTACTGCTGCAGCATCCCCACCACCGACACCCCGCCGCTGTGCCGGCGGTAGAGCATCGATCCCGCCACCGGCGCGATGTTGCGGAAGTTGGTGCGGTCGGTCAGGAAGCGCCCGACCTCGACGTCGGGGTTGATCCCCTCCTCGAGGCGCCGGTAGACCTTGAGGATCAGCCGCTCGGCGAAGACCACCGAGTTGTTGCTCTGCTCGGCGCCCGAGAGCTCGGGCGCCAGGTCGCCCTGGTCGCCGCGGAGCCGGCGCAGCAAGGGCGAGGGCAGCGCCACCAGGTCGCCCGCCAAACCCCGGAAGCGGCGTCGCTCCGAGATCGCGTCCAGCAGCGCCTGCGCGAAACCGGGATCGGCGAGCGCGTCGATGATGGTGGCCCCGCGGGTGTTGGCCAGCCGCGCCAGCACCGCCCAGGGCGCGCGCTCCCAGACCCGCTCGACCAGGCCGCCACGCGCGATCGCCACCGGTAGGAAATAGGCCTCGGGAGCCCCGTCGACGTAGCTCACCTCCACCACCGCGACGTGGGTGGTCCCGAGCCCGTGGGTGACCGGCACCGAGTCCAGCAGCTGGACGCCCGAGATGGCGCGGGCCTTGGACCCGAACCAGCGCTGGGACGCGATGTAGGAAGGCAGGATCTCCTCCAGGCGCGCGTTGTCCTCGCCCCGGACGAGGCCCGCGATGCCGGCGCTCAACACCAGTTCCGGAACGTCCTCCACTCGGTGAGGCCGCACCTCGACCGGTGCTGCCTGCCGCACCGGCTCGACGGCGAACCAGAAGAAGGAGTGCGGGGCCAGGGTCAGCATGTAGGGCTGGCGCGTGATCGGCGGGAACTCGGTGCGCCCGAAGAGCTCGACCAGGCGCTGGCCGTCGAACTGGGTGAGGTCGAGCTGCACCCACTGGGTGAAGCGCGACAGGTTGGCGACCACGACGATCTTCTCCTCGTCGTAGCAGCGGATGAAGGCGAGCACCTTGCGGTTGTCGGGGTGCAGGAACTCGATCGTGCCACGGCCGAAGGCCGGATGCCGCCGCCGCAGCGCGATCAGCCGCCGCATCCAGTTCAGCAGCGACTGCGGATTGGCGGCCTGCGTCTCGACGTTGACCGCCTCGTAGTGGTACTCGGGGTCGACGATGACCGGCAGATACAGCCGCTGCCGGTTGGCCTCCGAGAAGCCGGAGTTGCGGTCGGCGCTCCACTGCATCGGCGTGCGCACGCCATTGCGGTCGCCGAGATAGATGTTGTCGCCCATCCCGATCTCGTCGCCGTAGTAGATGACCGGGGTGCCGGGCATCGAAAGCAGCAGCCCGTTCATCAGCTCGATCCGGCGCCGGTTGTTGTTCATCAGGGGCGCCAGCCGGCGGCGGATGCCGAGGTTGATGCGCGCGTTGGGATCCGAGGAATACACGCGCCACATGTAGTCGCGCTCCTCGTCGGTCACCATCTCCAGCGTCAGCTCGTCGTGGTTGCGCAGAAACAGCGCCCACTGCGCGTTCTCGGGGATGGCCGGCGTTTGGGCCAGGATGTCGATGATGGGGAACCGGTCCTCCATCTGCAGCGCCATGAACAGGCGCGGCATGAGTGGGAAGTGGAAGGCCATGTGGCATTCGTCGCCGGCGCCGAAGTAGGTCACCGCCTCGTCCGGCCACTGGTTCGCCTCGGCCAGGAGCATACGGTCCTCGAAGCTGCCGTCGATGTGCGCGCGCAGCTCCTTCAGAAACTGGTGGCTCTCGGGCAGGTTCTCGCAGCTCGTCCCCTCCCGCTCGTAGAGGTAGGGGATCGCGTCCAGCCGCAGGCCGTCGACGCCCATTCCGAGCCAGAAGTCCACGATCCGCTTGATCTCGGCTCGAACCCGCGGGTTGTCGTAGTTGAGGTCGGGTTGGTGGGAGTAGAAGCGGTGCCAGTAGTAGGCGCGGGCGACCTCGTCCCAGGCCCAGTTGGAGGTCTCGAAGTCCTTGAAGATGATCCGCGCGTCGCGGTACTTCTCGGGAGTGTCGCTCCAGACGTACCAATCGCGCGCCTGGCTGTCCGGCCGCGCGCGGCGCGCACGCTGAAACCACGGGTGCTGGTCGGAGGTGTGGTTGGCGACCATCTCGGTGATGACGCGGATCCCGCGCTCATGAGCGGCGCGAATGAACCGGCGCACCTGGGCGACGGTTCCGTAGTGGGGGTTGACGGTGCGGTAGTCGGCGATGTCGTAGCCGTCGTCGCGGCCGGGCGAGGGATAGAAGGGCAGCAGCCAGATCGCGGTGACGCCGAGCTCGGCGACGTAGTCGAGCTTCTGGATCAGCCCCCCGAAATCGCCCACGCCGTCCCCGTTCGAGTCCATGAAGGCGCGGACATGGAGCTCGTAGAGGATCGCGTCCTTGTACCAGGTCGCGTCGCGGCCGTTCTTCATTACCGTTACGGAACCGGGGCGCCCACCCGCAGCACATGCGCGGGGGTGACGGACGGGCTGAGCTCGACGAAGTTCCAATTCGGTGCACCGCGCCAGCGATAGACCGCGTCATTGAGCAGGTCGACCACGTCGTAGTCGCCGTCGATTGCGACGGGCGGCTCGATCCAGCCCCGCTGCGTGTTCTCGGCGTCCAGATTGGCGACGACGCAGACCGGCGCGGCGCCACCGGGGGCGGTCTTGAGGAAGGCGAAGAGCATCTCGTTGTCCGTGGCCAGCTGCCGGTACCAACGGTCATGGCGCAGCGCCGGCTGCGCGGCGCGGATGGCGTTGACCTTGCGGATCAGGCCGGCCAGGGGCGGCTCCGCCGCGCCGTCCCAATGCCGCACCTGGTACTTCTCGGAGTCCAGGTACTCCTCCTTGCCGGGTACCAAGGGCGTGACCTCCACGCGCTCGAACGAGGGCCCGAAGATGCCGTAGCTGGCCGACATCGTGGCGGCCAGCACGAAGCGTAGGGCCGACATGCGGGGTCCGCCCTTCTGGATCTGCTCGGTGAGGATGTCGGGCGTGTTGGGCCAGAAGTTTGGCCGTAAGAAGTCGCAGACCGGAGGCGTGAACAATTCCTGCGCGTACTGCTTGAGCTCCCAGGCTTGCTGCCGCCAGGCGAAGTAGGTGTAGGACTGGGTGAATCCGAGCTTGGCCAGCTCGTACATCACCTTGGGCCGCGTGAAGGCCTCGGCCAGGAAGATCGTCCCTGGGTATTCCGCCTGCGTGCGTGCGATCGCCCACTCCCAAAAGGCGAAGGGCTTGGTGTGCGGGTTGTCTACCCGATAGGTGCGCACGCCCTGCTCGCACCAGAAAAGAAGGATGCTCAAGAGCTCGTCCCAGAGCTCGCGCCAGTCCTCGGACTCGAAGTCGAAGGGGTAGATGTCCTGGTACTTCTTGGGCGGATTCTCGGCGTAGCGGATGGAGCCGTCGGGGCGGTGCCTGAACCACTCCGGGTGCTCCTTCACGTAGGGGTGGTCGGGCGAGCACTGGAGCGCATAGTCCATCGCGAGCTCGATGCCCTGCCGTCGCGCCGAGCGGACCAGCTGCCGGAAGTCCTTGAGCGTGCCCAGCTCGGGCGCGATCGACTTGTGGCCGCCCGCTTCGGAGCCGATCGCCCAGGGGCTGCCGACGTCGCTGGGGGTGGCGCTCACGGTGTTGTTGCGGCCCTTTCGAAAGCTGTGGCCGATGGGGTGGATCGGGGGCAGGTAGAGGACGTCGAAGCCCAGGCTTCTGACGTAGGGTAGGCGCGTCTCCACGTCCCGCAAGGTGCCCGGGCGCTTGGTGTCGGGCGATGCCGAGCGGGGGAACAGCTCGTACCAGGCCGAGCTGCGCGCGCGTTCGGGGTCCACCTTCACGGTTAGTGGGCGCTCGAGGCAGGTGCTGAGCGATCGGTCGGCGTGGCGTCCCATCAGCTGGCGCAGGCGCAGCGAGCGCGCGGCCCGCGTCGCACCGCGGCCCCGCAGCGCGGCGGCCTGGCGTCTGAGCTGTTGGGCGTCCCTGGTCGGTGCCCGGCGGCTCGCCGCCTCGACCAACAGGGCGCCGGCTTCCAGCTCGACGGCCACGTTCTGGCCAGCCTCGAGGCGCCGCTCGAGCTCGTGCTCCCAGGTCAGGAAGTGGTCGACCCAGGCCTCGATGTCGAAGTCGTGGAGGCCGGCCTGACGGGGCTCGAACTCGCCCGCCCAGCGGTCGTTGACCACCGGCTTGAGCGGCTCCTCTCGCCACTCCTGGTCCGGGCCACGCCAGCGAAGAACCGCGCTGACCAGGTCGTGGCCGTCGGCGAAGATGTCGGCCTCGACCTGCACCGGCTCGCCGAGGGAGCCCTTGGCCGCAAAGCGGCCGCCGTCCAGCTCGGGGCGGACGTTTTCGATGACCACCCTTCGCCTCCCATCCCGATCTGCGCCTTCCACCACCCACCATGGTGGCAAAGGACCGGCTGCGACGGTTAGCGGACGCCCTGCCGGGCGGCCGACAGCTCGAGCCGGTAGCGCAGCTGCTCGAGCACCCGGTCCCACGTGAACTCGGGCGCCGTCAGCCGCCCGTTCTCGCGCAGGCGGCGCGCCCAATCGGGCCGCTCGTGCACCTGCCGCAGCGCCGCGACGAGTTCGAGCGGATCGTCGGTTTCCATCACGATCGCGTTTCGGAACGGCTCCGCATAGTCCTCGCCGGTGGACCCGGTCACGGCCAGCCCGCCCGCCCCCATCACCTCCAGGCCGACCAGCCCAAAGGGCTCGTGGCCGGAGTTGGCAAGCACCGCATCGCAGGCGCCGTAGATGGTCCCGAGCAGGCTCTCGGGCAGGAAGGAGGTGAGGTTGACGACGTCGGCCCATGCGTGGGTCTTGAACAGCCGGGCGAGCCCGGCCACGTCTTGCGGAGCCCGCGCGTCCTCGACCACCAGCCCGTGGGTGGCGGCATGGGCGAGCACGTCCGCCCCGTGCGGCTCCCGCCCCCCGCGCATCAGAAGCCGCACGCGCATGCCCTGTCGCTTCAGCATCCCGATCGCCGTGATCGCCATGATCCAGCGCTTGTCGGGGTCGAAGCGTCCGATCTTGAAGCAGAGCAGGTCGGCCCCCGCCGCGGTGCGTACGGCGTGCACCGCGTCCGCCGGAGGGTCGATGATGGCGTCGGCCGGAATTCCGTTGGGAATGACGATCGGGTTCACCGACCACTCCCAGCAGCGCACCTTCATGTAGCGGCTGACCGTGGTCAGCGTGGACGCCGCCTGCAGCGCCCGCCAGTCGATGCGGTCGAAGCCGAACACGTTGTTGGCGTTCCACTGGATCGTCACCTTGTCGCGCAGACCGCGGTAGAAGAGCGCGTCCGCCACCAGGCAGACCGACCACGCGGTGTGCCATTCCTCGGCCAGCAGCGCGACCCGATTGCCGGCGCGCACGGCGGGCTCGATCACGTGGTCGATCAGGAAGGGCGGCAGGCTCCGGTTCCAGTCCGCGACCTTGACGTCCTCTCCGTCGTAGACACCCGCGCGATGGCTCTTGGACAGCCACTGCGCCCAGCGGTGGAGGTGCAGCCGGCCCTCGATCTGCTTCTCCTCCGGGGGCTGGTCGGGATCGCCGACGAAGAAGAGGTGCGTCGTGTAGCCGCTCTCGGCGAGGGCTCGACACAGCTCCTTGGTGCGGACCCCAAGTCCACCGGCCTGGCTGTACACGTCCGGCCCCTCGAAGGAGAGGACGACGAAGACGGTCGACTCGGGTGGGAAGCTCACGAGGCGCGCAGGGCGTCGAGCGCACGCCGGTGGTAGCCGGCATCGGAGGCGACGAGCAGGCTGGTGCGCGAGTCCAAGCCGGCGCGGACGCCGGCCACGTCGGCGCCCTCGCAATCGGTCGCGATGCCGCCGGTCTCACGCATGATCAGGAGACTCGCCGACATGTCGAACGCGCGCGCCTTGAAGGGAGCGCAGAAGACGTCGACGCCGCCGGTGGCGGCGTGCACGATCGAGAGCGACATGCAGCCCAAAACGCGCAGCTTGGCGCAGCGCTCGAGCAGCGGGCGGGCGCGCAACACCGAGCGCGGCGAACTCTCGAGGGCGACCATCTCGAACTCGCGCCGGCCCGGCTTCATGGGCAGCGGCTGGATCGCCGCGCCGTTGCGGAAGGCCCCTTCGCCGCGGACCGCGTGCCAGGTGTCACCGGTGGCCAGGTTCAAGACGTAGCCGACCAGCGCGTCGCCCAGGGTCACGCCGTCGTGCAGCGCCAGCATCACCGCGTAGATGGGCAACCCCTGCTTGGCGTTGAGGCTGCCGTCGATGGGATCGATCAGGATCAGCGGCAGGTCGGCGCCATAGCGCCGGTGGCCGATCTCCTCGGAAAGGACGGCAAAGGTCGCGCCCTCGCTCGCGACCCGGTCCAGGACCTCCAGGCAGGTCGCCTCCGCCACCCGGTCGAGCTCGACGGTGATGTCACCGCCGGCGCCCTGGGTCAGGTCCATGCGTCCGGCCTCCGAGCCCATCAAGCCGGCGGTGCGCTCGCGCACCTTCGCCCCGATCTCGGCGAAGACCGAGAGCCACTCGACGGGGTTCAGTTGGAGCGCGACCTCCGCCACATGAGCAGCACGCCGAGGCCGATCAGGACCACCGGACCCACTATGCGCTCATCGACCAGATTGAGGGTGAAGAGCAGACAGACGAAGCCGACCACGATCAGCGCCCAGCTGAAGACCCTCCGCGGCCGGTCGGCGGCACGCCCAAACTCGGGACCGACACGCCAGTCGAGCTCTTCGACCCAGCCCGGCCGGCGCAGCAGCCCAAAGATGCCGACTGCGATCAGGACCACCGGCCAGAGCCGCCAGACCGAGGCGGGCAGCACCGAGTAGGTGATCGCCAGCGCGATCAAACCCACGATGACCATCAGCAGACCGAGCCCGGAAAGCCCGCGCCGGCCTCTCCCCCCTTTCACGCGCTTGGCGTTCTGCACCGGGGCGGGGCGGACTAGGGCCCGGTCTCGGCCAGAAGATCGAGCGGACTGCGGCGCCGCCGGCGGCGCCGGCGCTCGACGACGACCTTGACCAGGAAGGGCTGCTGGACGCTCCATACCTTCTCGATCAGCTGGGTCACCGTGAACTTGCGCGGGGTCTCGATGCCAAGCTCCTCGAGGCGGTAGACCAGCACGTCGGGGAGGTCCTTGCGGTCGTTGAGGTTCAGCTGCTCGAGCGCCTCCAGGACGTCGTCGAGCCGCCGCAGCTCCTGCCGCCGCTCCGGGTCCTTGGGCATCATGGCCGCGAAAAGTCTATTCGGGCGGGTTGGCTTGGCAATGGCGGACCAGCAGCCGAGATACCTGGTCGGGCCGCTCGAACTGCAGCCAGTGGCCGGCTCCGGGCAGGACCTCGAGCTGGTAGGGGCCGGTCATGTAGCTGGCGGTGAGCTGCGTGCCGGTGGCGCCAACGGCCGGATCCTGGTCGCCCCAGACCAGCTGGCTGGGCACGCTGACGGGGCCCAGACCGGCCAGGTCGGCCAGCGCCGCGCGGTAGTAGTTGAGCGCCGCGGTCAAGCGGCCGGGCCGCGCCAGGTTCGCCACGAAGCGCTCGATGACCGGCTCCGGGATGGCATCGGGGTCGGGACCGATCCGGTACATCGCCCGCAGCCGCTGGTAGCCGTCCTCGGCCAGGACCTGCTCGGCCTTGCCCCTTTCCCGGAAAAGGCGGATGTAGGCGGACCGGTTGCGCTGGTCCTCGTCCTTCGCGGCCGCCCGAGCGAAAGCGGCCGGGTGCCCGACCGAGAGCGCGCTCCAGCTGAGCAGCCGATCGGCGTGCTGGGCGGCGAACGCCCAGCCGACCAGGGCCCCCCAGTCGTGACCGGCGAGGTGGATTCGCTCCGCGCCGAGCGCGTCGATCAGGCCGGTGATGTCGGCAACCAGCAGCGCCAGCCGGTAGGCCTCCTCGGTGGCCGGCGCATCGCTCCCGCCGTAGCCCCGCAGGTCAGGGGCAACCGCGTGGAGGCCGGCGCCGGCCAGCGCCTCCAGCTGCGCGCTCCACGACTCGGCCCCCTCCGGGAATCCGTGCAGCAGCAGCACCGGCGTGCTACCTGCCGGCCCCGCCTCCAGGCACCGAAAGCGGAGGCCGTTGGCCTCGCGCAACACCTCAGAGGCCACGGAGGAACTCCGCCGCGTGGTCGAGCACGTCGTCGAGGTGCCCGGCAAAGGTGTGCCCCGCGCCGTCGACCAGCTCCAGCCGCCCGTTGGGCAGCAGCCCGATCAGCCGCTGCAGGTCGGCCACCGGCGCCATTCCGTCGCGCGTCCCGTTGATCACGATCACCGGGCAGCGCACGCGCGGCCAGTGAGCGGTCCTCTCCTCGGGCTTGCCGCTCAGCGGATAGGCCAGCAACACCAGCGCCGGGAAATCGGCACCGTCCGCGGCGGCGGCCAGGCTCGCCGCCCGCGCCCCGAAGGAGCGTCCACCGATCGCCTCACCCGCGTAGCGCAGGAAGGCGGGCGCTGCCCGTTCGGCCCGGCCGCGGGGAAGGTCGATCGCGAGCGCTTCCACCCCGCGCCGCTGGAGGCCTTCGACGTACGGCTTGATGCTCGCGGCGGTGCCCGAGGCGCCCGGTCCCAAAACCAGCCTCATCGGGCCCGGAGCCCTCGCAGCAGGAGGCTGACGTCGTCGCGGCGCACCGCCCGGAGAAGGTACGCGGCCACGACATAGACCACGAGGCCGGCCGGCGCCGAAATGAAGATCGACCGCCCGGCCAGCGGCAGCAGGGCGGCGCCCATCAGCCCGCCCGCCAGGAGTGTGCGCCAGCTCAGCCGGAGCCAGGGCAGCGGAAACCGGCGGGCGACGAACCAGCAGGCCAACGCCGAGAAGGCGGCCTCCGTGACCACCGTCGTCGCGCTCGCGGCCAGGTACCCATAGAGCGGGATCAGGGCCAGGTTGAGGCCGACGTTGATGACGACCGCGATTGCGGTCGTCCAGGCGAAGAGGTCCTGGCGATCGATGGCATAGAGCATGGCGGTGAAGGCCGAGTTGGCGAACAGGAAGACGATCGCCACCGCCAGGATCCGAAGCGAGGGCTCCGACTGCGGAAACAGCCGGAACAGCCGCCCGATCGGGTGCACGAGGACAAACGTGCCGACCGTGAGCGGCCAGCCAAGCAGGACCAGTGCCCGGAAGAAGCGTTCATAGGCCAGCTGCAGCTGGCCGGTCGACTGCCGGAAATACACGGCCAGCACCGGATAGACGACGGTCTGGAAGGCCAGCGGCACGAACTGGAGCGCCTCGAAGGGCTTGTACGCGAACTGGTACCAGCCGACCTCACGGAAGGGCCGGTAGTGCTGAAGGATGGGCACGTCGGCTCTGAAGTAGAGGTTGGTGAGCAGGAAGCCGAGCGCGAAGGGAAAGGCCAGCCGCAGCCAGGCGCGCAGGAGCGCGAGGTCGACCTGGGGCCGGATCGCGGCCAGCCGGAAGCCGCGAATCGCGACCGCGGCGTAGGTGGCGGTCCCGATCGCGGAGGCCGCGTAGACCCAGACGAAGTAGCTGACGTCCTGCCCCGTGCGCGCCCCCGCGACAATGCCGGCGGCCTGGATCGCGATCTCGCCCAGGATGGCGATCGCCTCCAGCTCGAGGCGTCCGGTCGCATAGAAGGTGTTCCGGATCAGCGACGAGTAGCTGGTGGCGACCAGGAGCACGCCGCCCGGGAGGGCCAGGTCGCCCACTCCGGCCAGCGCCAGCGCGATGCCGAGCACAGCGAAGGCGGCCAGCCCGAGCAGCGCCTTGCCGGCCAGGAGATTGCCGAGGAACTGGGTCAGTCGTTCCGGGGTCCGCGCCGCCTCACGGGTGTAGAGGGTGCTCAGGCCGAGGTCGGCGAGGACGCTGACCAGCGCGCTGTAGGCGACCATCGTCACGTAGCGGCCGTAGCGGGCATCGCCCAGGTGGTTGGCCAGGATCACCACGGTGAACAGCGCGACCAGCCTCGAAACCACGCGCGCGGCCAGCACCAGCAGGCTGTTGCGAACCGCCAGCGAGCCGATCCGGAGCGTGGTCGTGGTCCCCGTTGCCGGAGGCGCCTCTGCGGACACCGCGGCTATCGTACGGGCGTGCTGGTTCGGATCGAAGCCGCCTTTGCGGGAATCGCCGTGCTGGCCGGGCTTAGCTCGGCCGGCCTGGCCGTGTACTCGGCACGCCACGCTCCGGCGGCGGCGCAACCGGTGCCCTCGACGGCGGTGGTGGTCTCCGCGCCCCCGACTCCGACCGAGACGCCCTCGGCGGCGCCCACCCCGACTCCGACTCCTACGCCGCTGCCGCCCTCCGTCTTCATCCAGCACGTCCCCTTCACGGTCCAGGCGCCCTTCGCCAACTGGGACCGCGCCCACGAGGAGTACTGCGAGGCGGCGGCGATGCTGATGGTGGGCCGCTACTATCAGGGTCAGAAGTATCCGAACGACAGGATCCCGCCAGCTGACGCCGATGCCGCGATGGGCCAGATCGTGCAGTGGGAACGGGCGACTTGGCCCGGCGTGCTGGATCTCTCACTGGACAAGGTCGGCCAGGTCGGCCAGCACTTCTACAACCTGCAGCCGGTCGTGGCCGATGCCACTCTCGACAACGTCCAGCACGCGCTGGCCGATGGGCAGCCGGTGATCATCCCGGTGATGACGCACGGGTTGCCCGGGGGACAGGCGATCTCGCCCTACTACAGCGCCGGCAACGTCTACCACGTGATCGTGCTCACCGGCTACGACGGGACCAAGATGTACACCAACGACGCCGGCATCTCCCAGGGCCAGAACTACCCCTACCAGTGGTCGGCTCTCGATACCGCGATCGGCGCCCAGGTTGGCAAGTACAACCCGGGCAAGCAGATGCTGACCTTCAAGCCGAGCTAATAGGAGTAGAGCCTCCCGGAAGATAGGGAGGTTGTCCGAGTCGCCGGGGGTCGAGCACTCTGGCTAGCGAGGCCTCGAGCCTTAGGGCTAGATGGTGCCGCCTCCGGTCGACGAGGAGGGAAAGACGACCGGTGGG